>JAJPJC010000326.1 GCA_021324445.1 Isosphaeraceae bacterium
AGAGCGAATCGGGCTTCCGTCCCCCGGACCCTGCCGACCCGCTCTCCTGGCTCTGTCCCCATCTCTGCGGTCTCTGCGATCTCTGCGGTGAACCTCGGGTCTCCATCACGACGGTCGCTGCGGTCAGGCCCGTGGGACCACGGTGGGGATCGGATCGCCGAGAAGTGTCGATTTTTCCCGCGAGGCCCTTGACTCGCCCCGCCCACCGTTATACTGTACTAGCAGGGTCATACACCTGAGATTGGGGAGCAGCTCATGATCGTCGGTGCTCTTGTGATCATGGCCCTGGCGCAGGCTCCGGCCGGCTCGGCAACGGTGTCGGGCCAGGTGGTGGATGCCGGGGGCCGGCCCGCGGCCGGCATCGAGGTGTTGCTCTCGGGGCTGGGGCGTGGGACCTGGCGAAGTCCGGTGCTGTCGCGGGCGAAGTCCGATCACGACGGGCGGTTCCGGATCGACGTCCCCACCGAGACGGATCCCCGGCGGCCTCATTTCCTCCTGGCGGTCTGGGCGTACGGCCCGGAGGCGGGGCTCGCCGGGCAGTCGTTCACGCCGTCGGCGCTGCCGTCGGCGGGCTCGGTGCAACTGAAGCTGGGCGGGCCGGCGCACACGGCGGTTCGCGTGCTGGGACCGGACGGGAAGCCGGTGGCCGGCGCGCGGCTGACGCCGGGGTCGGTGCGCGTGGCCGGGGGGATTCGGCCGAGTTCGATGTTCCCGCTGCCCAACGCACTCGCCGACAGGCTCGCGGCCACGACCGACGCCGACGGCAAGGGGCAAATCCAGGGCTGTCGCGCCGAGGACATCGAGGCGGTCCTGGTCGAAGCCGCCGGGTTCGGCCTCCAGGGGAGCGAGCTGGGCGCAGCGGCTGGCGGCGCCCGGGCGATCACACTGAAGCCTGCCGGCCGGCTGACCGGCCGCGTTCAGGTCGAGGATCCGTCGACGGCGCGGGGGCTGGAGGTCATCGTCCTGACCCGGCCGCGCACAACGGCCGGCCCATGGGTGACGGGCGAGGGCCGCACGACGACCGATGCCGAAGGCCGCTTCGAGATCCCGAACCTCGCCGCCGGCGAGCTCAGGCTCAACGTGCGTCCCCCCGATGGTACGAAGCTGCGACCCAAGCTTCCCACCAACTTGACGATCGAGCCGGGCAAGAGCACCGAGGTCACGATCTCGATGGAAGGCCCCCCGCGCGAGCGGACGGTGGCCGGCCGCGTGGTCGATCGCGGCGGCCGGCCCGTCGCGGGTGTCGCTGTGTTCCAGTCCGGCGATTCCCCGGCTCGGACCGAAACTGAAACCGGCGCGGATGGACGCTTCGCCTTGAACGGGGTGGTCGCGCGGCCGACGTTCCTCTTTGCCCGGAAGCCGGGTTACCGCTTCGCTGGCCTGGCCATCGGGCCCGAGTCCCAGGACGTGACGCTCGCGATCCTCAAGGTGGACGAACCGCCCCGGCTCGTCCGGAAAATGCTCCCACCGCCGCTGCCCCACCCGGAAGACCTCGCGCTGGCGCGTCGCCTGATCGACCCCCTCGCCGAACGCGTTCTCAAACAGGGGGGCGAGGCGGAGAAGGTGCGCACGCTCGAAGCCCTCGCGCGCATCGAGCCCGGGCGCGTGCTGGAGCTGATCCAGCAGAAGAAGGCGTTCAATGTCCCGTTCCTCAACGGCATGATCGGCCTGCGAGTGGCCATCGGCCTGATGGAGGAGAGCGTCGACGAAGCCCTGGCGGTGCTGGAGGGGTTGGAAGACCCTGCAGCGAAGGCGATCGGGTTCATCCAGGCGAGCCACACGCTGGGCGCCCAGGACCGCGCTCGGGCGCTCGAAGTGCTCGACCGGGCGCTCTTGAATGCCCGGGCCGCGCGGGAGCCCGACGGCATCAAGCTGGTGCTGATGGGGCATGTCGCCGAGCGGTTCCTCGACCTCGGTCAGGCCGAGCGCGGCCGCGCCCTCTTGCGCGAGGGGGAAGCGCTGGCCAAGCAGCATCCCAGGGCGGGTTTCGCGGGCTACGCGCGCGGCGCCTTCGCCGAAGAGCTGGCGCAGGTCGATGTCGAGGCCGCGCTGGCACTCACGAAGGATCTCGCCGGCGCCGCTCAATTCGACCGTCATCACGGCAACATCGCCCACGAGCTCGCGGGCCGCGATCCCGCGCAGTCCGAGCGCGTGCTGGCCATGGTCAAGGATCGATCGCAGCGCGACTGGTACGCGGTGCGGGTCGTCTATCGCATGGCGCCGCTGGACCTCGCCCGTGCCCGCCGCCTGGCGGGATCGATCGGCGACGACTGCTTCAGGGGGTATGCCCTGGGAATGATGGCCCTCCGCCTCATCGAGGCCGGCAAGGACTCGGCCCGCGAGGTGCTCGAGAGTGCCTACGAATCGCTCGAGCGTTCCTCCCGGGTCAGCCGGGAGAAATCCAACAGCGTCTACGAGATCACCTCCGTCGCGGGCGTCCTGCTGCCGGTCGCCGAGCGAGTCAATCCCGGGCTCGTCGACGAATACCTCTGGCGCAGCCTCGCGATGCGACAGCCCAACCCATGGGAGACCGAACCCCGGGGCCGGCACCCGGAGGCCGACGTGCAACTGGCGATGATGCTGGCCTGGTACGACCGGGCCATCGCCCGTTCCCTGATCGAACCGTTCACCACGGAACGCGGGCGGGCGCCCGCCTTTTTCTCCAGCCGGGGTGAGCTCTTCGCGGCGGCCGCAGTGATCGACCCGCGATGGGCCGTCGCGCTCGTCGAGGCGCTGCCCGAGGATCCCGACCTGAAGATCCAGAGTACCAAGAATTCCGCCCGGCTGGCCGTCGCCACCGTGCTGGGCCGGGCGGGCGACCAGCGGTTCCGGAAACTCCAGCATTCGTTCCTCTTCCTTTGGGTGCCGGACATTGAAGACGTCGATCCCTACGATTGAGGCAGGCGGACCCCGAGCCTGCGCGATCCCCGGAGTCATGGAGATGATCATTGCTGGACTCATGGCCGCCCTGGGTGTGGCCGTCATCGCGGATCCTGGAGCTGCGCCCGCGGCCTGGCGCTACGTGGTGCCAGCGCCGGGCGACGCCTTCGAGAGCCCCCCGCTCCGCGCGCTCGGTCTGGCGAGCGAGAAGCCCGAGGATCTCGTCGTGAAAGTGGCCTTCCGCGGCAGTCGCCAGCGCTATGCGCAGCTCCGTTACGGCAGCCCCAGCTCGGTGCGCGTGACCGTCGTCCTCGACGAGATCGGCCCCGGCGCGGCGGATCTCTACGTCGACGCCAATCGCAACCGGCGGATCGAGGCGACGGACCGCGTCGACGGCGCGAACCGCACCTGGCGCCTCCCGCTCGACCTGGCGATTGTCGAAGGGGAAACGACGGGCTATGAGCGCCGAGCGTGCGTCTTTCGCCTCGGGGCCACCGGGATCACCTTCAGCCACGCCGCGGCGGGGTATCTCGAAGGCCAGGTCGAATTCGCCGGCCGCCGGCACGCCGTCCGGCGCGTGGACGGCGACGGCAACGGACTTTTCACCGACCGGGACGACCGCCTCTGGATCGACCTCAATGACGACGGCCGCTGGGACCCGTCGTCCGAGCAGTTCCTGTTCGCGTCGATCCTGGCGATCGGCGATGCCCGGTACGCGGTCCGTTCCGACCCGTACGGCCGGCGTCTCTCGGTCGACCCGCTGGAGGGCAGCGGCACGGTCCGCCTCGCCCTCGCAAACCGCCAGGGGCTGCCGGCCGCGGTCGAGCTCACGGCGACGCTCATCGGTCGCGACGGCTCGGCGGTCGGCCTGACCGGCGAGGGGGCACAGGCCACGGTGCCGATCGGCGAATACCGGCTGGGCACCGTCACCTGTGCCTTCGAGGATGCCCAGGGGGGACCGCGCTGGAGCTTCGTGTTCTCCGACATCGGCCGCCGTGGTGCGCCCCGCTGGTACAAGGTCGAGCCGGGCGGCATGGCCACGATCGACCCGATCGGCACCCTCGAATTCCGGACGGGTGCCGAAGGCATGGGCCTGCCGCGCCCCGGTGAGGACCTCAAGGTTCAGCCCCAGCTCTTTACCGGCGATGGCCTGTTGATCGTCACCTGTTATCGGGGCAGGCAGGCGAACCCCGCGGGCGATTCCGGCGCCGGCGCCACGATCGCGCTGACGACCACCGACGGCCGCACGCTCGCCGCCGCCCACTCCGGCTTCGCCTGAGGCACGTTTTGCTCGGCCTCCGTGCGAGTGCCTTCGTCGCAGCCGGCCGGGCCGCTCCCGATCTCGGTCCAGTTCGACTCCGGCCCCCTGGCCGGACTCCTCCGGGCCGATTCCACGATTCAGGTCGTCGCGGGTCCTTGATCCCGGGACTCGGATGGGACGGAACAAAGACCATGAGCCAGTCAGGGAATCCACTGGGGGGCCGAGGCGGATGATCATACTCGACCTGGACACGACGGACGAGCGGCCGATTTATGGTCAGATCGCGGACCGGGTGAAGTTCGCAGTGGCCGGGGGAGCGCTGCGGCCTGGCGAGCTGGTGCCCTCGGTGCGGGAGCTGTCCAGGCAACTGGTGGTGAACCCGAACACGGTGGCGCGGGCCTATCGGGACTTGCAAGCGGAGGGCCTGCTGGAATCGGTGCGGGGGATGGGGCTCCAGGTGGCTGAGGGCGCGGTGGATCGATGCCGGGAGGCGCGGCGGGAGACGGTGCGGCAGCGGTTGCGGCGCGTGATCGAGGAGGCCCTGCAAAGCCGGATGGCCCCGACCGAGATCGAGGCCATCTTCGGCGAGGAGTGGGTCCGGGCGGTCGGTTCCAGTTCCGACGACGGCGCCAGCAGCTCGTGGAGGGCGTGAGGACGCCGGATCGGATCGGGGTCGGGTCGTGGTCGGGCGGAGAGCCAGCACGGGGATGAGCCAGCACGAGGAAGAGGAAAGGGGAGCGTCATGAAACACCTGGCGGAGGTGATCCAAGTCGAGGGGCTGGTCAAGCGGTACGGCTTCCGGGCGGTCGTCAACGGCCTGTCGCTCGCTGTGCCCGAGGGGGCCGTCTTCGGCCTGCTCGGCGAGAACGGCGCCGGCAAGACCACGACGATCCAGGCGCTGCTCGGGCTGATCCAGCGCGACGCGGGCCGGCTCGAGGTGCTGGGCCTGGACCCGGCGCGGCAGGGCCTCGAGGTGCGCCAGCGGATCGGCTACGTGCCCGAGGCCCCGGTGCTCTACGACTGGATGACCGTCAAGGAAGTCGGCTGGTTCGCGGCCGGCTTCCACCTGGATCCCCAAGGGTCCACCGCCGGCTACCAGGCGCGGTACGCCGAGCTGACGCGGTCGTTCGAGCTGCCGGCGAAGCGGAGGATCAAGGCGCTCTCCAAGGGGATGCGGGCCAAGGTGTCGCTGGCCGTGGCGCTGGCATCCGACCCGCCGTTGTTGATCCTCGATGAGCCGACCTCGGGCCTCGACGTACTGGTCCGCCGCGAGTTCCTCGAGAGCATGGTCGACCTGGCCGTCGCGGGCCGGACCGTGCTCCTCTCCAGCCACCAGATCGGCGAGGTCGAGCGGGTCGCCAGCCATATCGCCCTGCTGCACCAGGGGCAGTTGATCCTGGCCGAGCCGCTGGACGAGCTGAAGGCGCGGACCTTCCTGCTCAGGGTGACGTTCGCGAGCCGTGACCACCCCGAGGCCCCGCCCCACGGCCGGGGACTGGACCTGATCGACGCCTCCGTCGCTCCGCGCCAGGCGCGGTGGTTGGTCCGCGCCGCCGACCGCGCCGCCTGCGAGGCCGTGCGGGCGCTGCCGGGCGTCGAGGGCCTGCAGATCGAGACGCCCAGCCTGGAGGAGATCTACGTCGGCTTCATGCGCGCCCGGCGCCCCGAGCGTCCGGCGCCGCCGCGGGTCGTGCACGTGGCGTGACGCGAGCCGGTCGCGGCGGCCGCCATCACGGAAAAGAGATTCCGGATTCCAAATTCCAGATTCCAAATAGGAAACCAGTCGGCCGACGTTATCGCATGCTGGTGCTAGGGACATCGTCATTATTTGGAATCTGGATCATGGATTCCAAATTCCGAATAGGAAATCGGCATGCCGACG
>JAJPJC010000567.1 GCA_021324445.1 Isosphaeraceae bacterium
GACCTGCCGCGTGCCCTTCGCCTTGTCGCGCCAGTGTCCCAGGAGATCCACGCGACGGATGTCGTGAGCAGCACGGACCTCGCCAAGGTATCCATCGTGGGGACAGGGATGCAGCATACCCCTGGCTACGCCGCGCGGATGTTCCGGGCGCTGGCCGATGCGGGAATTAATATCGAGATGATTACGACCTCTGAGATCCGCATTACCTGCCTCATCGCGGCGTCGCAGGTGGCCCGGGCAGTCCAGGCCCTCCACGATGCGTTCCAGCTCGACCGCGCGGATCTCTAACGGCCTGGCGCACGGCACGCCGGGCCCCGGGTCGGTTCTCGAGGCTGTGGTACAATGACTCTAGCACGCAGCCGTGCGTGGTCGCTCCGATGACTGAGGTGGCCTACTGGCTTGGCTTCAACCTCGTCGCCGGCATCGGGCCCGCACGCTTTCGCCGGCTCCTGAACTACTTCGGCTCGGCCGAGCGGGCGTGGCGGGCTGGTCCCCGCGACCTGGCGGCGGCGGGCCTCGACGGGCGAACGATCGAGACGCTCGTCATGCGCCGCGGCCGTCTTGACCTCGGCCGCGAGATGGAGAAGCTTGAGCGGGCGAGGGTCAGCATCGTGACCCTCCAGGATGAGTGCTATCCCCCTCTGCTCAAGCATATTGCCGATGCACCGCCTCTCCTCTACGTTCGCGGGGGTCTCCAGGCCGGCGATGATCTGGCCATCGCGGTTGTCGGGACGCGGCGCGCCTCGGCATATGGCCGCCAGGCCTGCGAACGGATCGTTGGCGAAGTGGCCGGACAAGGAGTGACGATTATCAGCGGTCTCGCCCGCGGCATCGACGCGATAGCGCACCGGGCAGCGCTCGCCGCCGGGGGACGCACGATCGCCGTGGTCGCCTGTGGGGTGGATATCGTCTATCCAGCCGAGCATCGGGCGCTCGCCTCGGAGATCGAGGCGCACGGGGCGGTTATTTCGGAATATCCGCTCGGCACTCCTCCGGAGCCGGGGAACTTCCCGGCCCGCAATCGCATTATCAGCGGCATGGCGCGGCTGACCCTCGTGGTCGAAGCCGGCGAGACGAGCGGAGCTCTGATCACCGCCGGCTTTGCCCTGGATCAGGGGCGTGACGTGCTCGCGGTCCCAGGGAGCATCTTCTCGCCCGGTTGCGCGGGGACCAATCGCCTGATCCAGCAGGGAGCGAAGCTCGTCCAGGAGGCGCGGGATGTCCTCGACGAGCTAAATCTGTCGACGGTTGGCCAGCAGCTCGAGTTGAAAGCGCTGGTGCCGGAGGATCCGGTTGAGCGCTCTGTGCTCGGTGCCCTAACGGCTGAGCCTGTGCACATCGATGAGATCGTGCGGCAGGTGAGCCTGCCGGCCGCGACGGTCAGCAGTGTCCTGACCTTGCTGGAGTTGAAGGGTATGGTGCGCCACGTCGGTGCGATGCACTACGTGACGACCGGGCGCTGATCGCTGAACGAGGTTGCAGAACAACTATGGCGAAGAATCTTGTCATCGTGGAATCACCGACCAAGGCGCGGACGGTCGGACGATTCCTGGGTAGGAACTACATCGTCGAGGCCTCGATCGGGCACATTCGCGATCTGCCCGAAAACCGCCTCGGCGTGGATATCGAGCACGGCTTTACTCCTCACTACGTGATCCCGGAGAAGAAAAAGGAGATCGTCAAGAAGCTCCGCAGCCGCGTTCGGGAAGTGGACGATGTGTACCTGGCGACTGACCCTGATCGCGAGGGCGAGGCGATCTCCTGGCACCTTGCGGAGACGCTGAACCTGAAGGATCCAGAACGGGTGCATCGCGTCGAGTTCCATGAGATCACACGGGAGGCAATTGCCCGGGCGTTCGCGTCACCGCGGGCAATCAATATGCGTCTCGTCGAGGCACAGCAGGCCCGCCGGATTCTCGATCGCCTGGTCGGATACAGCCTGAGCCCGCTCCTGCGGCGCAAGATCAGCAAGCGCGGGCTCTCGGCGGGGCGAGTGCAGTCGGTCGCCGTGCGCCTGGTAGTCGACCGTGAGCGCGAGATCGAAAACTTCGTCCCGCGCGAATACTGGACGATCGATGCCACGCTGAGCAGGCACCGGGAGAACGGGAGGGCGAAAGCGCGCTCGTTCGTGGCCCGCCTGGTACAGGTGAATGGTGAAAAGCCGGAGATCGCCGATGCCGCGACGGCGAATACCCTTGCCGACGCGCTTCGGGCGTCGACGTTCGTTGTGGCCGACGTCCGGCGGCGTGATGTCGTTCGCCGGCCGCCCGCCCCGTTCACCACGAGCTCCCTCCAGCAGGAAGCCTCGAGAAAGCTCGGCTTCACCGCCAAACGGACAATGGCGGTGGCACAGCAGCTCTACGAGGGGGTCAATATCGCGGGGGAAGGGAATGTCGGCCTGATTACGTACATGCGTACGGATTCGACGGCCGTGGCCGAATCGGCCCAGACCGCCGCTCGCGAGTTCATCCGCCGTGTCTACGGGCCCGAGTATGTGCCGGCCCAGCCCAATGTCTATAAGACCAAGACGAAGGGAGCGCAGGAGGCTCACGAGGCGATCCGCCCCACCGCAATCGAGCGGACGCCGGAGAGCCTCAAGGGCCAGCTGAGCCAGGATCAGCTTCGCCTCTACCGGCTCATCTGGCAGCGCATGCTGGCCAGCCAGATGGAGGCGGCCGTCTACGATAGCGTGACCATTGACGTGGCCGCAGGTCCCACGCCAGATAATCGGCCGTACCTTCTGCGCGCGACCGGCTCGACGGTCAAGTTCAAGGGTTATACCATCGTCTATACAGAGGGGCACGACGACGGGGACGAAGAGGAGCCGGAGCGCTCCCTGCCAGCAGTCGATGTGGGTGAGGTGCTTCGGCTGGATGCGGTAACGCCCGAGCAGCACTTTACCCAACCGCCGCCTCGCTACACCGACGCAACGCTCGTCAAGGCCCTGGAGGAAAATGGCGTAGGCCGTCCAAGCACCTATGCCCCGACCCTCGCCACCATCCAAGAGCGCGGGTACGTCGAGCGGGTCGGCCGCCAGCTTCGTGCCACGGAGCTGGGGAAGCTCGTGACCGATTTGCTCGCCGAGCACTTCCCGGATATCATCGACATCGGCTTTACTGCTGAAATGGAAGAGAAGCTCGACGCGATCGCGAACGAAGGGGCGCCGTGGGTGGAGGTTCTCTCGGCGTTCTACGGACCGTTCGAGCAGACCCTTCGCCAGGCCGACGCGCGCATGCCGGTGGTGTCGATCACCCCAGAGCCTACAGGCGAGCTGTGCGAGAAGTGCGGCCAGCCGATGGTCATCAAGCACGGTCGGTTTGGAAAGTTCATCGCATGCAGTAACTACCCGGCCTGTCGGAATTCCCGGTCGCTGGTCGTGAAAACTGGCGCCCGATGCCCGCGCTGTGGACGCGGGGACCTCATCGAGAAGCGAACGCGCCGCGGCCGTACGTTCTACAGCTGTTCAGAGTACCCGACGTGCGACTTCGCATTGTGGCAGCGACCGCTTCCGCGGCCCTGCCCGCAGTGCGGCGGCCTGCTAGTCGAATCGTCGCGGACGGACGCAAAGTGCACCGTGTGCGGGGCGACCGTTGCCCGCGATGAGGAATCAGCCGCCGAGATGGCACCGGCGGTTAGCCGCTAAGCCCCGGAGGATCGGCGAGCCCGGGCAAGGGGGATCCTGTGGATTACACGCGACGGATAGAGGCGGTGCGCCGGGTGATGGACGACCGCGGTCTCCAGGTCCTGGTCGTGGGGCAGCCGGCGAACCGGCAGTACCTGAGCGGCTTTGCCCACCGGGACGAGACAGCAGGTGCCAGCGCCGGCTGGATAGTGCTGACCGACCGCGAGGGATTCCTCATCACGACGTCGCTGTATTACGATGAGGTGGCCATGACAGTCCAGCACCTGGAGCCAGTACGCGCGGAGCGCCGGATCCTCGATGGTTTGATTACTCTCCTCTCCCGTCTGCCGGGCGCCGCGGTTGGCTTCGAGGCGAGCTGGATGACCGTGGATGTCCATCGTCAGATCGCCGAGGCCCTTGGAAGGGCGCACCGATCGCTGGTTCCCTCTGACGACCTAATCGGCCGGCTCCGCGCAGTGAAAGATGCCGAGGAGATCGACATCCTGCGGCGAGCGATCGCGCTCACCGATCGGGTCTACAGCGAGATCACGCGCTGGATCCGTCCGGGGCAGACCGAGCGCGAGGTGGCATGGCAGATCGAGAGGACCCTGCGCGAAGGGGGGGCCGAGGGCATGGCTTTCGAGCCGAGTGTCGCGGCCGGGCCGCACGCGGCGGTCCCGCATCACCGTCCGTCCGATCGCCCGATCCAGATTGGTGAGCCAATCTGGATCGACATGGGAGCCCGCCTCGCCGGCTACTGCGCCGATCTCACTCGGAGCTTCTGCCTGGAGACCGCGCCTCCTGACTTTCTGGAGGCGTATGACCTGGTCCTGCGGGCCCAGCGGGTGGCCATGGATGGCCTGCGGCCTGGCCTGGACGGACGGGATGGGGATGCGCTGGCGCGTGAGGTCATTACTCAAGCCGGGCATGGGGACGAGTTCATCCACTCGCTTGGTCACGGCGTCGGCCTGGATATCCACGAGGCCCCGTCACTGGGGCGTTCCAGCGAGGACGTCCTGGAGCCGGGGATGGTCGTTACGATCGAGCCTGGCGTCTACCGCCCCGGGTGGGGGGGAGTACGCATCGAGGATGTTGCTCTGATCACTGTGCAGGGACGGGAGGTCCTGACTGGCGCACTGAAACAGCCGGTGCTCTTCCTTACCTGATCGCACGGCCGGCGATGGGTGCACGTACAACGGGGGCAAGGCCCGGTGACGATCTGGGGCGTTTCGGAGATCACACAGTACCTCAAGGAGCTGGTTGAAAGCGATCCCTCCCTCCACGATCTGTGGGTGGAGGGAGAGGTATCGAACTTCTCGATCTCGATGGCAGGCCACGCCTTCTTCACATTGAAGGACGCGGCAAGCCAGCTCCGGTGTGTCATGTTCCGGACCTACCTCCAGCGCATGGAACAGCTTCCCCAGAATGGTGAGAAGGCTATCGCGCGCGGCTCGGTCCGCGTCTACGATGCCCAGGGGGTATACCAGCTATACGTCGAGTTCATTGCCCCGGCCGGCCTGGGCGATGCGCACATCCGCCTCCTCGAGCTGACTGCGCGGCTCGAGGCCGAGGGGTTGTTCGAGCCCAGCCGGAAGCGTCCGCTGCCGGCCTGGCCCCGACGCATCGGAGTTGTCACCTCGGCGGCTGGGGCGGTCATCCACGATATCCATACCGTCATCGCCCGCCGCTATCCCCTGGTCGAGATCATCCTCGCACCGACGCCTGTCCAGGGCGAGGACGCGGCACCCCGGATCTGTCAAGGGATCGCGGATCTGAATCAGATCGGCCAGGTCGATGTGATCATCCTGGCCCGCGGCGGCGGATCTCGCGAGGATCTGGCCCCTTTTAATGAAGAGATGGTCGTTCGGGCGATCTTCGCATCGCGGGCGCCTGTTGTCTCGGCGGTCGGACACGAGACCGATACCACGCTAGCGGACCTGGTGGCTGACCAGCGCGCCCCTACGCCGTCGGCCGCGGCCGAGATGGTGGTGCCGGACGTACGGGAACTCCGCCAGCGGGTCGCGACGTTGGCGGAGTTGCTTGCATTCCACGCGCGGTCGCGGCTGGAGCGGCAGGGAGAACGGCTGTATTACCTGGGCGATGGGTTGCGGCGTCGCTCGCCCCTTCCGCGCCTCGAGCGCGAGCGAGAAGCGCTCGGGCGACTAGCCGAACGGGCAATCGGTGCTGCAGCTCGTCGACTCGAGCGCAACCGGATGACAGTGAGCGGCATAGAAGGGCGACTTCGTGCGCTGGATCCTTACGCCATCCTGCGCCGCGGATTCAGCGTGACGATGCGGGCCGAGGATGGGCGGCCAGTAATAGACCCCGGGCAGGTTCAACCCGGCACGCTTATCCAAACGCGTGTTCTCAAAGGCGCGTTTAACAGCCGCGTGATCGGAGAGGGCCCGGCGTAGCGGGAGGGTGCGGCGATGGAACAGGGAACCGGTGACGAACTCTCCTTTGAGGACGCGATCGCGCGACTCGAGGAAACAGTCGCCCGCCTCGAGGACGGGGATATGTCGATCGAGGAGATGGTCACCCGTTTCGAGGAGGGCATGGCACTCGTACGGCTTTGCTACCGGAAGCTCGAGGCGGCTCAGGTTCGGGTTGAGCGGCTGGCCCGCGAGGAGATGCCATTCCCGGTGTCAGGCGATGCGTCATCCGACGGTGAGGCACGTCTGCTCGACCGTTGATGGGGAATAGGCGCCTTCGCCGAAGCTTCCCATCTGATTTGACCCCGGATGACCGTATTGCTCGGCCGGTTTACTTCAGACCGGCGGTGCGTTCACGATCCCGCTGAAAACCATCCGTGGGCCCGGTGCCCCGGCTATTGGCTATGGCAAGGGCCGGCTCAGGGAGCAGCCATGGCTCCCGAGGGGAAGAACTGCCAGTCACCGAGCGGCCAGTAAGAGACCCACGCCTGCCCAACGATGTCATACCAGGGGACGGTTCCCCACACGTGCGAGTCACTCGAGTCGTTGCGGTTATCGCCGAGCACAAAATACTGGTTCTCAGGAACACGCATGGGCGGCATGGTATAGCGAGGAGGCGACATAATATACGGCTCCACCAGTGCCTGGCCGTTGACAAAAACCTTACCGTCGCGCACCTCAACGACATCACCGGGAAGCCCGATCACTCGCTTGATGAAATCGCGTGAGCGGTCGTGCGGATATAGAAAGACCACAATGTCTCCCCGACGGGGGGGATGAAACAAGTAGACGCGATCGGTGCCCGCGGCCGGCTGAATACTAGGGAAGAAGCGCCGCACCAGATCCGAACTCACCGACCAGTACACGGCCTTGTCAACCAGGAGGAACTCGTTGTCATGGAGCGTCGGCTCCATGCTGGTGCCCTCGAC
>JAJPJC010000225.1 GCA_021324445.1 Isosphaeraceae bacterium
CGGCCATGGGCTTGCCATCCGTGGTGGGATATTCGATTCCGCGGGTCCGGCGCTGTTGTGGAGCCGTCGCCATGGGGGTCCTCCTCTGCGGTCGTCCGGTCAGGGCTCTGCGGGTAACGAAAGGGGAAGCCCGGCTGGGACCGCCTTGGCTGTCGATTCAATCCGCGCTGATTGTAGCATGATCTGAGATTCCGAACAGTCCAGGTGGGAGCCGGCGGGCGCTCGGTCCGAGCCTTTCCGAATCGCGGCGGACGGGCTACACTGGATCCTGATCGGGCCCAGGCCACTCCGTGAAGACACCAGCATCATCCCCGGACCAAGCATGTCGAGCTCTCCCAATGGCCGAGGAGGCCGTCATCGCGAGCCGATCCGCCGGCTGCGCTACGACGACCTGACCGCGCTGATGATCCGGGCCGCGGCCCGTGGGTCCAGCCGCGCGGGTGGGTCCGCGGTGCCGGCGTTGCCCTGGTTGCCGCGCAGCCACTCGGGCCGGCGCTTCGTCATCATGGCCGTGCTGGTGGCCCTGGCGATCTGGGGCGCACTGTATCTCGCCTTCCGCGATTGGCGCGCCCGGTACCGCGCGCGTGCCGCCTATGGGGCCAGCCAGGTCGTAACGGCACTCCAGCCCCTGACCGAGATCGTGCCACCGGCTGTGGACCCGGGCGAGTGGCGCGAGGCCGTGAGCCGGACGCAGGATCTGCTCCTGACGGTCACCGCCTCCAACTTGCTCGGCATCGACGCGATGCGAGCCCTCCGCGCCGAGCTCGACCAGGCCGTCGCGCGAGCGCGGGCCCGACCCGAGACAGCCCTCGACGAGCTGGCCGGCGTCTGGAACACCATGGACCACCGCGCCGCATTCTTGTTCCACGACAGCCGATCCCCCAGCGGTCTCCGCCACGTGCGCCCGGCCCTCCTGCGCCCTCGTCAATCGAGATGAGTCTTGACGTCACGGCGGCCAGCGTTCCTTCAGGGCCTGGGCCAGCGCGCGGAATTCCGCGACGTCGAGCGCCTCGGCGCGGAGCTGGCCGCTGAGGCCCTGCGCCTCGAGCCAGGCGTCGACGTCGGCCTTGGTCCATTGATCGCGCCACAGGCCGGCCAGGACGTGGCGCAGGTACTTGCGGCGGTGGAGGAACACCTGGCGGATGAGCTGGTGGAACCAGGCGACATCGCCCACCTGGGCTCGCTTGGCCGCGACAGGCCGGATGGCAATCACGGCCGAGTCGACCTTGGGCCGCGGCCAGAAGACGGTCGGCGGCAGCACCCGCACAATCGAGACCTCGGCCAGGGCCTGGACCAGCACCGAGACCGCGCCGTAGGCCGGGCTGGCCGGCCGGGCGCTCAGCCGATCGGCCAGCTCGCGCTGGATCGTCACCACCATCAGCTCGGGGCACAGCTCGGCGTGCACCAGCAGGTTGGTGATCACCGGAGTCGCGACGTTGTACGGCAGGTTCGCCACCAGCTTCAAGTGCCGGCCCGGTCCCGCGGCCAGTCCCGACCGTACCGCGTCGAGCACGATGGGGCTCAGCTCGTGCTTGCCCCGAAGAGCATCCTCCTGGAGCACCCGCGCGTTCGGCAGTCCCGCGACCGCCTCGGCGGTCAACCGCGCCAGCGCCGGGTCGACCTCGACGGCCACCACCGTCGCGCCCCGCGCGGCCATCAACGACGTGAGGGCCCCGGTCCCCGACCCGACCTCCAGGACCACGTCCGCCGGCCCCACCTCGGCCGCCTTCACGATCACATCATGAAGGTTCAGGTCGATCAGGAAATTCTGGCCCCACTGCCGCCGCGGAGTGATCCCGCGCCGGGCGAAGAGGCTCCGGAGGTAGGACTGCGTCTGGCGGATCGCCATCGGGAGAACCGGAGAACAGGAACGCGCCGGACTCGCCGGACGGAGCCGGCTCCTCCAGGGGCCGGAACCGGCTCCGTCCGCCGATGATCACTTTCCTCGTAACAACTGGCGCACATGCTTGGCGAGGATATCCGTCTCGATATTGACGCGATCACCGGGCTGGATCAGGCCCAGGGTGGTCACGGCGAGGGTGTGGGGGATCAGCATGACGGAAAAGCCCTCGGGTTCGACGTCGACCAGGGTGAGGCTGACGCCGTCGACGGCGATCGAGCCCTTGGGGACCAGGAGTGGGGTCCAAATCGGGTCGAGGTCGAAGGCGAGGACTTCCCACTCCCCTTCCGGACGTCGCTGGCGGAGCACGGCGGTGGTGTCGACGTGGCCCTGAACGAAGTGTCCTCCCAGGCGGTCGCCGACTCGCAGCGCGCGTTCGAGGTTGACGCGGTCGCCGGCGCGCCGGCCGCCCAGGTTGGTGCGGGCCAAGGTCTCCGGCCCGGCCTGGACCTCGAAGCGCGGGCCGTCGGCGAGGACGACCGTCAGGCAGCAGCCGTTGACCGCCAGGCTCTCGCCCAGCTCGAGCGGCTCGGCTGCCGGCAGGCCGGGCCAGGCGATCGCGAGGCGGCGGCCTGAACCCTCCGGGTCGGTGCGCTCGATCTGTCCCAATCCCTCGACCAAGCCCGTGAACACGTCCGGTTCCTCCCATCCGCCAATGGCCTATGGTAGCACGGGAACCCGGCGGTTAAAATCGCAGGAAATGTCGCGCGGACCGGCATCGTCGCGCGGTTTTGCTCCGCTCGCCGGGACTCCATCCGATCCGGCGCGCCACCATTCCAGTCCCTTGACCGCAAACTTGGCAACGGGGAGACCGCCCTCATGACACCCCCTCGGAATCGCCGCGACTTCCTGGCCCAGGCGACGGCCTCGGCCACCCTGGCACTGGCCGCCGGCACGACCGGGACCGCGGCCGCTGCGACCCGCCGCGACCGATCCGCCCTGCCCAAGGGCCCGGCCGATCAGGTCACGCTGGGCAAGACGGGCATCCAGGTCTCACTGATCGGGATGGGCACCGGCAGCGTCGGCAACGGCCAGGCCAGCAACCAGACCCGGCTGGGAGTCAAGGCGTTCGGCCGGGTGGTCCGCCATGCCCTGGACCACGGCATCTGCTTCTTCGACGTCGCCGACCAGTACGGCTCGCACGTCTATCTCCGCGAGGCCCTCAAGGGGATCCCCCGCGATCGCTATGTCATCCAGACCAAGACCCACGCCACCAAGTTCGCCGACGCCCGCAGCCACCTCGAACGCTACCGCCTGGAGCTGGGAGTCGATTACATCGACATCGTCCTGCTGCACTGCATGCGGGAGGCCGGCTGGCCCGGTCAGAACCAGGGATCGATGGACTATCTCATCAAGGCCAAGGAAGAGAAGATCATCCGGGCCCATGGCACGAGCTGCCATGGCATGGACCCCTTGCGCACCTCGGCCCGGAATCCCTTCGTCGAAGTCGACCTGGCGCGGATCAACCCCGAGGGGTTGATCATGGATGACAAGAAGCCGGATGAGGTCGCCTCGGTGCTGGAGGAGATGCACGCGGCCGGCAAGGGGATCATCGGCATGAAGATCCTGGGCGAGGGGCGGATCAACACGCCCGAGCGGAAGGACGCGTCCTTGCGTTACGTGCTGGGCCTGGGCACGGTCAATGCCTTCATCATCGGCTTTGAGTCGACCGCGCAGATCGACGACATCCTGAAGCGAACCGCCGATGCCATCGCGTTCCTCAAGAGCTGAGTGCACCGGATGCGGCGTTCTGGGAAAGCGCTCTCGGCTGGCAAGAGGCAGCCGAGGGCGGCTGCCCCGCCTCGAGGTTCCCGTTCGACTGGGGAATGCGGAACTGCCGTGCCTCAGGGAGTGGCGTCCAGCATCTCTTCGGGCTGAGCGTCCACCGCGCGCCAGGCCACGCTCCCTCGGTCCTGATGCGACTGCACGGCTGCGAGTAAGTTCGCCAACCGGGGCGTGAAATACACCACCGCCGCGATCATCAGGATCAACCCCAACCAGACCAACGTGTCACCAACCTGTCGCATGGCCGAGCGCCTCCTCCTCGATCCTCCTCAAATGCGAAGTGGGCGACGGGGCTCGGCTCACGGTAGCAGCCCTACCTCGTCACATCCCTTCGCGACTGCGTCTGTCCAACGTCCCACGCAACCCCAATCGCTCCCGTCCTCGCACCAAGAGCTGGCAGGCTAACTCCGGCCCCTGGTGGTGGCCCCCGAGTTGAACGACCTCCGCCCGCAGATTCGATTCCACCCGGTCGATTTCTGGGGGATTTTTCGTCGCCGTGTGCCGAATCGCTCCGCTCGTTCCTCTCGACGTTGCGGAGGAACCAGCCGGGGTCTCCGCTGAAACACTAGGTGATTTCTCGCGTCTTGTCTGCTCCAAGATCCCCCATAAGCTAAAACTCCAAACCCGAGGGACTTGGGACGCCTGTTGCGAAAAGTCAACGCCCCCCGCTCGCGGCGGGCCGAGACGGTCGCGCGGTCGTCCGAACCGGCTCCAGCGCATTCTATTGGACAGACGATCAGAATGGCCAGAGGTGTACCACACGTCTGCGGACCGGGGCGCGGCGCGATCCCCGGTGGTTCCCGCTGCGTCGTCGCGGGCCTTCCGCCTGGGAATTGACGCCTTCCGGTCCGTCGCATAGAACAGCGGAACGAGTCGAGCGGAAGCGAACACCATTGGGGGTCGGTCGGGACCGACTCGTGGGGAAGGCGCACCATGATTGGGGAGCAGCTCGAGATGGGTCGGATCCTTAGTTGGTTCCAGCGACATCTCCTGGCGATCGCGGGCGGCCTGATGGCGGCGGTGGAATTCAGCGGGGTGATCGCGGCGGGTGAGGTCCGGCTGGACGGGCGGGCGTTTCGCCTTGCCGAGGGCTTCACCATCGAGCGGGCCGCCGGTCCGCCGCTGGCCGACCGGCCGATCACGGCGGCCTTCGACGAGGCCGGGCGGCTGTATGTGGCCGATTCCTCCGGGTCCAACGACAACGTGCGCAAGCAGCTCGCCGAGAAGCCCCACCGGATCGTCCGGCTGGAGGACACCGACGGCGACGGCAAGTTCGACCAGCGGACGATCTTCGCCGACCACATGATGTTCCCCGAGGGGACGATGTGGCTGGACGGCTCGCTCTACGTGGCGGCGCCGCCGAGCATCTGGAAGCTGACCGACACCGATGGCGACGGCGTGGCCGACCAGCGGATCGAGTGGTTCCAGGGCAAGACGCTCAACGGCTGCGCCAATGATCTCCATGGGCCGTACCCTGGTCCGGACGGCTGGATCTACTGGTGCAAAGGGGCGTTCGAGCGGCAGACTTACGAGCGGCCCGGCAAGCCGCCGTTCGTCACCCGGGCCTCGCACATCTTCCGATGCCGACCGGATGGGACCGGCATCGAGCCAGTCATGACCGGCGGCATGGATAACCCGGTGGACACCGTCTTCACGCCCGGTGGGGAGCGGATCTTCACCACCACGTTCCTGGTCCAGCCGGGCGGCGGCCAGCGTGACGGACTGATCCATGCGATCTACGGCGGAATCTACGGAAAGGTTCATGGCGTGATCTTCGAGCCGTCCCACAAGTGGACCGGGCCCGAAGTCATGCCGGTGCTCCTGCACATGGGACCGGCCGCGCCCTGCGGGCTGACCCGCTACGAATCGGTCGCCTTCGGCAAGGCCTATCAGGACAACCTGTTCGCCTGTTACTTCAACCTGCACAAGGTCAGCCGCCACGTCCTGACACCCCAGGGAGCCACGTTCACGACCAAGGACGAAGACTTCGTCTCCTGCTCCGACCTCGACTTTCACCCGACCGACGTCCTCGAAGACGCCGACGGCAGCCTGCTCATCGTCGACACCGGCGGCTGGTACAAGCTCTGCTGCCCGACCTCGCAGCTCCACAAGCCCGACGTGCTGGGGGCGATCTACCGCGTGAGGCGCACCGGGATAAAGGTCGAGGATCCCCGGGGACAAACGATCTGGGACCAGGCGGCCCATCGCGGACCAATCCGCCCGGAGGAGCTCGTCAAGCGGCTGGGCGACGCTCGGCCTGCCGTGCAGCGGCGCGCGATCGAGATCCTCGCCCGCAGTGGGGAAGACGACGCGGCCCTTCTCCTTCGCGCGGTCGCCACCGGGGATTCCTCGACCCTGGTCCGCCGCAACGCCGTCTGGACCCTCGCCCGGATCGACCACCCCGCCGCACGGGCTGTCGTCCGCGACTTCCTCAAGGATCCCGACGAGACGGTGCGGCAGGTCGCGATCCAGGTGACGGGGCTGTGGCGCGATCGCGGCGCCGTCGCGCAACTGATCGAGCTCCTCAAGTCGGCATCGGCGCCGAACCGCCGCGCCGCGGCCGAAGCCCTGGGCCGGACCGGTGAGAAGGCGGCCGTGCCCGCCCTGCTGGCCGCCGCCGGGTCGGCCGACGATCGGATCATCGAGCACTCGATCACTTATGCCTTGATCGAGATCGGCGATCCCCAGGGGACCGAGGCTGGACTCAAGACTGCCGACGCGCGAACCCGGCGCGCCGCCATGATCGCGCTGGACCAGATGGACGGCGGCCGGCTCGATCCCAAGTTCGTGGCGGGACTCCTGGCCGCGTGCGAACCCGGGCTGCGGGAAGCGGCGTCGTGGATCGTGGGCCGGCACCGCGATTGGGCCGAAGCCCTGGCCGGCGTCCTGGGCCAGCGGCTGGATCGCGGGGACCTCCCGGCCGCCGAGCGGGCCGAGCTGGAGCGGCAGCTCGGTCGGTTCGCGATGGCCGCGCCGATCCAGCAACTCCTGGCCGCGCGCCTGCAAGACGCCGCGGCCCTCCCGGCCGCGCGGCGGAGCAGCCTGCGGGCCATGGCCTGGTCGAACCTGAAGCCGAAGGACGTCCCGACGGCATGGATCGCGGCGCTGACGCGCGTGCTCGACGGCGCCGCCGCGAACGCTCCGCTGGTCGCGCCGGCCGTCGCGACCCTGCGCGCCGTGCCGATCCCCAAGGACAAGGCCGGCCAGCTCGGCACCCGTTTGCTGGGCATCGCCGCCGAGGCCCGGAACCCCGCGGGCCTCCGCCTCGACGCGATGGCGGCCGTGCCCGGGGGACTGGTCAATCCCAATCAAAATCTCTTCATGTTCTTGCTCAGTCAGCTCGACCGCGACCAGGCGGTCGCGACCCGGACGACGGCCGCCGACGTCCTGGCGCGCGCCCGGCTGGCGCCGGACCAGCTCGCCCGCCTGGCCGAGATCCTCAAGGCCGCCGGGCCGGTCGAGGTCGACCGCCTGCTGGTGGCCTTCGAGCAGTCCACGGACGAGGCGCTGGGCCTGAAGCTGGTGAAGACCCTGGCCGAGTCGACGGCCCGCTCGAGCTTGAGGATCGACGCCCTCAAGGCTCACCTGGCCAAGTACGGTCCCGCGGTGCAGAAGCAGGCCGAGGCCCTCTACGCGCAGCTCAACGTCGACGCGGCCAAGCAGAAAGCCCAGCTCGAGCAGCTTCTCACCACGCTCTCGGCCGGCGACGTCCGCCGCGGCCAGATCGTCTTCCACAGCGAGAAGGCCGCCTGCTACTCGTGCCATGCCATCGGCTACCGCGGGGGCAACGTCGGCCCGGACCTCACCAAGATCGGCTCGGTCCGCTCCGAGCGCGACCTGCTGGAGTCGATCGTCTTCCCCAGCGCCAGCTTCGTGCGCAGCTTCGAGCCGATCGCCGTGGCGACGCAGGATGGCAAGCTCTACAACGGACTGATTCGCGGCGAGACCGCCGACGAGCTGATCCTGGCGACCGGCGTCAACCAGGAGGCGCGGATCGTCCGCCGCGAGATCGAGGAAATGCGGCCCAGCACCGTCTCGGTCATGCCCGCCGGCCTCGACCAGCAGTTGACCCCGCAGGAGCTGGCCGACCTCGTCGCGTTCTTGAAAGCTTGCCGATGATTCCGGAGACCTGGGGGACTTTTCGGAATCGTTCCGCCGGGAGCGTCTGACGCCAAGAAAGCCTCCTCCGGACCACCTGCCACCGACCACGCGCACATCGCTTCGCGTCGGCCGGCACCGCGGCGCGCAAGGCACCCCTGTGGCTGGTCCAGAAATGCGAATTTGTCTCCCGCGGCCCCCGCGAGTCGACCGCCGGTGCTGTGCGACTCCGCACGTCCTGAGGAATCCCCAAGTCCCCGAGCCGCACGCACAACGGCGACCCACTCCTGACTTTCTTCGGATTTTGATGATTTTACGCAGGACAGCGGCATTCCGCTTGCAAGATTTAGCGGTCTCAAGAGTGGCCAAGGACGTTGAGGCTGGATGGTGTGGTCCAGCCCAGAGGGCTGCTGGCGCTGCGATCCAGGAAGGAGCACGAGCGTTTGGGACCATCGATGGAGGCTAGATTCATGAGAAGAGGTTTCGTCAGGTCTGGAGCCTTGGCCCTGGCATTCGCCGGCCTGCTGTTGCCGGGCCTGGCCATCGCGCAGGAGAGGCAGAAGGCGGGCGACCTCCCCGGTCCGATCGATAACATCGCGGACCTGCAGGACACGGCCCGGATGTTGTTCAAGCTGGCCGACACCAATAATGACGGGCTGATCTCCCAGAAGGAGGCGGTCGATGTGGGGAACCTCCTCGTCGGCGGCTTCTTCTTCCGGGCCGACACCAACGGCGACGGCGTGCTGACGCCGGAGGAGGCCCGGCAGGCCCGCGACACGTTGTTTGCCCAGCAGCCGTTGCTGCGGTATGTCCTGGAGAAGGGGAAGCCGACGAACGCGGCCGAGGGGATTGGGGCTTCCAACCCGGCGGGCCAACCGGTGCGGACGAACGAGCCGGCCGAAACCGCGCGGAACCTGGCCGCCAATCCGGCTCGCACGATCGGCGCCCTGCTCGACACCAACCACGACCAGAAGATCGAGGCCAGCGAGCTGCGCCAGGCCGTCCAGACGAGTGTGCAGACGCTGTTCACCGCGGCCGACACCAACGGCGACGGCCAGTTGAGCCCTGCCGAGTTGAATCGAGCCGCCGGTGAGGCCGCCCGGACGGCGATGCAGGCGACCTTCCAGGCCGCCGATACCGATCGCAACGGCGCGCTGAGCATGGCCGAGTTCGACAAGGCCCTGACCGGGCCGGCCCACGCGCTGTTCCGCATCCTCGATGGCAACAACGATGGCCAGCTCTCGCTGGAGGAACTCCAGAGGGCTCAGCAGATCATCGCCAACCAGATCGAGCGGTTGCGCGTCCCCGAGGCGGGGAATTCCCCCTTCCGCCCCAGCCGATCCCGGACGACGACCGGCACTCAGCCTGTCTCCGTGACGCCGAGCCCTTCCACAGTCATTACACCGGCCCCGGCTCCGGGCACCGTGCCCCAGCCGTGATCGGCTTCACGCTCCGACCCGGATGTCCCGATCCGGCGGCTCACGAGGACGGCCCGGACGGCGACTCGCGACAAAATCAGGACCCGGGCCCATCCGGTTGGATCGGCCCGGGTCCTTCCGCGCTGGAGTCCCATTCGCATTCCTGGCCTCACGGCCGCACCGCGGGGCTTCCCGTCACCAGAACTTCCAGGAGCGGGGGACGTACGAGGCGATCGCTTCCGGGGCATGCTTCAGCCGATCGGGCATGTACGAGGCCACGGCCTCAGGGACGCGCCTCAGTCGGTCGGGAAGGTCCTGGACCGACTCGGGAGCATAGCGCTCGAACCAGCTCTCCTCGCGCCGGGTCAGGAGCAGGGTCACGAACAAACCGAATCCGAACCCGATGGCGAAGCCGGTCAGCACCGTCGTATACGGGTGACGCCCGACGATCCGATCGACGGCACCCGACTCTTCCTGGTCACCCCAGGTCTCCTCGTCACGGCCTTGTTCCCCGGGACCGGTGGTCCCGAACTCACCACGTCGGACAAACCCCTCATCCCGTCCAACTCCGTATGGCTCCCCGGAGTACGGGCGGTGAACGCGTCGGGAGTGGTTTCTTGTCGGCATGCGTACCTCCTTTGCCCTCTCGAACAGGGTTCGATCGAAGTCCATCCATCCCGTCTCTTAGAGTCTGTTCCGAAAGCCCCGGAGGGGCGGTGGTCAAGAGCCAGCGTCAGCCCCTGGTGGACCGTGGAGCGCCGAGCCCCCCCTCTCTTCCCAGGAGCCCCGCAGGGGCGACAGGGGTGACTGTCGCCCCTGCGGGGCTCTTCCAAGGGGAGGCGCCGGAACGCTGGCTCTC
>JAJPJC010000447.1 GCA_021324445.1 Isosphaeraceae bacterium
GTCGTTTACGCATGGAGGGCCTCCTTTTGTGGCTACCCCCTTTCTACGCTCCCGGCCTCAGCTAAGTTTGCCATCCTAGTTTTTTTCCGCATGGGAATCCAGGCTAGCGGCACCCTTCCAGGGCCAAGAGATCGCAGACAAACTTGACCGGGACCAAGAGCAGCGCCATCACGGCGATCATGCTCATCAGCGATCTGGTGCGGATTCGACGCATCGCTGTCCCCGCCTTTGCGGGGAGATCGGTGTGCTCATGCTCCATCGATGTCAGACCTGCAAGGGGGCCCTCCCCGATTGATCAAATGAAATCCACCGATCCATCCGCCCGGAAGCCGAACCCGCGGCGCCAGGGTTTGGGCGGATAGTGGCGGAAGGCCTCCTCGTTCAGCTCGATGCCCCAGCCGGGTTTATCGGGGATCGGGAGATAACCCGCGCGGACCATGGGAGGATCGCGGACCAGGTCGCGGCGGGGCGGGGCGTCGTCGGGGGTGTATTCCAGGATCAAGAAGTTGGGCGTGGAGGCGGCGAAGTGCGTGTTGACGACGTTGGCAACCGGTCCCATCGGGTTGTGGGGAGCGACCATGACGTAGTGGGCCTCGGCCATGGCGGCAATCTTCTTCATCTCCAGGACGCCGCCGCAGAGGCAGATGTCCGGCTGAATGATGTCCAGGGCCTGGGCGTGGAGGATGGGCTGGAACTCGAACTTGGTGTAGTTGCATTCGCCGCTGGCCAGCGGCACGGTGACATGTGCGGCCAGCTTGGCCATGGCGTCGACGTTCTCCGGCCGGATCGGCTCCTCGAGCCAGAACGGCTGGTAGGGCTCGATGGCCCGAGCGACCCGGATGGCCCGGGTCGGTTCGAAGAACTGGGCGTGGATGTCCACGGCGATGTCGAAGTCGGGCCCCATGGCCTCGCGGACGGCGCGGATCCGCTGGCCCGCCGCGCGGGTCACGGCGTTATACGGCGCGGCGTGCATGCCCGGGGGGTGGGGCGCGATCTTCACGGCCGTGTAGCCATGCTTCTCGACCGCGGCCCTGGCACTCTCGGCAAGCTGGCTCGGCTCGGTCCCGCCGACGCCCTGGTAGACCCGGATCTTCTCCCGGCACTTGCCGCCCAGCAGCCGATAAACTGGCAACCCGGCTGCCTTGCCGGAGATGTCCCAGAGCGCCTGCTCGATGCCGCTGATGGCCGCGTTGACCACAGAACCGCCGGGGAACCGGCTGAAGTTGTACAACATCGCCCAGATGTATTCGATGTTGCGCGGATCCTGACCGACCAGCCATGCCTTGAAGTCGCTGATCGCGGCGACCGTCGCCTGATCCGGCCCGCACGAATAGGCCTCGCCGATGCCGTGGATCCCCTGGTCGGTGTCGACCTTGACGAACAGGTGGTTGCGGCCCAGGCCGACCAGGAACGTCTTGATGTCGGTGATGCGGATCTCCGGCCGGCCCGGGGCTGGGCCGGGCGGCTGCGCCCCGGCCGCCGCGCCGACGGCCAGGCCGCTGGTCATGAGGAAATGGCGCCGTCTCATCTCAGCGCGTGCCTTTCGTTGTGGAGGATGGATTCGATGTCCGCTGGAAGTACAGGCGGTGGGCCGTCTGGCCCAGGACCGCGTCCCGGGTGCGCGCATCCAGGCCCAGCCCGTGGCTGAAGAGCCGGATCTGCTGGGCGTAGGTCGTCCTGGGGCACCAGAGCTCGCACGGGAAGGCGCTGCCCCAGAGGCAACGCTCCGGCCCATAGGCGGCGATGATCCGATGACAGGCGTCGTGCATGTCCTCGAAAGGGTACGCCTGGGCGCTGCCGGTCGGGAGGAAGGAGAGCTTGGCGTACAGGTTGGGGTGTTGCGCCAGGTCGAGCACGTCTCCCAGGGTCCTGGCATAGTTCGGTCCGGCGGCGATGTACATGCAGTGGTCGAGCACGACCATCAAGTTCGGGAACCGCTTCAGGAGGGCCGCCAGCTCCGCGGCCTTGTCGCGGTTGATGCGGACGTTGACGACGAGGTGCGATCGCCGCGCCGCCTCCCAGAGTCCGACGACGCCGGGATGGTCGAGCCGTCCGTCCGCCGCCTGGTAGCTCCGCAGCCCGCGGACGTTGTGGCCCTGGGCATACTGCGCGAGCAGGTCCGGGCTGTGCGGGTCATCCGGGTCGAGCGTGCAGATGCCGGCCATCCAGTCGGCGTTGGCCCGGACGGAATCGACGAGGAACCGGTTATCCCAGCCGTAGAACGTCGTCGTCTGGACCGCTAGGACGTGGCGGACCCCCGCCCCCTTCCGCTCGCGGTCCAGGTGAGCGACCGTCCCCGTCCCCTTGGGCGGCCGGAGGGGCCGGGCGATCGGCGGATAGCGCCGGTCGTCGTCACTGTAGATGTGGGCGTGGCTGTCGATAATCGGCATGGCCGCTCTCCGGTCGCGCCGGGCTGTACAAGTCACCTCGACATGAGAGTCTGTTCCGAAAGCCGGGTCTGACGGTTGTAGGGTGGGTGCAACCCACCAACGCAAAGCCCTGGTAATACTGATGATCGGTGGGTTTCACCCACCCTACGAAA
>JAJPJC010000132.1 GCA_021324445.1 Isosphaeraceae bacterium
CGCACAGGGAGTTTGCGCGCCACGCCCGCTTCAGTCCCAGCGCACCGCGCGCCACCTTCGGAGCAACTGGCCATCGCTCCCAGGCAAATTTTCAGAGGAACCCAGCCGCCACAAGGGCAGTCGCAACGGTGAGCCGCCGCGGGGAGTCGGGTTGGCGATCATCGGTCGTCGGCGAGAGAGTCGCCGAGCGTCAGGAAGGGCCACTCGATGCCCGTGAGGACAAGGCGACTGGCCCGGGTCTCGAGGAACGGAACCATGAGCGATCCGATGATGGCGACCCAGGAGGCGATCCCTTCCACTCGATCCGAGCCACGGTCGTCACTGGAGGCGATCTTCGCGCCGCGCGCCGTGGCCGTGATCGGGGCGACCGAGAAGGCCGGGAGTGTGGGGCGGGCGATCGTCTGGAACCTGATCCGCAGCCCGTTCGGAGGGACGGTCTACCCGATCAATCCCAGCCGGCCCAACGTGCTGGGGATCCGGTCCTATCCCCGGATCGCCGACGTGCCCGAGCCGGTCGACCTGGCCGTGGTGGTGACCCCCGCCTCAACCGTGCCCGGGGTGATCGGCGAGTGCGTCGAGGCCGGGGTCAAGGGGGCGATCATCATCTCGGCCGGGTTCAAGGAGGTCGGCCCGCAGGGGGTCGAGCTCGAGCGCCAGGTGCTGGAGCAGGCGCGGCGCGGGCGGATGCGGCTGATCGGGCCCAACTGTCTGGGCGTGATGTGCCCCGGCCGCGGGCTCAATGCCACGTTCGCCGAACGAATTGCCCGGGCCGGGACGGTCGGCTTCCTCAGCCAGAGCGGCGCGCTGTGCACCTCGATCCTCGACTGGAGCCTGCGGGTCAACGTCGGCTTCAGCGTGTTCGTCTCGATCGGCTCGATGCTCGACGTCGGCTGGGGCGACCTGATCGACTACCTCGGCGACGATCCCCAGACCAGGTGCATCGTGATCTACATGGAGTCGATCGGCGACGCGCGGTCGTTCCTCTCGGCATCGCGCGAGGTGGCGCTGACCAAGCCGATCCTCGTGATCAAGCCCGGGCGGCCAGGGCGGCCGCGTCGCACACCGGCGCGCTCGCCGGCAGCGACGAGGTCCTGGACGCGGCCTTCCGCCGCGTCGGCGTCCTGCGCCTCACCACGATCTCGCAGGTCTTCGACATGGCCGAGTTACTGGCCAAGCAGCCCCGGCCGCGCGGTCCCCGGCTGGCCATCGTCACCAATGCGGGTGGGCCGGGTGTCCTGGCCACCGACGCCCTGATCGAGCACCAGGGCGAGCTCGCCGCGCTCTCGGGCCAGACGACCGAGGCGCTGAATGCCTTCCTCCCGGCCGCCTGGAGTCATGGCAACCCCATCGACATCCTCGGCGATGCCGACCCCAGGCGTTATGCCAGGACGCTGGAGGTGACGGCCCGGGATCCCGGCATCGACGGGCTGCTCGTGATCCTGACCTCCCAGGCCATGACCCAACCCACCGCGACCGCCCAGGAACTGTGCCGGTTCGCCAAAGTGCCCGGCAAGCCGGTGCTCGCGAGCTGGATGGGCGGCGATTCGGTCCAGCCCGGAGAGGAAGTCCTCGACCAGGCCGGCATCCCGACCTACGCCTATCCCGACACCGCCGCGGAGATGTTCACCCTGCTCTGGCGGTCGCAGTACAACCTCCAGGCCCTGTATGAGACCCCGACCCTGCCGGCCGTCGGCGCGATGGCCGCGAGGGCGCGCGAGTCGGCCGAGGCGATCGTCGCCGCGGCGCGCGGCCAGGGACGGACCGTGCTCACCGAGGTGGAGTCGAAGCGGATCCTCTCGGCCTACGGCATCCCCACGGTGGAGACCCGCGTCGCGACCGCCGAGGCCGAGGCCGTCGCCGCCGCCGAGGCCATGGGCTTCCCGGTCGTCGTCAAGCTCCACTCCGAGACGATCACGCACAAGACCGACGTCGGCGGCGTCCTGCTCAACCTCCCGGATGCCGAGTCCGTCCGCCGGGCGTACCGGTCCATCGAGACGGCCGTCGGCGTTCGCGTCGGGGCCGAGCACTTCCAGGGCGTGAGTGTCCAGCCGATGGCCCCGCTCGAGGGCTACGAGCTGATCGTCGGCAGCAGCCTGGATCCCCAGTTCGGCCCGGTGCTCCTCTTCGGCGCGGGGGGCCAGCTCGTCGAGGTCTTCCAGGACCGCGCACTGGCCCTGCCGCCGCTCAACTCGACCCTGGCCCGACGGATGATGGAACACACCCGGATCCTCACCGCACTCCAGGGCGTGCGCGGCCGCCGGCCGGTGGACCTCGGCGGCCTGGAGCAGCTCCTCGTCCGCTTCAGCCACCTGGTCGTCGAGCAGCGCTGGATCAAGGAGATCGATATCAACCCCTTGCTGGCGGCGCCGGACCATCTCCTGGCACTGGACGCGCGCATCATCGTGCACGGGCCGGACGTCCACGACGCCGAGCTGCCCCGCCCGGCCATCCGTCCGTACCCAACCCAGTACATCACCACGTGGACCGCCAAGGATGGCTCCCGAGTGGTCCTCCGGCCGATCCGGCCCGAGGATGAGCCGCTGCTGGTCCAGTTCCACGGCGGCCTCTCCGAACGGACCGTCGCGCTGCGCTACTTCCACGCGCTGAAGCTCAGCACGCGCGTAGCGCACGAGCGCCTGACTCGCATCTGCTTCATCGACTACGATCGCGAGATGGCCCTGGTGGCCGATCGCGAGGATCCCGAGAGCGGCCGCCACGAGATCCTGGGCGTCGGCCGGTTGAGCAAGCTGCGGCGGACCGATGCGGCCGAGTTCGCCCTGTTGATCAGCGATCGCTTCCAGAACCAAGGATTGGGCACGGCGCTCCTGGCCCAGCTCATCCAGATCGGCCGCCAGGAGAAGATCGGCCGGATCTTCGGCGTCATCCTCCCGGAGAACGTCGCGATGCGGCACGTCTGCGCGAAGCTCGGCTTCCGGCTGGCCCTCGACATCGAAGCCCTGGTGATCCAGGCCGTGATGGATCTGGCTTCCTGAATCCTTGTCGCCGGATGCCGCGTTCGAGTCAACCTGCGGAAGAGCTCCGGGCCGTGCGCGCGGCTTGGGAATTCCAGCTTCTGGATTCCAGATTCCAAATGAAGATGAATCCGGAATCGGGAATCCGCCCTTCCACTTGGGTTGCGGCCGATGGCCGCGTTACGATCATGGCAGGGTGTTCGCGAAGCACACATTCCCTCGGTCCTGATCAAACCCTCTCGTATTCTGTATGAGGATCCTTTATGCCTTCCCCCGGCGCCCGACTTCGTGCGGCGTGGGCCGACCGGCCGATCCAGATCCCCGGCGCGTTCAACGCTCTGACCGCGCGACTGGCCGAACAGCTCGGCTTCGCCGCGGTCTATCTCTCCGGGGCTGCGCTCTCGGCGGGTTGGGCGGCCCTGCCCGATATCGGCCTGCTGACCCAGACTGAGTTTGCCGAGCAGGCCGCCGTGCTGGCGCGGGCGACGACGCTCCCGCTCCTCTGCGACGCGGACACCGGTTTCGGCGAGGCCATCCACGTCGAACGGACCGTCCACCTCTTCGAGGAAGCGGGAGCGGCCGGGCTGCACCTGGAAGACCAGGTGATGCCCAAACGGTGCGGGCATCTCACGGGCAAGTCCCTCATCGGGCCCGCCGCGATGATCGCCAAGATCCGGGCCGCCGTGGCCGCGCGCCGCGACCCCGACTTCGTCATCGTCGCGCGCACCGATGCCCGATCCGTCGAGGGTTTCGAGGCCGCCGTCGACCGCGCCCGGAGCTACCTCGCCGCCGGGGCCGACATGATCTTCCCCGAGGCCATCGAGTCCGCCGAGGAGTTCGCCCGCTTCGCCGCCCTGGTCCAGGCCCCGCTGCTGGCCAACATGACCGAGTTCGGCCGGAGCCCGCTGCTCGACTTCGACGATCTGGCCCAGATGGGGTATCGGGCCGTGCTCTATCCCGTGACGACCCTCCGCGCCGCCATGCACGCCGTGCGCGAGACCCTCGTCCACCTGCGCGACCACGGCAGCCAGCGCGAGCTGCTGGGACGCATGCAGTCGCGCGCCGAGCTGTATGACCTGCTCGGCTACACGCAATGGGAGGCCCGCGACCGGGCCTACTTCGAGGACCGATCGGGATGAGCGTGGCCTGCGGGACGCCGCCACGACACCGCAGGGACCGTTGCCCAGCCTCCTGACTCCCGACCCAGCCTGGCCCGGACGTCGGCGAGGTCGCCAAGGTCCACGCCGTTGAAGAGCAGTGAAGATCCACACGTGCAAGATCGTTTCGACGAGGCCACAGCTCTGCGACTGCCTCGGATGACGATCGGGCGGTGGATGATTGTCATCGCGGTCATGGCAATCGACTTCGCCGCGATGGCCCAGAAGTTCTCGGACCCTCTGGCAACCGTGGCGACCTTTTCCACCATGGCGATCCTGATCCTTGCGGCTCCTCCGCTCCTGTGGCTGTCTCTCGCTGAAGAGGAGTGAATGATCTGATCCGGAAGCGGAAGCTGTGACGTCCGGGTTCTTGAGCAATCGGACACCTTGACGTTGAGATCACGGCGATGCGGTTGCAGATTCGACTCAGAGTCTGTTCCCAAAGCCCCGGAGGGGCGGTGGTCCAGGGCCAGGGGGGGCAGCCCCTGGTCGACCTGCGCCTCGGTGTGCGGACCGATCGGATGGTGGATCCCCGCGACCCGAGCAGCCCATTCAGCGCGGTTTTTCCCTTGCGGGACCGGCGGGCGAGACCAGGCCGGAGGCATCCGGTCCCGGCTGGCCCAGCAGTGCCGCCGCCTCCGCCCAGAGCTGGAGAACCTCCTTGTCCTTGAGCGCCTTCTCCTTCATCAGGGCGACTGCCTTGTCAAACCACGTCCGGGCCTGGTTGTTCTCGCCCTTCTGGCCGTGCGCCAGGGCCAGGAGAAACCAGTCGTAGGCGTTCCCGCCGCTGCGCAGCGCCATGGCCCGATGGCTGGCGGCGATCGACTCCGCCCAGTGGCCCGAGCGATACTCGGCCAGGGCCAACGTTCCCAGGTGGTTCGCTTCCTTCGGCGCCAGTTCGGCGGCCTTGCGGGCGTGCACCAGCCCTTCGTCGTAATCACGCTGTGGCCGCTTGGGCGGCAGGACCAGGGCCCAAGCCAAGCTGTTGTGGAGCATGGCGGACTCGGGGAGGAGGCGGATGGCCACGCGCTCCGCGGCGTCCGCCTCCTCCAGCTTCCCCTGGGTACGCAGGAGGCGGATGAGGTTGCCGTGGGCGTAGGCGAGGTCGGGCTTGAGGCGGATAGCCGAGCGGAATTCGGCGATCGCCTCGTCCCGCTTCCCCTGCTTGCCCAGGGCGTAGCCGAGGTTGTTGTGGGCGACGGCGTGATCCGGCGCGAGGCGAATGGCGGTGCGGTACTCGACGATCGCTTCGTCAACCTTCCCTTGCCCGCGCAGGGCGATGCCGAGGAGGTTGTGGGCCGAGGGGTCGTCGGGCTGGAGGCGAATCGCCGTGCGGTATTCGGCGATTGCCTCGTCCAGCTTCCCCTGGGCACTCAGGGCAAGGCCGAGGTTGTTGTGGACGTAAGCGACGTGGGGCTGGAGCCGGATCGCCTCACGGTAGGCGGCGATCGCCTCGGACCGCTTCCCCTGCGCGTTCAGGGCGAGGCCGAGTAGAGAATGGGCACGGAAGTCCCGCGGCTGGAGCCGGATCGTCTCGCGCAACGCCGCGACCGCGGCTTCGAAGGCCTGGTCGGCCTCCCGCGTCCGCCCGCGCGCCTGGCACGCGTTGCCCAGGCAGCAGAGGTGTCGTCCGTTCTTCGGCCGCAGGCGGGCCAGGTCCTGGAAGATGGCTATCGCCTCGTCGGTCTCGCCCACATTCTCCAAGGCATGGGCCAGTTCATGGGCCGTCTCGGGCCGGAGTGCCCGCGCCGCCATGTAGAAGCCGATCGCCTCCCGGGTCTTTCCCAGCCGCTCCAGCGACACCGCGAGGTCGTAATTCAGCCAGACATCCCGGGGATGGATCCGAACCGCCGCGCGGAGCAGATCGGAGCCCGCCTGCCGGTCGCCGGACCAGATCAGGGCGTTGCCCAGGTGGTCCAGGCTGATCGGGGGCAGCTCGTCGTACCGGGCCGTCCTGGCTAATTCCCGGAAGGCTGCCAGCTTCTGCGCAGGTTCGGTCAGGCTGAATGCCGCACGGAGTCGGTTTCGCCAGGCATCCGGATCGGCGGCTTTGGCCGCCTCGAGAAGCCGAGAGGCACCCGTCCTGTCCTTGCGCAGCCGCCAACGAACGTCCCTCCAGTCATCGAGCGCGGCGATCATAGCCTGGGCGAAGGCCGGCCGGAAGGAGCGGAGCCGGGCTGCCACCGCGGCGGGACTGGCGACGTCCGGATCGATCCCGGCCTCGCGAAAGATCGCCGCAGACTCCGACTCGGTCGCCGAGCCGGAGCCGTCGTCGGCTCTCCCCGACCGAATGTCGGTGAGCCGAGCCATCCAGTCGGCCTCCCTGCGGGCGGCATCGCGATCGCGGGTGATGGCATCCTTCAGGGCCGATGCCTCACGAAGCTGATCGGCCTGGCCCCCCTGGGCGAGCAGGCCGTCGGCCCGTTCCATCGCCGCGAGGGCCTCGGCCCATCGCGACGGGGCGTCGACTGCCGCGGCCCGTGCGAGGAGCTGAAGCCGCTGCGCCTCGTCCAGCACCTGAGCCACCGCGGCGCGGCGTCCGGCCCGGGCTCGCTCCGCGACCAGCCAGGTCGCTCCGGCGAGTCCGGCCAGGGCCAGAATCGATGCCGCCAGCCCGAGCGTGATCCGGCGCCGCCGGCGTTCTTCCACGGCCCGGGCTTCGGCCGCGCGGGCGAGCCGGTCGGCCAGCTCGCGTCCGTTGGCCTCTTCCTCGGCGCGGGCCTGGGCCTCGCGCGCCAGCTCGTCGGCCAGGGCTCGCCGCTTGATCTCCTCCTCGGCGCGGGCCTGGGCTGCGACCCGATCGAGCTCGACCTTGCGGAGTTTCTCCTGCACGCCCGTCAGGTAGGCCGTGACCGCCTCGGCCAACTCGCCGGCATGGCCGGGTCGCTGCTCAGGATCGACGGCCAGGCAATCCTGCGCCAGGGCCACGAGCTCGGCGTCAGCGCGGCAGCCCGCGAGCCGGTGCAGGGCGTCGGCCGTGTCGCCCCGCACCGCCTGGCGCAGGACCGCCTGCGCGGACGGGCCACGAAACGCCGGCCGGCCGGTGAGGATCTCGCACAGGATCGAACCCAGCCCGAAGACGTCGGACCGCTCGTCGATCGTCGCGATGTCGCCGCGGGCCTGCTCCGGCGCCATGTAGGCCGGCGTGCCCAGCACCGAGCCGGCCCGCGAGGCGTCGGCGTCCGAGCTGGATCGCACCGTGCGGATGACGCGGATCGCCGCCGCGTCGGCGCGGTCCCGCGGCGCGTCGGTGGCGCCATTCTGCGATAGCACCTTGGCCAGGCCCCAGTCCATCACCTGCACCTCGCCGAAAGCCCCCACCATGATGTTCGAGGGCTTGAGGTCGCGGTGGACCACTCCGCGGGCATGCGCGTAGGCGATCGTCTGGCAGACCTGCTCGAAGATCCCCAGAAGCCGCGGTTGGTCCTGGGTCGGGTCGGCGCGCTCGGTGAGCAACGCCGACAAGGTGCGGCCCTGGACCAGCTTCATGGTGAAGTACGGCCGGCGCTCGCCGAAGGCGCCCAGCTCGTAGACCGGGACGATGCCGGGGTGCTGGAGCTGGCCGCCGATCTGCGCCTCCTCGACGAACCGGCGGACCATCTCGGGGTGGTCGTGGTGCTCTTCCAGCAGGACCTTGATGGCGAGGTCGCGGCCCAGGTCGGGGTCGCGACCCTTGAGGACGGCCCCCATGCCGCCGTGACCGATTGCGCCGAGGAGCTGGTAGCGGCCGGTGGCCTGGGCACTCTGGGGAGGAGACGGTCGGACCACGAGGGTTTCGGCCTCGACCTGGGTCTCGGGCAGCCGGACGCGGGGGACCGACCCGATCGTCTCGGCCAGACCGTCCAAGGTGCTGCGGATCACGGATGGGCTGCCGCTTGCCGCGCCCTCGATCACGGACAGGGTCGATGCGGAGTGTGTTTGCCCCCCTGCGTCGAAGACGGTGTCGACCACGGCGGCGTGCTCGGGGAAGCGGCGGTGATACTCCCCCCGAGTCGGCTCCTCACCGCCTGCCTGGCGAAGCTCGCGCTCCACTCGGAGGAGTTCCTCCAGGAGCCGGGCGCGTCGTGGTTCCTCCACGGCGATCAACTCGTCCTCGATCCGCGGCCGTGGGCCCGCCCGCCACGCCTTCTCGAAGCGGTCGACTCCGGCGTTGATCCAGGTCAAGTCGCGTGTCGGGATTTCGCTCATCGCAGGCTCCGCGAGCCGATCCTCGGGTGACTGAAATCCAGGAAACCGTGTTTTGGGCAGGAATCAGGGCCTACCTGCATACCGGGTGTCGGCGCCCAGCGGCCTGCGCCGGATGACCCGCCTTCTCTCCCGGTCATCACCAGGCCGCCCTTCGAGCCGAAACGAATCCTCGACTCTTGCCTCCGATCTCTGAGGATAACGCCTGGAGCCATGGATCGCAAAGGAAACGAGCGTTCTCGGCGATGACCACCGCGCAGGCCCGCTCCCCGTCCGGGCGCGGCCCCGCGCCGGGAGCCGCTTCTCAGATGTCACCCACCGCGCGGCGGAGCTCGAAGCCCGCGACGATGGCATCATAGAGGGCGTTGAAATAGTTGTCGTAACTCTGCACGCGCGCCGATTCGGCGTCGAGGACCTCGGTATTGGTGCCGCGCTGCTGGAGGTACCGGCCGCGGGCGACCCGCAGGTTCTCCTCGGCCTGCGCGATCGCGGCGCGGGCCACCGGGATGCGGCGCTGGCTCTCGCGGCAGGTCAGCCAGGCCGAGCGCACCTGGAGCCGGATCGCCGTGGCCAGGTCGTTGCGCCGGCTGACCTGCGCGGCGGCCCGCTGCTCGATGGCCAGGGCGTGCCGCCGGGCGCGGCCGCCGTCGAAAAGCGTCCAGTTGAGCAGGAAGCCGGCGGTACCCGTGTCAGCCTCGGTGGGCAGGAACCGTGCGTTCTGGTAGATGTTGGCGACGACGAAGCTGACCTGGGGCCGCGTCTTGGCCCGCTCCGTCGCCGCTTCGGCCTGCTGGGCGCGGGCCTGTGCGGAGAGCGACGCCAGCTCGGGTCGGTTGCGCAGCGCGAGGGTGGACAGGGTCTCGATCTCGGTCTCGTCGGGCACGATCGGGTTCGCGTCGGGAACGAGCAGCGCGTCGGTCCCACGCTCGCCCTGAAGAGACGGCGGCAGCTCCGGCGCCAGGTCCACCAGCGGGACGACGGTCTCCATCGGGCGGCAGAGATAGCGGTTGTATCCGGCCCAGGCGAGGCTCAGCCGGTTGCTGGCCTGGATCTCGCGTTGCTGGGCATTGGCGCGGGCGACCCGCGCCGCCAGCAGGTCGTTGCGGATGCTTCGCCCCTGCTTGACCAGGTTGGAGACGTCCCGCGCCTGGGCCGTCAGGCTGGTGACATGACTCCGCGCCACGGCGACGCCCCGGCCGGCGCGGAGCACCTCGACATAGGCGCGGGCCACGTCCAGCTTCAGGTCCAGCGCCGTGACCACCTCGTCGGCCCGCGCGGCGCCGAACTGGGCGCTGTTGCCCTCGATGGTGCTCCGGATCCGGCCGCCGGTATAGATCGGTACCATCGCCGCGACGGCCGAGATCGTGAACGCCTCCTGACCGTTGCGCGCCGGCCGTGGTTGACCGCCCAGGCCTGCCACCGAGATCGGATTGGTCAGGAACGTTTCCAGGTTGAGGGTCTGGATCTGCGGCAGCCGTGCCCGCCGTGCCGAGGACACGTCGAACCCCGCCGCCGCCGTCATCTGTCGGCTCGCTGTGAGCTGGGGGTTGGTCCGCAGCGCGATCGCCCAGGCCTCGGCCAGGTCCTCCGCCTGCGCGCCCGGAGCTATCCAGGCCAGGAAAGAGGCGAGCGTGAGAGTCATCACCAATCCGAGATTCTTCCGACGATCAATACGCATCGATCGCTCCTTCTCCTGCGCCCGGCAGCGCTGCGGTGGGTCGTGCCCGCCCTGCGCGCGCTGCGGGCGAACGGGGCTCCGTGTGCCCGCGCTCACTCAATGGGCCGCGAGGCTTCCTCCGGTGGACGTCGGCCGCTTCATCAGGAAAACCAGGGGGATCACGACGAGGGCGAGCATGGAGAACAGCCAGAACATGTCGAGGTAGGACATCGCCATCGCCTGCTGCTGGACGACCTGATAGATCATCCGCAGCCCCTGACGATGGGCGAGTGCCGGGTCGCCGCCGCGGGCCTGGAATGCCCCCGAGACGCCCACGAGGAATCGCGATGCCAGCGGGTTGAACGGGTCGAGGTGCTCGGCCAACCGGAACTGGTGGAACTGCGCCCGGCGCTGGAGCAGCGTATTGGTCAGCGCCACGCCGATGCTCGACCCCTCGTTGCGCACCAGGCTGAAGAGCCCCGAGGCGTTGTTCGTTTGCTCCTTGGGGATGAACGCATACGCGGCGATGTTGAGCGGGACGAACATCAGCCCGGCGCCCAGGGTCTGGAGGTTCCGCGGCGAGATCACCATGCCGGGCGACACGCCCAGGTTGAGCCCGGCCAGCCACATCGACGCCACGGTGACGGTCAGGAGGCCGGCGACGATCAGCTTGCGCGGGTCGAACCCGCGGCTGAGCAGGATGCCGATGACCGGCATCTCCAGCATCGTGACGAACCCGGCCGGCGAGAGCACCAGTCCGGCATTGAGAGGAGTGTAGCCCATTAGCGTCTGGAGCATCTGGGGCAAAAGGACATTGCTGCCATAGAGCACTCCGAAGGCACAGAACACGCAGACCGACGCGGCGGCGAAATTGCGGTCGCGGAAGAGCCGCAGGTTGATGATCGGCGCGGGGTGGCGCAGCTCCCAGAAGATCACGGCGACCAGCGACGCCGCCGCGACCACTGCGAGGCGAACGATGAAGGGCGAGTCGAACCAGTCGTGCTCCTGACCCTTGTCGAGCATTAGCTCCAGTGCCGCCAGGCCGATCGAGAGCAGCGAGAGGCCGAGGAAGTCGACGCGGATCGGCTGCCCCTCCCGCGCGGCCCGCAGGGCCTTCAGGTAGGGCGGGTCCTCCAGCAGCAGGCTGCTCAGGACGATCGAGATCACGCCGACGGGTAAATTGATGTAGAAGATCCAGCGCCAGCTCGCGTTCTCGGTAATGTATCCCCCCAGGGTCGGGCCCAGGACGGGCGCGACGAGGATCGCCACCGTGTAGACGGCCATGGCCGCCCCGCGCCGGGCCGGCGGGAAGGTGTCCATGAGGATCGCCTGCTCCGAGGGCTGCAACCCGCCTCCGGCCAGGCCCTGGAGGACGCGGAAGAGCACCAGTTGCTCGATGCTCGTGGCCATCCCGCAGAGCGCGGAGCTGGTGGTAAACAGCACGACGCAGGTCATGTAGAACCGCTTGCGGCCGAGCATCGAGGACAGCCAGCCGGACAAGGGCAGGATGACCGCGTTGGCGACCAGGTAACTCGTCAGCACCCAGGTGCTCTCGTGGACCGAGACCGACAGGTTGCCGGCGATGTGGGGCAGCGCGACGTTGGCGATCGACGTGTCGAGGACTTCCATGAAGGTCGCCAGGGTGACCGTCAGGGCGATGATCCAGGGGTTGACCGCCGGCCGGTCTGCGGGGGCGGTCGGGTTCATCGGCGGACCTCCTCGTACGGGGTTCGCCCGGCGGCAGTACGCAGCCGGCCGCCGGCGTCCGGGCCGTCGGGCTGGGCTTTGATGTCGACCACCGGGACGACCGACATGCCGACCAGGAGCGGCGCCTCGCGGGGGTTGGGATCGACCAGGTCGATCCGCACCGGGATGCGCTGGACGACCTTGACGAAGTTGCCGGTGGCGTTCTCGGGCGGCAGCATCGACGAGGCGGCGCCCGTGGCCGGGGCGAAGCCCGAGACCCGGCCGCGGAAGGTCCGGCCGGGGTAGGCATCGACCGCGATCTCGGCCGGCTGGCCGATCGTCAGGTCGGCGACCTGGGTCTCCTTGAAGTTGGCCACGATGTAGACGTCCTCCAGCGGCTGGATCGACATCAAGCCCTGGCCAGCCTGGACGGAGTCGCCCGGGTTGACCGCGCGCCGGTTGACGAATCCGGAGACCGGCGCCCGGATCTCGGTATAACCCAGCCGCAGCTCGGCCTCGGCCAGCTCCTTCTGCGCCTTGACCACGGCGGGGTGCTGGTACGGCCGGGCCGGGTCGAACGACGGCCCGCCCAGCATGGCGACGGCCTGGTCGAACTGGGCCCGCGCCGCCCGGACCGACGGCACGTCCTCCAGCCACGATTCCGTCGTCCGGGCGGTCAGGTCGCGGAGGGCGCGGTGCAGCGACTCGGGCTGGAGGTCGCGCGCGGCGGCGGCCAGTCCGAGCTTGGCGAGGATCTGCTCCCCGGCGGCGACCGCGCGGCGGACGTCGGTGGCCGTGCGCTCCAGGTCGGCGGGCACCTGCTCGGGATGCTGATAGTCCGGGGGCAGGGCCAGCAGCGCCCGCGCCTGCTGGACCCGTTCGGCGGCCGCCTTGAGCTTCTCGCGGGCACCCTGGAGCGCGGCGAGCTTCTGGTCGAGCTCCTCGCGGGTGCCGGTCTGGTCGGCCACCAGGTTCTTGATCCGCTCGTGATCCCGCTGCGCCAGGATCAGCTCGGCCCGGGCCGCGCGCAGCGTGGCGGCCTCGGCCCGCAGGCTGGCCACGCGGTACCGCACCTGTTCTTGCTGACCCTCCACGGCCCGCCAGGCCTCTTCCAGCGCGGCGACCGACGATCGAACGAGATCCTGCTCCTGCTCGATGCCGGCGCGGGCCGCGTCGACCGCCCGGACCATCCGGTCGACGGTCAGCCGCGCCTGCTGCAAGTCCGACCGCTTCTGCTCGACCAGGATCTGGTACGGCTCGCGGTCGAGCTGGACCAGCAGCGTCCCGCGCTCGACGTAATCGTTGTCGTGGACCAGGACCCGCTCGACCACGTCGGCGACCCGGCTGGGGACCGTGGACGCATCCCCCGTGACGAAGGCATCGTCGGTCGAGACGTGCGTCCAGTAGGCCCGGACCCACGGCTCGCCCTTCCAGGCCCCCAGCACGGCCGCCGCACCCACGGCCAGTGCCGCCACCAGCCGCCGCCGCGGCCGTCGCGCCGACGGCCCGGCATTCGCCGGCGCGTCCACGCGCGAACCCCCTCCTTCCCCGTGCGGCCCCTGCCGCGACTCATGCCCCGGCGAGACCACTGTTCGTAGCCCTGCCGGTGCCATCCCCGCGCCGCCCGATCCATCAGGCTCCGCCATCTCCGCGGCCCCCCTCGTCGAGGTCCACCCGAACCATCCCGGGGCGCGACCGCGCCCCTGTGGAAGTGAACTGACCGGTCAGTCATTATTCAGAACTGACTGGTCAGTCATTATAGGGCGGAGCGGATTTCGTGCAAGAGCGGACCGGCGGTCTTTGGTAGAATCGGGGTCTGGGCGGCGGGCGCGGCAGCCGGTCGGGGCCGGGGATTGCGGGGATGTGCCGGGTCTGAAGTCGAGGAAGCGGAAGAGGTGACGCGTGCGAACGGCCGATCCCGCCAAGTCGAGGCGGATCATCGACGCGGCGATCCAGCTCTTTGCGGAGCGCCCCTACCACGAGGTGCGGATGGAGGACATCGCCGCGCGGGCTCAGGTCGCCAAGGGGACGTTGTACCTGCACTACCAGGACAAAGAGGACCTGTTCCTGGGGATCATGAACGAGGGTTTGAGCTCGCTCATCGACCGGATCGAATCGAGCCTCCAGGCGGAGATGCCGCCGGAGGAGAAGCTGCTGGTGATGAATCGCGAGTCGTTGCGCTACTTCGAGCGGAACCACTTCTTCCTGGACGTGATCCAGCGCGTCGAGGTCTTCCGCTTCGGCGCGCGGTCCGCGTGCTTCGAGGAGACGCGCGGCCGGCTGCACGCGATCCTGATGCGGGTCCTGCGCCAGTTCCCGTCGCGGGCGAAGGCTTCGGACGAGGACCTCGCGCTGGAGGTCCTGGCCCACTCGGGCATGATGAAGGAGATCCTGCACAGCCTCCCGCGCCCGTGGCCCGGGGACTTGCCCGAGCGGTTAACCCGGCTCTTCCTGCACGGTCTGGGCGACGGTCGCCAGGAACGCGGTCGCCGGCTGGGGCGGCGGTGAGTGAATCCGTGGCCGGCACGGGTCGCGGCTGGGAGGATGGCCGTGGTTTCGCTTGGTAGAGGAGGGAACGGTTTCCATGGGTCGACAAGTCAAACAGCGATCGCGACGCCAGAGTCCGGACGGCGGTCAGCATCCCGCGCGCGGCCCTGCCATCCGCGCGCGCGACGATTTCGTGATGGAGCGATTCGGCCGCCTCGAGGAGATGGATCGCTCGTTCGACATCGAGTAATGGCAACGACAAGGGGACGCTGCGATCTTCCGGGCCGCCTGGGAGCTGGTCGAACTCTATTGGCGTACCCACGGCAAGGACCCGCATGAACTCCGACTTCAAAGATCTGTTGAAAGTTTTGAACGATCAACGGCTGGGAGACAAACTCCCGCGGAAGGCGGCGCCCCGAAAGAAGCGAGGAAAGAGGGGCGAACGCGATCGAGGGATTGAGCGATAGCGGTTGGAGCGACTGGACCGGCCAGACACGTCCAGAATCCGTCCGGTCGTCCATGGCCCGTCCCTCGAGGATTCCGCGCCGCACGCTGTGTTGCATCCTTCCGCTTTCCCGCCAGGGCTGATCCGGACCAGCCCCCGACTGGTATCGAACCTGCATGAACGAACCCCGGCACCTCCCCAGGCGGGTGGGTCGAGACGTGAATGCAGGGGAGATTACGGGCCGGACTTATGAAGCGGGACGGGCACGGGCAAGCGGGACTGCCGGCCGAGGGTCCACCGTCGCGGGTCGTCATCGAGAGCGTCGCCCCCGAAAGCGACTGCGGGCGATTCCCGATCAAGCGGACCGTCGGCGAGGAGGTTGTGGTCTCGGCCGACATCTTCGCCGAGGGCCACGATCAGCTCGCAGCCGTGGTGAAGTACCGCGCCGCGGGCGACCGGGAATGGTCCGAGAGTCCCATGGTGCCGCTGGTCAATGACCGATGGACCGGCCGCTTCACCGTCGGCGCGCTGGGCCGATTCGAGTACACCATCGAAGCCTGGGTCGACCGCTTCGCCTCCTGGCTCAAGGAGGTCTTCAAGAAGTCGGAGGCCGGCCAGGATCTCACCAGCGAGCTGCTGGAGGGCGCCGAGCACGTGGCCGAGGCCGCCGAGCGAGCCCGTGGCCCGGACGCCGATTGGCTCCGCGAGCGGGCGGGATTCCTCCGGCGCGAGCCGGACCAGGCCGCGCGCGTCCGCGCGGCCCTGGATCCCCAACTGGCCGCGACGATGGCGCGCCACCCCGACCGCGGCGGCAGCCACACTTACGAGCGCGCGCTGGGCATCGTCGTCGAGCGGGAGCGTGCCCGCCATGGCGCCTGGTACGAGATGTTTCCGCGCTCGTGTTCGCCCGAGCCCGGCCGGCACGGGACGCTCCGGGACGTCGAGGCCCGGCTTCCCTACGTCGCTTCCATGAAGTTCGACGTCCTCTACCTGCCTCCGGTGCACCCGATCGGGCGCAGCTTCCGGAAAGGCCCCAACAACACTCTGAACGCCGGCCCCGACGACCCGGGCAGTCCCTGGGCCATCGGCGGCGACGCCGGCGGTCATCAGGCCATCCATCCCGAGCTGGGCACGATCGAGGACTTCGACCGCCTGGTCGCCGCGGCCCGTCGGCTGGGGATCGAGCTGGCGCTCGATATCGCCTTCCAGTGCTCCCCCGACCATCCTTATGTCCGCGACCACCCCGAGTGGTTCCGGCACCGGCCCGACGGCACCATCAAGTACGCCGAGAATCCGCCCAAGAAATACCAGGACATCTATCCCCTGGACTTCGAATGCGACGCCTGGCGCTCCCTGTGGAACGAGCTGCGTGACGTCTTCCTCTTCTGGATCGATCACGGCGTCGCGATCTTCCGCGTGGACAATCCCCACACCAAGCCGTTCCGCTTCTGGGACTGGGTCATCGCCGAGGTCCAGGGCCGCCATCCCGACGTCCTGTTCTTATCGGAGGCCTTCACCCGGCCCAAGGTGATGCTCCGCCTCGCCAAGGGCGGCTTCTCGCAGTCGTATACCTACTTCACCTGGCGCAACACCAAGGCCGACCTCATCCAGTACCTCACCGAGTTGACCCAGACCGAGACGGCCGAGGTCATGCGCCCGAACCTGTTCGCCAACACGCCCGACATCCTCCCGGAATATCTCCAGTACGGCGGGCGCGCGGCGTTCCAGATCCGGCTGGTCCTGGCCGCCACCCTCGGGGCGAGTTATGGGATCTACGGCCCGCCGTTCGAGCTGGGTGTCTCCCAGGCGGTGCGGCCCGGCTCCGAGGAGTACCTCGACTCCGAGAAGTACCAGGCGCGGCACTGGGACCTCGACGACCCGGCCAGCCTCCGCGACCTCATCACCCGGATCAACGAGATCCGCCGCGAGAATCCCGCCTTGCAGCACAACCGCAACCTGCGGTTCTACCCGGTCGACAACGACCAGATCCTCTTCTATGGCAAGGCGACCCCCGACCTGTCGAACATCATCCTCGTCGTGGTCAATCTCGACCCGCACCATGTGCAGTCGGGCTGGGTCCGGGTGCCGGTTGCCGAGCTGGGCCTGGGCACGGGACCGGGCGAAGCCTACCAGGTCCACGACCTGATCGGCGATGCCCGGTTCCTCTGGCATGGCGAGGCGAATTTCGTCCAGCTCGACCCGGCGGCCAGCCCGGCCCAGATCTTTCGCGTCCGGCGCAAGGTCAAGACGGAAAGGGATTTTGATTATTATTTCTAGATATATTTTAGATTGTTAAATTTCAGATGTGTATGGTGGGTGAAACCCACCGTTCACCCGAAGGCATTTCATTGGTGGGTTTCACCCACCCTACGACTCCAACCGACGGATCTGAGGAGCCATCGACCATGTCGGGATTGCGTGCGGATCGGGGTTGGGAGGGCCTGCTGGAGGGAGACCTCCGGGATTCCCTGGAGCGGGAGGGGTTGCCGGAATTCCTCCGGCGCCAGCGCTGGTATGCCGGAAAGGCTCGCGAGCTGTCGACCACCCGGATCGTCGATTCGGCTCAGCCCCGGGGCTTCCCGGAGGGAGCCGTGTTGCTCTGGGTCGAGGCCCATTATCGCGCGGGGGAGGCCGACACCTACTTCCTGCCCATCCGGGTGGTCTCCGGCCCGGCGGCCGAGCGACTGACCCGGGAGGCGCCCGGCCGCGTGATTGCGCGGCTTCCCGGACCCGGCGGCGACCGGCTGCTCTCCGACGGTCTGGCCGACCCGGAGGTCTGCCACGCCCTGCTCGAGGCCATCGCCGAGGAACGGACGATCCCCGGCCGCTCGGGGCAGGTCCGGGCCATCCGGACGGGGCAGTTCGCCCGGGTGCGCGGGCCGTCCGGTGTGCCGCTGGAGGTGATCCGCGGTAAGGCTGAGCAGAGCAACACCGCGGTCCTCTTCGACCACCGGTTGATCCTCAAGGTGTACCGCCGCGTCGAGCCGGGGATCAATCCCGACTTCGAGATCGGCCGGTTCCTCAGCGAACGCGCCGGCTTCGACCGAGTCCCGAAGGTGGCCGGCGCGCTGGAGTACCACCGCCGGCGCGCCGATCCGACCTCGCTGGCGATCTTGCAAGAGCTGGTCCCCAATCAGGGCACCGGCTGGGAGCATGCCCTTGACGAGCTGAAGGACTTCTTCGAGCAGATCGCCCGCCGAAGGCCGCGCGCCGACCTGGCGGCGGAGGCGGGAGGGTCCTACCTGGACCTGGCCGGCCGGGAACCCCCGCCGGCGGTGAAGCACCTGAACGGCGACTCCTGGCGCTCGGCAGCGCGGCTGGGCCGGCGCACCGCGGAGCTGCACCGCGCGCTGGCCAGCGAGCGGGATGACCCCGCCTTCCTCCCCGAGCCGCTGACCCGAGCCGACCTCGCGGAGCTGAGCGCCGACGTCGGAGACGAGCTCGAAGAGGCGCTGGGGCTGCTCCACTCCCAGGCCGTCCAGCTCCCGACCTGGTGCGCACCCCTGGCCCGTCGGATCCTCGATGGGGCGTCCCGACTCCGGGAACACCTCCAGCCCCTGGCCCAGATGACCCCGAACGTGGTCAAGACCCGTGTCCACGGCGACTATCACCTCGGTCAGGTCCTCCGCGCCGACGGCGATTTCATCCTCCTCGACTTCGAGGGCGAGCCGGCCCGGAGCGTCGAGGAACGCCGGGCCAAGCGCTCCCCCTTGAAGGACGTCGTCGGCATGCTCCGCTCGTTCGACTACGCCGCGTATGCGGCCCTGTTCGATTTCACCCAGTCCCGACCTGACGAGTTCGACCGCCTCGAGCCGTGGGCCCGGCTCTGGCAGACCTGGACCTCGGCCGGCTTCTGGCGCGAATACCGCGCCGTCTCCGAGGGGGCACCCTATCTCCCCGACGACCCCGCGACCCTCTCACGGCTGCTCGAGGCTTATACGCTCGAGAAGGCCCTCTACGAGCTGCTCTACGAGCTGAACAACCGGCCGAGCTGGGTCGGCATCCCGCTCCGGGGGATCGCGGCGCTGATCGAGCGGGAGGAGGCCGCGAAGCCGGCCCCGGCCACGCCGGCGGTCTCCCAAACCGTCCGCCTCCGGCCGATCACCGGCTCGCTCTTCAGCGACTTCGACCTGCACCTCCTGGCCGAGGGGACCCACTACCGCTCGTACGAGAAGCTGGGAGCCCACGTCGTCGAGCTGAACGGGACCCTCGGCACCAATTTCGCCGTCTGGGCCCCCAACGCGCGCGCGGTCTCGGTCCTGGGCGACTTCAATGACTGGGACCCGGACGCCGACCCGATGCACCCCCGGGGCTGGAGCGGGATCTGGGAACGGTTCATCCCGGGTGCGCGCCCCGGCGCGCGCTACAAGTACGCGATCACCCCGCGCGACGGGGACTTGCCGATCGAGAAGGCCGACCCCCATGGCTTCTTCGCCGAGGAACGGCCGAGGACCGCCTCAAGGGTCTGGAACCCGGCCGATTTCCGGTGGGGGGACGCGGATTGGATGTCTCACCGCCGCACGGCTCAGAGGCTCGACGCGCCGATCACGATCTACGAGGTCCACCTCGGCTCGTGGATGCGCGTGCCCGAGGAGGGCAATCGCTGGTTGACCTATCGCGAAGTCGCGCCCAGGCTGGCCGACTACGCCCACGAGATGGGGTACACTCACGTCGAGCTCCTGCCGCCGGGCGAGCATCCCTTCGACGGTTCCTGGGGCTACCAGCAGGTCGGCTTTTTTGCTCCGACCAGCCGGTTCGGCACCCCGGCCGACTTCATGGTCCTGGTCGACACGCTCCACCGCCGCGGCCTCGGGGTGATCCTCGATTGGGTCCCCGCCCACTTCCCCCGCGACGAGCATGGCTTGAGCCGCTTCGACGGCACACCCTTGTACGAGCACGCCGACCCGCGCCGCAGCCTCCAGAGGGATTGGGACACTTCCACCTTCGACTACGGCCGGCCCGAGGTGGCCAACTTCCTGATCAGCAATGCCTTGTTCTGGCTCGACACCTACCACGCTGACGGGCTGCGGGTCGACGCCGTCGCCTCGATGCTCTACCTCGACTACTCCCGCGGCCCGGGCGAGTGGGTCCCCAACGAGTACGGCGGCCGCGAGAACCTCGAGGCGATCGTCTTCCTCCGCCGGCTCAACGAGCGGGTCCACGCCGAGTTCCCCGGCGTCCTGATGATCGCCGAGGAGTCGACCGCCTGGCCCATGGTCAGCCGCTCCACCAGCGTCGGCGGGCTCGGCTTCGACCTGAAATGGGACCTGGGCTGGATGCACGACACCCTGAAGTATGTCGCGCTGGATCCCTTGTACCGCAAGCATCACCACAACCTCTTGACCTTCCGGGGCCTCTACGCGTTCACCGAGAACTTTCTGCTGCCGCTGTCGCACGACGAGGTCGTCTACGGCAAGGGTTCGCTCCTGAACAAGATGCCGGGCGATCCCTGGCAGAAGTTCGCCAACCTCCGGTTGCTCCTGGGCTGGATGCACGCCCAGCCCGGCAAGAAGCTCCTGTTCATGGGCAGCGACTTCGGCCAGTGGGCGGAATGGAACCACGATGTGAGCCTGGACTGGCACCTGCTCGGCGAACCGTCCCACCAGGGTCTGCGGCGATGGGTCCGCGACCTCAACACCACCTACCGTCGTGAGCCGGCCCTCCACCAGCGGGATTGCCAACCCGATGGCTTCGCCTGGGCCGATGTGCACGACTCCGAGCAGAGCGTCATCAGCCTTTTCCGCAAGGGGAAGGACCCCGGCGATCGGATCCTGATCGCCTGCAACTGCACCCCCGTCCCGCGGCACAACTACCGCATCGGCGTCCCGCGCAGCGGCACCTGGGAGGAGATCCTCAACTCCGACGCCACGCTCTACGGCGGCAGCGGCCAGGGGAACATCGGGCGGGTCTCCACCGCTCCGGTCTCCTGGCACGGCCATCACCAGTCGCTCAATCTCGTCCTGCCCCCACTAGGGATGATCGCCCTGAAATGGACCGGCCGGCGGTGCTAGCGCGCCTCGCGATGGGGAGGCGCACGCGGCCCGTGCCGGGGACGGTCTCCGGCGGCCCGAAGGGTCGCGGTTCGACCCCTTCGGGGTCTGAAGCGACGAATTGTTCAAGTTGTTTCTTGAAGATCCTCATCTCATTCCTTCCCGTAATGCCGGTCGTATTCCTCGCGTAACCGATCCCCGAGCCGTTTCAAGGCTCGATACTCGGGCGCGTTCTTGTCGGGATACTGCTTCGCATCCTCAAGCTCGTACCCGATCACATCCATCAAGCAGTCCAAATCCCAACGATACAGGGTCAAGGGCCGCGTCCCCTTGTAAGCCTCGATCTTGCGGTCGAGCCCGGAGGACTCGGCCATCGAGTAGACGTGCCGCTTGAGCTCGGTCAGCTCGTCGCCGGTGATCCACACCTTGTGTCGGATGTCGCGGGCGCCAGGTTTCATGAGCCGGATCCTCTCGCGTGGGATGGGGGATGCAAGCGATTCGGTTCACTCCTCATCGAACGCCATGGACACCAGCCGCCGCGTCTCGTCGTCCCGCACGAAGACGACGATCTTGCCCTCGGCGAGCGCCCGCTCGTACTGGGACTCCAGCATGGCCTGGGACCGCGGGCTCAGGTCGCCCTTGAACCCCTCGTCGGGATAGGCATAAATCTTCTGGCTCGGGAGCTCGAGCAACATGACAGGCCGCTTCTTCGCGTATCGCGTAAGGCAAGCAAGCCTGGGCGGCCTCGACCAGATCGTCGTTTGGGTGGGTCTTCCGTTCCCCTTCGGCTCTTGCCGACTCGGTGGCTTCCGGTCCCGACTCCTTGACCCACCGCCACTCCGTGCGGATCCCCATCTGGGACCGGACCTGGTAGAACAGGGCGGTGCTGATCTGCCCGGAAGTCGCGCGAGAACCCGATCACGTGGTCGGCCGCTTGCCGGCCATAAGGCTCCACGGCCTCGATCACCTGAGTCATGATGGATGGGTCGTCGGAGAACCACCGGGCGAAGTAGCTGACCGCCCTCGTGCGAATGTTCAGTTCGGGGCGGAGGATGGCTTCCGTGATCTTGTCTTCGGGGAATCTCACGGTCGTTGATCCTTCATGGGGTGTACTCGATGAGTCGTTTGGCTGCGGATCAGTCACGTTCGCTTCGGCTGAGGCTCAGGAACTCGCTGCGAATCCGCTCCATGCGGCTGCGATTGACCCCCAGGTCGGAACGGCCGACCCGGGATGCCGAGCGGAAGTGGATGAGCTTTGACTCCCGGTCGACGAAGAACTCGACGTCATCGACGAAGCGGAAGATCCGGCTCGTGGCCTCGGCATGGAGGTATCCGTCCTGCTCCGTGACGATCCGCATCCTCGGGACGCTGGTGATGGCCGCTTTGAGCCGTGCGATGATCGTGTCGGGTGGTCCATCGAAGGAGAGCGGCTCGATGCGATGCTCCCGGTCGGTCGCCTGAGTGGAGACGCAGTTCGGCGAGTCCGGGCAAGGGGCCAGCCGGCCGTCCACGACTCCCAGGTGGGAGGGCCGCTTCGCCAGGGAGCTCAGGATCGCCAGCCCAGCCACCGGCGATAGAACGATGATGGCAACGATCCATAAGGCCATGCGTTTCGTGATCCGCGACACCGAGCCCTCGCTCTCTCGATTCTTGTCCCCCGCCCCGCCGGCGATCTCATCTGAGTATCGCGCGCGTCCTGGTCAAGCTGCCAGGGTGGGCGAGGAGACGGTGGCGGACGGCTCTGCCGATCCGCACGGGCAAGACCGAGAAAGACCCCACCGGGTGAGGACCCAGCAGGGTCTTGTGATTCTCGGTGGCGAAGCTGGCGGTCTGGCTCACCTGGGCGGAACCGGCTCGGGAGTGGGGGACGGCGTGGGAGAAGGCGGGAGCGGCGTGAGGGGCACCACCGGAGGGATCTCGGGCTCCGGGCTCGGCGTGACCGCAATGATCGTGGACGGCGCCTCGCGAACCTCCAGGGCATCGACCATCGGACGCATCCTACGGTTCTGTCGCAGGGCAGTCTCTCCTCGTGGAACGTCGAAACGGATGGGGAATCCCACACAGAAAGAGTGCCAGGGACGACGAGGCCGGTTGTGTTTTCGTTCCAACGATCGCCAGGGATGGATGGGGAGAGCTGCTCCCCTGTTGAACAGGGCGTCGCCACCGGTTGGAGATTGCCGGCGAGTTGCGATACGCTAGTGGTGGGAACCCGATGGATTCGGGTCGATGCCCGGCGTGCTGGCGCCCGAGCGAGTTCCTGGGCGGAATCCAGGCCCGCGCGCCCGGCTCGCTGGTCACAGGCGACCAGGAATCGAAGGGGAGCGCGGATGGCCCGTCCCTTGCCGGAGACGTTCGGTCGCTATCGCATCCTCCAGCCGCTGGGCCAAGGGGGCATGGGCGCGGTCTACCTGGCCCGCGATACCCAGCTCGACCGCCTGGTGGCGCTGAAGGTGCCGCGCCTCGGGGGCGATGACAAGCCGGCGCCCGGCGATCTCGAGCGGTTCCTCCGCGAGGCCCGCGCCGCCGCGGCGCTGTTGCATCCGAACCTCTGCCCGATCTTCGACGTTGGCGAGGTGGACGGCACCCCGTACCTGACGATGGCCTACCTCGAGGGCCGCCTGCTCTCGGGCCTGATCGAGAAGGGGAAGCCGCGCTCACAGCGTCAGGCAGCCCAGATCGTCCGCAAGCTGGCGACGGCGCTCCAGGAGGCCCATGCGCGCGGCGTGATCCACCGCGATCTGAAACCCGCGAACGTGATGATCAGCGCGCGGGGCGAACCGATCGTCATGGACTTCGGCCTGGCCCGGCGCGACGAAGCGGTCGAAGCCCGGCTGACCCAGGACGGTACCGTCCTGGGGACACCCGCCTACATGCCCCCCGAACAGGTCCGGGGTGAGACGCGCGCCATCGGTCCAGGGTGTGATATCTACGCGCTGGGGGTCATCCTCTACGAACTCCTGGCGGGACGACTGCCGTTCGAGGGGTCGGTGCTGAACATCCTGGGGAAGATCTTGACGGAGGAGCCGCCGCCGCCTTCGAGGCACCGGCCCGACCTGGACCCCGCGCTCGAGGCGATCTGTCTCAAGGCCATGGCGAAGAAGGTGGAGGACCGCTATGCCTCGATGGCCGAGCTGGCCGCGGCGCTGGCGGCCCAGCTCCGCGCGATGCGCGAGACGCCCCGGCCGACTCCGAGCACGGAGCCAGCGACCGAGCCGGGACCGCAATCGAGCCCTGGTGGCGACCCGGCGGCGACCGTGGCGGCCCGGACCCTCTTCGCTGCCAGCCAGGCCGAGCCATCCCCTCTGCCAGCTCAGGACCGGAGCCCCCGGTCGCGCTGGCGCAATCCGGACAAGGGTCGAGCGTCCCCCGCGCCGCTCCTGTCCGGCCGGCTCCTCGCCCTCGCCGCCGCCGGCGCGGTGGCGCTCCTGGTGATCGGTTACGCGGCCATCGAGGGCACCGGCCAGGGCTGGATCAAGCCGAACCGCGCTGGATCGAGTGCTGCGGTCAACCCGCCGCCGCAGCCCCAGCCGCAGTCAGATCCTGTGATTCCGACCAAGATCGCCAGCGCAGAACCCGAGCCGAGGACGAAGGCAGCGCCCGCGGCGTCGAAGGACCTCGTCCAGAATGACGGCCAGCCGGAGGCGAAGATGCCCCCGGTCTCGGTCTCGACCGCGTCCCTCGCGCAGGACCTTTCCAAGAGGACCGAGACGAAGGAATCCCTGCGGCCGGAGGCAGTCTCGCCGGCCCCCGCCGGCGTCGTCCGGAACGAGCTCAGGTCGGAGAAAGCGCCGGCTCCGGCCACGTCCCCGCCGGCCGGGAAGGGAATCGCCCCGACAGCCTCCGAGCCGAAGGAAGGGAGGCGTAGGCCGGTGGTCCATCCCGAATTCCTCACGACCCGCGTCGGCCGGATCACGCTCAGGCGGATCCCTCCCGGCACCTTCGGCATGGGCTCGCCCGAGGGCGAGGGCTTTCCCAACGAACACCCGAGCCGCATCGTGCGGATCAGCCGGGCGTTCTACCTCGGGATTCATGAGGTGACCCAGGCGCAGTACCGCGCCGTCATGGCCGAGAACCCCAGCCATTTCTCGGTCGCGGGCCGGGGGCGGGACAAGGTGGCGAACCGGCCGACCGACCAGCATCCGGTCGACAGCGTCTCCTGGCTCGACGCGGTGCGGTTCTGCAACATCCTGAGCGAGCGCGAAGACCTCGAGCCGTTCTACGAGATCGACCGCGAGATGGTTCACGTCCTCGACTGGAGGGGGACGGGGTATCGCCTGCCGACCGAGGCCGAATGGGAATATGCCTGCCGGGCGGGGACAACATCCCGGTACAGCTTCGGCAACGCTGAGTTGGAGCTGGCCGAGCACGCCTGGTATGAGCGGCTCACCGGGGGTCACACTCACCCCGTCGGCCGGAAGCGGCCCAATGCCTGGGGCCTGCACGATCTGCACGGCAACGTCTGGGAGTGGTGCTGGGACTGGTACGACGAGCACGCGTACAAGCGGCTGCCCGCTCACGACCCGACCGGCCCTCTCAAGGGAACTCACCGAGTCCTCCGCGGCGGCTCGTTCCACGACTACCCGGTCGTCCTCCGCTCGGCCACCCGCGGCCGCGACTTGCCGGCCAACCGCGAGCGGGTCAACGGGCTGCGCATCGCCAGGAATCACCATCGATGATCTGGTAGAATTCTCGAATCACTCCGGTCGGGACGCGTGCGCCAGGGGGCTCGGTTGCGACGTCGGACCTTGGCTTGAAGGACTGGCTTGGCTCGGGGTAGGATGAACACGGCTCGTGGGGTTTCAGACGGAGGGGGGTCGTCCGTGTCTCTGGTAGACTACCGCAGGATCGAGAAGGTTGCCGATCGGTGCGGCGGTCGCGCCGTGGTCGTGGGAACGCGGATTCGCGTCAGCGTCATCCTCACCCTCTACCGCCAAGGGATGACGGTCGAGGAAATCATCGAGCACTACCCCCACCTTCGGCCGGCCGACGTGCATGACGCCCTGGCCTACGCGTATGACCATCCTCTCGAGATCGAGTCCGATCTGGCGGCCGACGACGAAATCGCCGCGCAGCACCGCTGGCCTGGAGGTCCCCGGCCCGGATGATCCTCGTCCACTTCTTCACGGATGAAGATATTCACGGCCAGGTCGCTGTCCAACTTCGAGCGGCCGGCTTCGACGCCATCTCGACACCGGAGGCCGGTCGTCTCGGCCAGAGCGACCTCGATCAGCTCACCTGGGCGACCGCTGAGGGGCGCGCTGTGGTGACCTTCAACGTCGCCGACTTCGCTCGCCTGCACCACGAGTGGATGATCCAGGGTCGTCACCACTGCGGCGTTATCGTCTCTCAGCAACGACCGCTGGGTGATCTCTTCAAGAGGCTCTTGCACCTGGGGAAAATCCTCGGAGCCGACGACATGAAGGATCGATTGGAATACTTGAGCAACTGGTCACCCATCTGAGAGGCTCGATCTTCCGGGCGATCGGCCCGGCGATCCCTCTCCAGACGGCTTCAATCCGATGAGTCGTCTCAATTCACTGCTTCGATCGCCCCAGCGGCTTGATCTTGATGTTCTTGTACCAGCACGCCGCGCCATGGTCCTGGAGGCCGATGTAGCCGAAGCGGGGATGGTCCTTGTAGGCGACGTCAAACTTGTGCTCGGAGCCGTCAGGGCGGCGGTTGGGGGCCGTCCATTGGTCGAGGTCCATGCGGGTCACAACCTCGCCATTCAACTCGACCGCGATCTTCGGCCCGTCGCAGGTGATCACCAGGTGGTTCCACTCGCCGGGCGGCTTCATGGCGTTCTTCGACGGCTTGACCAGGTCATAGATCGCCCCGGTGTCGTGATAACCGGCCGTGGTGGTGTCGTCGATCGCGACCTCGATACCGTTGAAGCCGACGTCCTTGCCCGGGCGCGGCGTCAGGGGGTAGGTTCGGATGAAGACCCCGCTGTTGCACCCCTTGCTGATCCGGAAGTCGAGCGCCAGCACGAAGTCGGACCAGGTCTTCTCGTGGATCATCATGTAGCCGCCGCAGCCGTGCGGGTTGATGCTCCCCTGCTCCACCGGCACCTTGCTGGGCCGGCCGCTGCTGGTCTTCCAGCCATCCAGGCTCTTGCCGTCGAAGAGCAAGATCCAGCCGGCTTGTTTCTCCTCGGGGCTGAGGCCGTCCTCGGGGCCGCTGGCGCGGACGCCCGGCGCCGTCCCCTGGAAGCCGACAACGATCGCCAGCAGACCGAGCAGCCCGACCGTTCGCATCCGCATTCGCATTGCAATCTCCACATCCGAGCGATTGGTGTTCCGTGAATCCTGTCGCGCATCAGGGGCTGGCTTCCCGGACCGGCACCGAGACGGCATGGAGGACGCGCTTGTCGGCGTCGTCCTGGACGAAGGCGACGACCGCGAGGTCCTTCAGCGCCAACTCGGGCAGGGCCTTGGGCAATCCCCCTTGTTTGGCCACGTCACGGAGGGATCGCTCGAGATCGCGCCGCAACTCGGCGAGCTTGATCGTGACGGTGACCTGCCCCTCGCCGGAGGCCAGCTCTTTCCCCTTCGGACCGCCCGGGAACGCACGGACCACGTGGTGGTGGAAGCGCATCCCATTGCCGCCGATGTATCGGATCGACTCCTCGGTCAGCGCCAGCCGCAGGAACGGCCTGGTCGCGGAGGCTTCCGCCTTCTTCGAAGATTTGTCGTTCTCCCGGGCGGTGGCCTTGGTCGGCAGGCTCGCCTTCGCGACGACCTGGATCGCATCGCCGGCGCGCGTGGCGGACAGCTCGATCGTGGCGGCTTTCCGTCCCTCCAGCTCCCGGTCGATGATCGGGCGATACTCGTCGTACTTGTTCCGGGAGGCCGACAGGGGTCCGCCGCCGCTGGCCTCGGCTCGCCCGTTGAAGCAGGTCGTGGGCGTGCCGATGAACGCGTCGCCGTAATACTCCTGCCGCGCCTCCGAGTCCTTGGTGGTCAGGGGGTCGGGACCGGGGATGTGCAGGTGGTACTGCAAGCCGATGAGCTCGGTCGGCTGGTAGGTCTTCAACAGGGCGTCGAAGGCGACGTCGGCCGCGACGCATGGGGGACACTGGGCGCCGGTGAACAGCTCGAGCAGGACCACCCGGTCGGCCTTGGGGTCCTTGCGTCCGGCGTACCGGGCGGGTTGGAAGGGGAGCAGCTTCTTCAGGTACTCGGCGTCGACCTGGCTCTCGAGCCGATCGGCGCGGGCCGCGGCCTCCCGGGCCAGGTCGGACTGGCCCGCCAGCCCGGCCGCTCGCGCCAGGAGCCGTGCCAGCGACAACCGCTGTTCGGCGGAGACCTGCTCGCCCACCGCCTCGTTGGCGGCTCGGGCCAGCTCCAGGCTGGTCTGGGCGTACGGCGGGTGGTCGATGATCGCCCGGAGGGCCTTGATCCGGACCTCGCTCAGCCAGGATTCGCCATGGGGTTTGGCCTCGTCGATCCAGCGACCGACCAGGGCGCCGACCTCCTTCCCCGTCAAGCCCGCCGCCGCGGCCTCGCTCAAGAGGTCGGGGTAGATCCAGTGGCTCGAGCTCCGCGTGTTGCCCTCGATCAGGGCCTCCAGCTTCTTGACCTTGGCCTTGGGATCGCGCTCCCGCGTCGCCGCATAGTACCTGGCGATCAGGGGACTGCTCTGGAGCGGGCCGAGGCTTCGCTCGGTGGTCCGCTCCAGCCGGGCGGGGTAGATCTCGCCCCGGATCGGGAAGATCCCCAGGAACTTGCCTGCGTCCGGTCCGTCGTGGACGAGCCGGCCCTGGAACTCGTGCCCGCCCGAGCGGCCCTTCAGCGCCAGGGTCAGCCGATCCCCCTTGAGCGCGACCTCCGCCGCCGTGGGGATGCCCAGCAGCATCCGCTGCGAGGCGACGATCGCGGCCGTCGCCGTGGCCGGCCGCTCATCGAGCTGCACGATCGCCAGCTCGTGGTCGCCGTAAGAAAAGCCGAGGACGACCAGCTTCCAGGTCCCGGTCAGGTTCCCGCCCGCGCCCGCCGCTCCGTCCTCGTGGTGGCTTGGCGACGGAACGCCGGCCCATGCCGGTACAACGACCATCAGGAGAATCGACATGATGCGCATGGAACCACCTCGAGAGGCTACGGCCCGATCGATCAGGAATCCCATCCGGCCGCCGTCCCTGGTCTCACGATGGCGCACTTCCCTCCGGCGTCAGATTACCCGCGACCGCCGTTGCGCCACAACACGGAAGCTCCGCCCGGTCCGCAGAATCTCCCAACCCGACCCGCCGCCGGGTTCACCTTTGACCGCCGGTGCTGTATGATGCATTCACGGCTCGATTCGCGAACGTCCTGACGTCAGTCGATATGCCATCCCGGTTTATGTTGCTATCGTGACTGCATTTAGCAATAGGGCTGGATAGATAGGGGTGATTGGATGGCTGGCGTGCGGTGCGGGGAGCGGGTCGAGCCTGGGAGTAGATCCGAAAATAGACCAGATCCCCGAGTAGTAGAGTACGAGAGCAATGACCATGACGCCAGCATTGGAGAAGCTCGCGGAGCTCGTTCGCCAGGCGGAAGCCAAGACGCGAGCGCGTAAGATCGAAGCGGAGACGCAGCATGCGGCCGAGCAGTTCCGGGCGGCCGAGTTGCGGGCGCGGCGGGCGGTGGAGCGGTTGCGCGTGGTGCGGCCCGCGAGCTTGCGGGCGCTGGAACAGGCCGACACGGATGAGCAGTTGCTCAAGGAATTGGTGCGGAAGCTCGCCTTGTACAAGTCGTCACTGACCTCGGAGGCCGATGCGGAGCGGCTGATCGCGGCGTCGCAGGCCGAGATCGAACGGACGCGGCGGCAGAGCCGCATCGACCTGGAGGAGGTGACCCGCGAAGTCGAGGAGGCGCGGCGCGAGCTCCGCAGCGCCACGGATCAGTATCGCGCACTGCGACGGGAAATCGACCGGCTCCAGCCGGAGCTGGCCGAGCCGTTCGCCGCCGAAGACCGATTGCTGTGGGATGCCGAGGCCCATTTCCCCGGCGGACAGCTCCAGCTCCTGGCCCACGAGGTCGATGCCGGCTTGAACGCGTTCGGCTCGCTGGGCAAGCACGAGCAATACGCGCGGCTGAAGGTCTGGATCGGCCGCTTCCGCTACTACCAGGCGTCCCACGACCGCGATACTGAGATGACCGAGGAGCTCCAGGCCCTCTCCCACCGGGTGTTTCACCAGCTCAAATGGCTCTCCCGGCAGTACGAGCCGGGCTACATCGAGGCGTTCCGGCAAGATTTCTCGACCGACTGGGCGGCGTACGTCGCCGAGGCCCAGGAGCAGCTCCTCCAGGCGATCGAGACCGGCCGACGCGCCCGCGACACCGAGGCCCAGGCCCTGCGGGAGCGCGAGTCGGCCCTGGAGCGAAGCTCCGCAGCGGCAGCGGGGCCCTCCAGCCCCCGCGCGGTCGCGACGGCTCATCCACCGGCCTCGCCGGCCGCCGCGCGACCCTTGCCGGCCTCGCTCACCGAGTTGAAAGCCCTGGTCACGCGCGCCCGACTCCCCGAGGAAGGGCTCGACGAGTTCCTGGACGTCCTGCGGCAGGCCATCGATGACGTGGGCATCGCTCATCCCGAGCTGCTCCGCCTGGCCCTGCCCTTCCGCGAACACATCACCGGCGACAACGGCCTGGCCGCCTTGCGGCGCAACCTCGATAAGATCCAGGCCCGGCGCGATGAAACCACGGCCCGCGAGCGGGACACGTCCGGGACCGATCACGCCTGAGCCGAGCTCGACCGGGGATGATACTCGAGCGACTCAAAATGCAGAGACCACCAACCGCTCTCGGGCGATGGCCCGGAGGAAGTAGGGATTGCGAATCGCGACGGTTTCGACGAGATCCACCTCGCGACCGAACAGATCCCTCAGCTCGGCGAGCAGACCAAAATAGCTCCTGGCGGTCCTTCCCTCGGGCACATCCTGGTACTCGACAAGGAAGTCAAGGTCGCTGGCCTTCGGGTCAAATCGACCACCGACCGCCGACCCAAACAGCTCGAGGGTCCGGACGTGGTATCGCCGGCAGAGTTCCTCGAGCTGAGTCCGCTTGGGGTCGATCAAGGGATGGATCATCGTGCCTCCGTCTTCCAGCCGCGCGTCTCCTGGACATCATACCCTGGAGCCGCGTCAGGTCCACCCGTGGCCCGGTGCCCGGCGGGCGGTTTTCGGGCCGGTACTCCCGGCTGGGAGTGCGCGGATTCGACGTCCGTACTCGTCGCCTGGGGCGGCCGGCTCGACACGACTGACCGGAAACGGCTCTCCCGCAACCCGGGCGATTCTGGTATGGTTCGCCCTGGTCGGATCAGCCAAGGCGAGGCTGGATGGGGCCCGGGCGGGATGCGCGGGAGGATCGGGTCGGATGGAACCGGAACGAACATCGCGGTGGCGGGCTGAGGGAGCCGTGCTCGGGGAGCCGGCTCGGGGCCGCGGTCCCGTCTGGTCGCGCGCCCGGACTGCGCCGGTCGTGGTGGCTCATCCCTTGTTCCGCCCGGCGCCGCGCTCGGCGATGGTCTTCCCGCTGGTGGTGCTGGTCGCCGTGTTGCCGGGGCTGGCGGCGTTGAACGCCTGGGACCTGACACCTCCCGGCCCGCTTTGGGGCCTCCGGGGCCTGGCGGTGCTCGACGGGATGGTGCTGGACCAGATGCCCGCCGCGGAGACGATCAAGCCGCTCCAGGAGTCGGCGGCATATCGGGCGGTGGCGTTCCAACCGCCGTTGTATGCCTGGCTCGAGGCCGCCCTCTTCGGACTGGGCAGCGACCGCGATCCCCTGGCCAGCGTCTTACCCAGCTATATGGCCGGTGCGCTGGCCGTCGTGCTGGTTTACCTCCATGGCCAACTCTGGCGCGGCGCGGGGTTGGCCCTGACGGCGGCCATCCTGGTGGGGTTCAACCAGAACCTGCTGCTGCGGATGCAAGAGGCGACGCCGAGCACGCTGGCGCTGTGTGGAGTCCTGGCGGTCTTGCTGGCCTATGGCTGGCACGAGCGAGTGCTGATCGAGTCGCTGCGCCCCTGGCCGTGGGCCGGTCCCGCGGTCTGGGCGATCTTCGGCGGCCTGGCGCTGGGACTGGCCCTGCTGGCCCAGTCCGGGACGGCCGTGATCGCGATCCCGATCGTCCTGCTGCACCAGGATTATCTGCGCACCGCCTTTGGAGGGTCGGCAGCGCGGCGGCGGTGGTGGTGGCTGGCCTGGCGGGACAATCCCGGCCGGGTCAACGGGCTGCTGGCCCTGGTCCTCGCGCTGGGTCTGGTCTTGCCCTGGTTCGTCCTGATGGTCCACACCCATGGCTGGGAGGCGATCGCGGCCTGGAGCGTCCCCCCGGAGCAATTGCTGGTCGACCGCCCGGTGGGCCTGGCGGCGCGGCTGATCGAGCTGGCGCCGGTGACGCTCCCCCTGGGCCTCTTCGGGGCCGTGCGGGCCATCCGGTTGGCGCTGGTGGACGAGTCGAATAGCCGTGAGGCGCTGGGCAGCTCGTTCTGGGTGATCTGGCTGGCCGTCGCGGGTCTGGCCCCGGCGGCCTGGCCCGGTGGGCCGCAAGGCGCCTTCGACCTGCTCGTGCTCGTGCCGCTGAGCCTGCTGGCTGCGCAGACGATCGCCGACCTGGTCAACCGCCGCGTGCCGGTCCGGACCCTCACCTGGCTGGCACCGGCGACCGCCCTGTCGGTCGCGTGGTGGGCCAGCGCCAACCTGCGCGACGCGGTCGACGACCTCCTCCACGGCCGGGCCGACTCCGCCACCGCGCTGGGCGTGCACCTGGCCCTGGACTTGATCCTGGTCTCGGTCTGGCTCGTCCGCGCGCTGGATCGCTGGGCCCGCCGCCACGATGACCGCCAGCGCCGCGTGCTGGGGGCGTTCTTGCTGGTGGTCCTGGCGCTGACCGCCGTCGACGGCATCCGCGAGGTCGTGTTCCGCCACACCGTGACCCATGACCTGCTCTGGCTCCGCACCATGATCCTCCGCCGCAACCGCGACCATCCCTTCGAGATCGTGGCCGTCGTCAGCCCGAGTGGACCCAAGGCCGGGCCTGCCCGCCCCGGCGCCAGCACCAGCCCGCTGGCCGAAGGCCCCTCGCCCGGTGGGCGGCTCCGGTTCATCCTTCGCACAGCATTGCCCCACTTGCCTCAGCGCGACCTCAAGGACATCGACGAGCTGCTCCACCTCCCGGACGGCCAGCGGCTCGTCATCCTCGCCGGCACGGACCAACGCCTCTCCTACGCCGAGCAGTCCCAGCTCGGACTCGAGGCCATCCACCCCGGCCGATCGGGAATCCTCGATGCGTATGCCACGGCCCAGGGGCGTCCGCTGCGCGGGCGCGCGGGGAGCGTTCCGTAGAGGTCCTCGCATCGCCTTCGGCTGCAACCACGGAGGGGTTCGGAATTCCAGATTCCAGATTCGGAATTCCAGATTCCAGACTTCAGATTCGGAATTCCAGATTCCAGACTTCAGATTCGGAATTCCAGATTCCAGACTTCAGATTCGGAATTCCAGATTCCA
>JAJPJC010000543.1 GCA_021324445.1 Isosphaeraceae bacterium
GCCGAGCCCCCCCTCTCTTCCCAGGAGCCCCGCAGGGGCGACAGGGGTGACTGTCGCCCCTGCGGGGCTCTTCCAAGGGGAGGCGCCGGAACGCTCTCCCAGGGGCTTCCGCCCCTGGCTATTGACCACCGCCCCCATTCGGGGGCTCAGATACCCTTAGGAACAGACTCTCAGAGGGGTCTGACCCGAATGATCGAATCCGGGGTGTTCCCGAGCCCCACGTCTTGCACCCGGAGCACGTCAACGCCGGGAAAATGCTGGCACAGCCCGTCGGTGATCGACCTGGGCACGTCCTCATCACTGAGCAGCGGAAGCATCTGTGCCGGTCCTGCGGGCCAAGATCCGCGACTTGACCTGGTCGAAGGTGGGTTGCGTGTCCTCAATCTCCCGCTGCCGGCAAGCGGAATCTTCGGCCCGGTCTTGCAGATAGGCGTCCAGCTCATCCTTGTGCCGATGGTAGTAGGCCAAAGCTCCATACACATCGGCGACCGTCAGGCTATCCAGTTGCTCCACGATTTGGTTCGGGGTTATGCCGCGCCGATAATCGCTCAACAAAACATCCAATGTGATACGCGTCTTCCCGACGCGAATCGTTCCTGCCTCATCGACATGCAAGGGCACTGGGTCTTGGTGAATGGCAAGAGGTATGATGAGTGTCTCACCGGTTGATTCTCGACACCGAAATTCTACCGGCGTTCGGTGGACGAGCAAAGGTCAACGGGTGCGTGGGTCGAGCGGTTCCGTAGCGCCGCATCCGAGCGGGCGGGAAGCACCTCGACGACCCTGCCGTTGCGGAGGGAATCCGGTCGGATTATTGGGCCGTCGCTTCTTGGACCAATCGCAGGCGGCCGCTAGAGAACCGGGCATGGCCGAAGACGTGACAGAACCCACCATTGGCCTGGGCTCAGGTCCGGTTCCTGGATCGGCCCGAACTGACCAAAAAAACTTGAAAAAATTGGCCTGACTCCGGGCCGCCGACCCCGGGCCGCCTGGGCGAAGGTCCAGCCGATGACCTACGCCTGGTTCGAGCAATACGCGGAAGAGGCGTGGGGCCTGGTCAACACCCTCTGGCTGAAGTCCACCGGCGCCAGCCCTTCGGGCCTGGACCTGGCCCAGCTCCTTACGGTGATCGGGCAGACCCCGCCGGCCCCGACCCCCACGCCAGCCCCCACCCCCACGCCGCCGCCGGCACCCACGCCAACCCCGACCCCGCCACCACCGGCCCCGGTGCCCGACGTGGCGATCTACCTGTCCAGCCATACGGCCCATGCGGCGCACGGCATCAAGGTCGGCGTGGATCGCACGGGACCGCAGGTGATCTTCGAGCCGCACCTGAAGACGATCCTGCTCCCACGGGGCTGGTCAGCCCGCTGATCGCGATCTCGCCAGAACGCGACGCCCGTCACATTCCATGCTTGGATGCGGCGGGCGAGTGGGCAGCCACTCGAACGCGCCGTCGAGCTTCACCGAGATCCTCCGGCCACCGGTCAAGTCGATCGTTGGGTAAGTTTCTCGGGGACCTCAACGCGACCAGCTCCCTCGGTTCGAGTGCCGCAGGGGTTCGAGGTCGGCGCGACGTCGGCTCCCGAGGAACGCGAGCCATGAGCCAAGCACCGTCCACCCTCAAGCCTTTCTTCACGATTACCGACTTGGTGGCCCGGTGGGGTGTCAGCCGGATGATCATCTATCGGGAGATCAAGCGAGGCCGACTCAAGCGGAAGCACATCGGAGGAGTTGTGCGATTCTCGGCCAACGAGGTGGCCCGCTACGAACGGGTCGCCTGATCGAAGCGACATCCCAACCAACGAAACGGGGCCTGCCCGTGAGGGCGAGGCCCCTCTTTTTTCCTGGACATTCGTCGATTAACCGCGTTGCTACCCCCGGCATTCGCCCTAACATGAATGTCCGGCTGGGGTTGGCCGAAAGGAGGGGGCCGCACCCGTTTGCTACCCCCTTTGCTACCCCCTGGTTTCACGACGAACGTGTTAGTTGATCAGCATATCATGACCACGAGCCGGTCCTGTGGGGAACTTGTTGAGGTCGATGTTGAAGAAAGGATCGACCTGCATTCCACTTACGCCGATATGGATCAGCCTTACGTAGAAGCGTCCCGAGTGGTCCAGCGTGCTCAGCAGGGAGTTCGAGACGTACATCCTCTTCCCATCGCCGGTCACGTGCATCATATTGGGCTGGACGCAAGGGACGACGCTGCTGGTGAGCTTGGGGTGCTCGGGGTCGGTGACGTCCCACTGCTGGATCGAATTGTCGCCGAAGCAGCTCACGTAGAGGTACTTGTCGTCGGGGCTTTGGCGCAGGTCGGCCGGGAGGGCGCCCGTGTCGATGACCTTCTTGAACTCGTAGGACCCGCCGCCGTTGGCCCGGAACAGCCAGATCGAGTTATCCAGGGCGCAGTTGGTGAACCCGTAGTTGTTCTCGGGCTTGAGGCTCCAGCGGACCTCCAGCGGCGCCAGGCCGGTTTTGCCCACCTGCAAGGGCTGGCGGTTCTTGAAGTCCCAGATGATCAGCTCGCTGCCGAAGTCCTTCAGGTCCATCTGGGCCAGCGGCTTCTTGTAGTTGCGCAACGGGCTGAAGCTGCTGGTCACCATGCGGTTCAAACCCGGCTTGATCGCGACGTCATAACCGTAGGGGGCCTTCTCCGGCTGATCGATCCGCCGGATGAACGTGCCGTCGTTGGTGAACTCGGCCAGGCCCGCCGGCAGGCCGCCACTCGCCGAGCCAAGGAAGCTGATCAGCATCCGGCCCGGTAACGCGTAATAGCTGTGGGGACCCGATAAGCCCGATAACTCGGGGACGTTCTCCAGCGTTTTCTCGATCCGCGGCAGGGCCGGGTCGGAGGCCACGTCCAGGATCCAGATCCGGCTCGAGAACAGGCCACCCGCCCAGATCTTCGTCCGGTCGTCGGTGTAACCCCAGTGGTGCGTCTCGTTCCCCTTCGTGCCAAGATCCACCGTGTGCAGGATCGTGCCGTAAGTCCCGCTGTCGGGATTGACGTCGATGACGGCGAGGAAATCGTTGTCCTTCGCGTCGGCGTCGACACAGAACACGTACAGATACTTCTCCGGCCGGTCCAGCCGCTTCACATACGGCGACAGACAGGTCTCGGCCGTCGCGGATCGCGGCGGGATTCCGGAGAGCAGTCCAGCCAGGAACACCACGAAACCGACACGACGTCTCATCCAGCGCGTCATCGTTCGCCTCCTCGGATGATTTTGGCACGCAAGAAGCATACGTGGGTCAGGCTTGAGCCCGACGCGGAACCCGGTCGGGCTCGAGTCACTTCCTGGAAGCCTGTCAAGCTGAAGCCTGACCCACTTTGCGGCTCGCTCACGCACGCAGTTCGGCCTGGCTCGGCTCATTCCGCATCTGGCTCCACGTTTTGCCGGGCCATCGGGGCGGGGCCAGGATGAACGCGGCCAGGACCGCCAGGCCGAACAGGATGTAGATCAGGGTGAACACCCACGGCTCGGCCCGATAGAAAATCACGCGATGGGCCCAGTAGCCGATGAAGTCGCCCGGATAGCTCGCCTGCCCGGCCGCACGGCGAAGCTGGTTCTCCCAATCGGTGAGTGGGCAAACCATCCCGACGAGTGCCTCGGCGACCACGAACCCGATGGCGGCGAGGTGGGTCACGCGGAACCAGACGTTGCGGATCCAGCCCCAGCGCAGCGCAACCCCAACCAGGATCAGCACCAGGCCGAAGACGACGAAACCCACGAAGGCCGCGTGAAACACCACGATCAGGTCCGCGAGCAACCTGGCCCAGGACATGGATGGTCCTCCCCGAGACGAGCTTCCTCCTCCAGTGTCCGACGATCGGGACCGGCGTTCAAGATTGGGCCGGTTCGAGGTCCCGCCCAAAGGCCCCATCGGCGGCGCGGCAGATGTGGATCTCCGGGGTGATCCCGGTCTTGACCCCGTAGGACGTCCGCACCGCCTCGGCGAAGTCGGCGGCGCACTCGGCCCGGACCAGGTTGACCGTGCATCCGGCCCAGCCGGCACCCGAGAGCTTGCCGCCGAGGAAGCCAGGGGCGGCCTCGGCCGCTGCGATCAGCTCATCGAGCGCCTGCGAGCTGTTGTCGAAGTCGTCCCGACTCGAAGCCTGCGAGGCCAACATCAACCGGCCGAAGGCGATCACGTCGCCCGATTTGAGGGCCTCGACCCCCTGCCGCACCCGCTCGTTCTCGCTCAGCACGTGACGGGCTCGACGCCGGCCCACCGGGTCGAGCTGGTCCCAGGCGGCCTCGAGCTGCTCCAGCGAGACCCATGAGAGGTGGAACTCGCCGCGGTGCGGGATCCGGTCCCGGAACGCCGCCACCACGCGCTCGCACTCCGCGCGCCGCTGGTCGTACATCCCATCGGCCAGCCGGCGCGAGGTCAGGGAGTCGCAGACCACGATCGCCGGCCCGGGCTTGCCCAGCGGCAGGCGGTCGTGGGCCATCGTCTCGCAATCGAGGAACAAGGCATGATCGGCCCGGCCGAAGAGGCTGGAGAACTGGTCGAGCAAGCCCGAGCCCACCCCGACGAACTCGTTCTCGCAGCGGCGCAACGTCAGGGCCAGCTCCATGCGGTGCAGGTCGCCGACGTCGTGGGTGAACGCGCGGCTCGATCGGCCCGGGACCACCCCGAGCTGGATCAAGAACCAGGCCAGTGCGCTCTGGAGGCTCGCCGAGCTCGACAGCCCGCCCCCCAGCGGGACGTCGCCGACGATGACCGCCTCGACGCCCGACTTCAGCGGCCCGCACCACTGGGAGAGAGCCCAGCAGACGCCGCGGACATAACGGGTCCAGGCCCCGGATTCGGTGCGCTCGATGGCGTCGAGCGGAACGGCGTCGGCCTGGTCCAGGTTGACCGAGACGAACCGAGCCTCACGCCCCTCGGCGCGCCGGCCGGCGACGACAGTTGCCCGGTCGATCGCCGCCGACATCACCAGGCCGCCATTGTAATCCGTGTGGTTGCCCAGCAGCTCCACCCGGCCAGGGGCCCAGCCCATCGCGGCCGGCTCGCCGCCGAACCGGGCGGCAAAGGCCACTCGTGCCCGCGATAACAGGGGTTCCCACGAGGCGGTCATGGACGAGCCTGCGCCTCTCGATTCGGCTTCCCGATCTTTTCGCACGGCCCGCGCATCCCCGAGAGGCGATGCGGTGATTCGAATTCCAGATTCCAGATTCCAGATTCCAGATTCCAGATTCCAGATTCCAGATTCCAGATTCCAGATTCCAGATTCCAGATTCCAGATTCCAGATTCCA
>JAJPJC010000149.1 GCA_021324445.1 Isosphaeraceae bacterium
ATGATCAGATGCTCCGATGACCCAAATGCGCCAGGGCAATTTGAGGGCGGAACGGGTCGATTTCCCCTATTTTAACAGTCGTGGCGGGCGATTTGCAAAACTCCAGTCTCTAAGCGATGATCCGGCACGACAGCCTCCGGAGCGGGTGGCCTGGCACGAGCGTGAGTGTTGACCCCAGGTGAACAGGGGTATGCCTCCGTGTCTTCGACTCAAGGACCCAAGGACTCGAGGGCTCAAAGACTCGGAAGCCTCCTGGTCCGCGAGTGCCGCGATTTCCCGGCGACCGTGACCTTCTGCCTGATCTGGATCGTGGTCTTCGCGGCCATGACCTACACCTATCGCGCCGCGGGCAACCCCTTGCCCTGGTTCCGCTGGCTGCTCCCCGGCTTCGGCAACGGCCATCACTTCGGCGACTTGACCCTCCAGGGCTTGGCCCAGGGTGAAGTCTGGCGGCTCGTGACCTGCAATTTCGTCCATTACAGTTTGATCCACCTCGGGCTCAACCTGCTGGCGATGTACCAGTTGGGCACCCTCGTCGAGTCCTGGTACGGCAGCCCGCAGCTCGTCTTGATCTACGGCCTGACCGGTGCGGGCGGGAACCTGGTCTCCGCCCTGATTCGCTACGGGATCGGCTCGAATCGGGTGGTCCATTCGGGGGGCGGCTCGGTGGTGATCCTGGGACTGGTGGGGCTCTGCGCCGTCGCCGGCTGGCGGTCGCGGCGGCGCGCCCGCCGACTCCTCGGTCGCCAGATGACCATCTTCTTGATCCTGACGGCGCTGGTCGGGATGCTCTTTCCCAATTTCTTCGACAACTGGGGCCATGCCGGCGGCGCCCTGGTCGGCTCGGCGCTGGGGCTGGCCCATTCCCGATTCCTCAGCCACGTCTCGAAACCATCGGCCTGGGGATCGGGGGTTGTGACCGGGTTCTTGATGGCGGCCTGCGGCGTTGCTCAGTTCGTCCAGGATCAGTGGGAAACCGACCCGAACCGCATCGAGCACGTGCTGACTCATCGTTTTCTCGCGCTGGAGAGCACAGCCTGGGCGTTGACGGAGCTCGGTCGGGTCGGACTCCAGGGTGGCTCCCTGAGCGGGACGAGGGAGCGTTTGGCAGCCGTCGCGCGAAACCTCAACGGACAGGCCGGTGCGGACCTGCGCGGGCTGCGCCCCCTGCTCGAGCAGGCCAGGCACGGACCGCTCTCCGACGCGCAGCGCCGCGAGTTCCAGCAGCGGCTGACGCGGCTGATCCAGCAGGTCCGCGGCGAGCAGCAGGTGGTGCAACGGTGGCTCTGGCAATGGCACCGCGACCCGCAGTCCCACCGGCCGCAACATCTCGGAACCGGAGCCGGGCCTCGCGCCAGCTCGAGCCGGCCGCGCCGACCCCGTTCAGACCGGGCCGCTGGTCAGGGGCGCGCCCGGCCGGTGCCGCGGCCGGCCGCGCCGCTCCCGCAGGGCCGCCACGAAGTCCTCGATCGAGCGGACCGGCCGATCGAACTCGGTGAAATAGCAGCCGATCGTGGGAATCTCGTGGGCGTCGCTCGAACCGGTCGTCCCCATGGGAAAGGTCTGGAGCAGGGCCTCGGTCCGGGCGCGCATCTCGGCCGAGACATTCTTGCTCACCAGCTCCAGCGCGTCGAAGACCGGCCCATGCTCGGCGACGATCGCATCGAACGGCTGGTCCCAGCGGAACGGGTGCGCCGCCACGATGGCACCACCGTGCCGGCGGACCACCCGCACCAGCTCGGCCAGCTCGATGCCCGGGGACACCTCCGCGAGCGTGGGGAGTCCGTAGACCAGGAAATGCCCCTCCCGCGCCGAGACCTCCACGCCGGAAAACACCCGCAACGGTGCCGCCCGCTTCGCCAGCTCGCCCAGCTCCGCGGCATCCCACTGGTAATCGTGCTCGGTGATCACCACCCCGTCCAGGCCGATCTCCAGGGCGCGTTCCACCAAATCCAGCGGGTCGATCTCGCTGTCGGGTGAGTGACGGGACGTGTGCAGATGATGGTCGAATCGCATCGGTATTCGCCTCGGTCTGGAACTCCGGATTCCAGATTCCGGATTCCAGATAATCCTGAATCTTAAATAGGCTTAACGAGAATCCAGCATCCTTTAATCTGGCATTTGGGATCCGATTCGGTATCGGCATACTGGTGCATCAATGCGGACTGCACGGCAAGGCGGTCGGGTCCGGGCGGTCAACTCGTTCGTGGTCCACGTGGAAACTCGCACCGCTGAGGTCGATGCACAGGTAACTGGAATGGCACTGCCAGCCACCCAGAACGATGAGGCGGGGTCGGCACTGCGGCTCGTCGACCGGGCGGTGCACATGGCCGATGACGACCAGGTCGGCCACGTCGCGGCAGGCTGCCGCATAGGCGCGGTAGACGCGCAGGTGGCGCTCTTCGTCGGCGAGGAGGCCCCGCTGGTTCTTCCAGGTCAGGAGGCGATCGAGCCCCCGGGCGACCGGGCCGGGGAGACGGCCGAACAGGTGGAAGAAGCCCCGGCTCTCCATCCCGGCTTTCCACAACCGCCGCGCGCCGAGGCGGTGGCCGTGGACCAGGCGGATTCGCAGGCCGTGGATGGTCAGGTCCTGCGGTTCGGTGAGGATCTCCGCCCCCAGCTCGCGGGCGTACGCCGGGCAGAGCCACTCATCGTGATTCCCGGCCATGACCGCCAGCGATCCCCCCTGGCGGCGGAACTCCGCCAGGGCCCGGAGGCTCGGGCAACCAGTCAGGGGGTCCTCACCCCGGCGCGCGGCCATCCAGAAATCACACAGGTCGCCGACGATGACCAGGTGGTCGGCCGGGGTGAGACGGCCAACCCACGCGGAAAAGCGGCGGTCCCGCTCCGGATGATCGGCGCGGAGATGGACGTCGCTGGCGAAGTAATGGGCCACGGTCAGGAGGCTCCCCCGGTCTGGACATCCTGGTCGCGGTCCTGGGCGATCAGGCCGGTGAGGACCGGCGCCGGGCCGGCGGACGCGGACGGACTGGCCCGATCCCGTGGTCGCACGCCCCCGCGGCCCAGAGCCGGGTGCGGCCCCTGGGCCACCCCCGCCCTGCGGCCCAGCGTGATCCACAGGTTGGGATGGGCCGGGTCCTGCCGTGCCGCGTGGACCACGACCCGGCGGCCCGCGGCGCGGACGGCCGTCCGTGCCGCCTCCAGCGCCAGGCGGGGCCGGTTGCACTGCTGACTCAGATGCAGAAGCACCAGGTACCGCAACGCCCCGGGGCGCGACCGCGCCAGGACGGCCCCCACCAGCTCGGCTCCCTGCCCATTCGAGAGGTGGCCCTGATCACCCAGGATCCGCGCAATCAGCAGCCGGGGACGCCCGGAGGCCTTCTGCATCGCCACGTCGTGGTTGAACTCGACCCCGAGCACGTCGACATCCACCAGGGTCTCGACCATCGGCTCCGACCAGCTCCCGGTGTCCGCCAGATAGCCGAGGCTGACGACCCGGCCGCGGCGCTCGGCCGAGACCTCGATCCGGAACCCGAACGTCGGGCCCGCGTCGTGCCGCAGCGGGATCGGCTCGAGGCGCAACCCGGTGCCGCTGAGGAAGGGCCGATCATCGTAACAGGAGACCAGCCCGGCCGCCTCCAGCCGCTGGAAGCCGGGGTCCTCCGCCAATCCCGCTCGATGACCCTCATGGCAATAGACCGTCACCCGCCGACGCGCCAGCTCGGCGAAGCTCCCCGTATCGACGTGATCGCCGTGGGTGTGCGTCAAGATCACCGCCGCAACCGCCGACCAGCTCGCCCCGACGCTCGTCAGCCGATGCCCCAGCGCCCGAGGCCCGAGCCCCACGTCGATCAGCACGCCAGCCCCCTGGCCGCGCACCAACGTCGAGTTCCCTTTCGAGCCGCTGGCCAGCACTGCGAACTGAACGGGCATGGTCCTGTCTCGTCCTTCCGTCCTGGGGCGGGCTGACCCCCGGGCTCGTGCCATGACGCCCCCATCCGGGGGCTCAAATGCCGTTCCGGATCGCCTCTCGGGCCAGTGTAGGACGGAGGAGCCCCGTCGGGCAAGCCGAGCCGCAGTGATCGCCCGATCATATCCCAAATCCACGACGAGATCCACCCTGCTTCGCGGCGGAGGATCAAGTACCATGCGCACACAGCCGGACCGCTCGGGACTCACCGACCTCAGAACTCAGGACGAACCGGAAGAAAAGGACCACGGCCATGGTGACCGCCTCAAAGCATCCCATCATGCAACACATGCTCTCGGAATTGCGGGACGCGCGCACGCCGCCGCCGCGGTTCCGGCAACTGGTTCGGACCTTGGCGATCGTGCTGGGGCACGAGGCGACGGCCGACCTGGAGACGATCGCCAGCGAAGTGATGACACCCCTGGGCCGGGCGGCGACACGGACTCTGGCCGACGTGGTGGGGATTGTGCCGATCCTCCGGGCCGGTCTGGGGATGGCCGAGGGCCTCCTGGAACTGTTCCCGGCGGCCGAGGTCTGGCACATCGGGCTGTTCCGCGACGAGGCGACGCTGCGGCCGACCGAGTATTACAACAAGTTCCCGGCACGTCCGCGGGTGAGCCTGGCCCTGCTGGTGGACCCCATGCTGGCGACCGGGGGCTCGGCCGTCCGCGCCTGCGAGATCCTCAAGGGGGCCGGCGTGCCGCGGTTAAAGCTGCTCTCGCTGATCGCCGCACCCGAAGGCATCGCGCGCGTCCGCCAGGCCATGCCCGACGTGCCGATCCATGTCGGCGCGGTCGACCAACGGCTCAACGAAGTCGGGTTCATCTACCCCGGACTCGGCGACGCGGGCGACCGCCAGTTCGGGACCGCAACCGCCGTGGTCGATGCTTAGCGGATGTTCAGGGCGGCATTGATCTCGCCGATGGCCGCCACGACCTGGGACCGGGCACTGCCGTGGTGTGCTGCGGCCATGTTGCCCCGGCTCCCCAGCTCGCTCTGCGCGGTATTCAGCCGAAAGAGCGCATCCCGGAGCAATCCGTCGGATTGGGCTTGAGGCATTCGGCCTGCGCCCGGGTTGATTCCCGAGCCGGACATCGTGGAGGCTCCGAGGTGCCGCAGCGCGTTGACGACGTGGCTGGCCGCACGGGCACGATGCCCCTGATAGTCGTGGTCGGCCTGCTGGAGCCGGGAGTAGGCCATCCGGAGATGGTTAATCACCCCCTGATTCATGGCCCCGGGCAACCGGTTGCGTGCCCCGTTCATGCCCATGCCGCCTCCCACTCGATGGTTGGGATTCGTGGTCACGGGCGTCCCGGTGGCCGTGGTTGTGGCCGCGGGCGTCGTGGTGGTTGCGGTCGTGGGCGTCGTGGTGGTTGACGTCGCCGGCTGCGGATTCAGCGGTTGCTGCGCAGTCGGCACGGTCGCCGCCGTGTTCGTGGGGTTCGGCCCCAGCACACTCGCCGGCCTGGCCGTTTGCGGATTCTGCTGGAGCATCGAGGTCGGAGTGGTTCCGGATGCCTGGGTCGCTGGAGCATCCGGCTGGCCGGGATTGGCCTTTGGCTGCGTGGCGCTGGCCGGGGGCGTGGACGGCGCGGCGGTGTGCGCTTGCGGGTTGGCATGCCCCGACTCTTGCGTGCCTTGCGTTGGCTCCGCGTCGTGTGTGGTTGCAGCCGACTGCGACCGCTGACGGCCTTTCTTCGAGCGGGTCGCGGAGGACGTGTTGCCCTTGGTCGCCTGGGAGCCCCGCGGGTGCTGTTTCTGGGCTTGATGCTCCATCCGGGCCTGCTGCTTCAGGGCCTTCTGAAACTGCTGCTGTTGCTGCTGCATCTGGCGAAACTGCGCCGCGGCGGCGTTGCCGTGGACGGCCGCCGAGACCTTCGGTCCCTGGACGTGGGCGCCTCCGCGGCGCTGGCCGGCGATCGCCGGCCGCGACCCCACCAGGAGGCTCAGTGCCAGGAACGCAAGCAGACCGAGGTGTGGCTTCCGCATCGTCGTGGCTCCTCTTCTCCGACCGGTTCGTCATCCGGATGAACGGGCCCACGGCGGGACCGGCAGGGCTTCCGGGGCCGGGGCGACGGCGCGCCCCCGGTTCTACCCGTCGTTTTGGCTCGTCGACGACTCGAAGATCAAGCAACCAGGAGGTCTCAGGGTGCGACGGAAGCCGCCAACTCGTTGCATCAACCCGGCAGTTGGAGTAGACTCGGGACCCCCCAGCCTCGAGCGAACCGCAGGCTGCCGGCGGATCCTGCTCCCGTCTCGAGTATTAAACCGCCAGCAGCCTCCTGGGTGTCGGCAACGGCGATCTCTCCCGCACGGAACCATTGCGGATGGCATGGACCCTGGGGGTTGCACTCGTTCGGCGACGGGGACTTGCGAACTGACCGCGGCGGAGCTGGCACCCATTCTCCCTTCTATGGACTCGTCATGCGAGCCGTCGAGATCATCCGCAAGAAGCGCGATGGACAGGCCCTGACTCCGGCGGAAATCGCCGTGATGGTCGAGGGGATCGCGACGGGAGAGGTCGCCGACTACCAGTGGGCGGCGCTCTTGATGGCCATTCTCTGGCGCGGGATGGATGCGACGGAGACGGCCGCCTTGACCGAGGCCATGATCCATTCGGGGACGATGGTCGACCTCGGCGCGATCCCCGGGCCGAAGATCGACAAGCACAGCACAGGGGGAGTCGGTGACAAGACGTCGCTGGTCCTGGCGCCGATGGCCGCGGCGGCGGGGGTGCTGGTGCCGATGGTCTCGGGCCGGGGGCTGGGACACACCGGGGGCACCCTCGACAAGCTGGAGTCGATCCCGGGGTTCCGGGTCGACCTGGACCTGGGGCGGTACCGGGACGTCCTGGCCGCCTGCGGCCTGGTCCTGATTGGCCAGACCGCCGAGATCGCCCCGGCGGATAAGTTCTTGTATGCCCTGCGCGACGCGACGGCAACCGTGGAATCCATCCCGTTGATCGCCGCGTCGATCCTGTCGAAGAAGCTGGCCGAGGGGATCGAGGGGCTGGTCCTGGACGTGAAGACCGGCGACGGGGCGTTCATGGTGGCGCTCGAGGACGCGCGGGCACTGGCCCGGACCATGTGCGGCATCGGCTCGGGCCTGGGAAAGTCGGTCGTCGCCCTGATCACCCGGATGGATCAACCGCTGGGCCGCGCCGTGGGCAATGCTCTGGAGGTAGCCGAGAGCCTGGACTGCCTCCGGGGTGAAGGACCTGCCGACCTGGTGGACCTCTCGATCGAGCTGGCGGCCGAGATGGTGGTCCTGGGGGGGCTCGCCGGCTCGCTCGACGAGGCGCGCGCGACCTGCCGGCGCACCCTCGCCGACGGAACCGCCCTGGAGCGCTTCGGCCGGTTGATCCAGGCCCAGGGGGGCGACCCGCGCGTCATCGAGGATCCCGCGCGGCTGCCGTCCCCGCGCCGGCAGGTGGTCCTGACGGCGACGACCGCCGGAACAGTCCAGCGCCTCGCCGCGCGACCGGTGGGCCAGGCGACCATGCTCCTGGGCGCCGGCAGGGCGCGGATGGACAGCCCGGTCGACCACGCGGTCGGGGTCGTCGTGCACAAGAAGGTCGGGGACCCTGTCGCAATCGGCGAACCGCTGTGTACCTTATTCGTCAACGACGAATCCCGGCTGGAGGATGCCCGGGCGCTGATCCGGGACGCCTACACGATCGGCCCCGAGCCGGCCACGCCCGGACCGCTGATCCTCGAGCGGATCATGACCCCACTGTCCCGATCCTCGTCGTGAATCCGAACACTGGATCGCCCACGCACGAACTGGTTTTTCTGAGGGATATTTAACCACGAAAAGCACGAAGAGCACGAAAGGAAATGCCTTTATTCTCTTCTTTCGTGTCTTTCGTGTCTTTCGTGGTTAAATCTTCGATGCAGATCCCCATCAATCATCCTTTGACTGATTCGGTCAAGGCCATGCCGCACAGGGTTCGCATTGGCATCACCGTCCTGGTGGGATACCTGGCGATCGTGGCCGGGGTCGCCGTCGGCCAGGAAGCGGGCGAAACCCCACTCCAGCCACCGGCCGTCAAGACGGTGCCGGATCAGCCGCCGCAGCCGCGGCCGGCGGCCCGGCCGGCGGGGAAGCCGAAGCCGAAGGTCGTTATCGGGCCGGTCCAGATCCGCAAGCGGTATCAATTCTCCGTCGGTCCGTGGTCCGGGGAGTTCTCCGTCCCCGAGTCGATTGACCTGCTCGACATCGCGGACCGGATCCGCGGCGGGTTCGGCATGCTGGCGATCCTGGGGGTCGCGGTCTTCCTGTCGGACCATCGCCGCGCGATCTCGGGGCGCGTGCTCTTCTGGGGGCTGGTGCTGCAGTGGGGGTTCGCCTTGCTGGTGCTGCGCCTACCGGCCGGCGTCGAGCTCTTGAGGCAGGCCGGAGAGGGCGTCAAGGCGATCCTGGACTGCGCGCTGGCGGGGTCCGAGTTCGTCTTTGGCAAGGCCCTGGTGAATCCCCAGGGGCCGGTGGCGTTCGTCTTCGCGTTTCGCGTCCTGCCCACGGTCATCTTCGTCGCGGCCCTCTTCGCGGTCCTCTACCATGTGGGCCTGATGCAGTGGATCGTCCGGGGCTTTGCGGTGGTGATGGCCTGGTTCCTGGGCACCAGCGGGGCCGAGTCGCTCAACGTCGCCGCCTCGCTGTTCCTGGGCCAGACCGAGGCGCCGTTGACGATCCGCCCGTACCTCCCCAGACTGACCAACTCCGAGCTGTTGACGGTCATGACCTCGGGGATGGCACACGTCTCCGGGGGCGTGATGGCCGCCTACTTCGCCTTCGGGGTCGAGCCGCGCCATATCTTGACCGCGGTCATCATGACGGCACCCGGCGCCATCTTGCTCTCGAAGCTCCTGGTCCCCGAGACCGACAAGCCCGAGACCCTGGGGACCGTGCACCGCGCCGAGGCCTCGACCGACGCCAACCTGCTCGACGCGGCGGCCCGCGGCACCCGTGACGGCCTGCACCTGGCCCTGAACATCGCCGCCATGCTCATCGCCTTCCTGGGCCTGATCGCGCTGGCCAACAAGGGGCTGGGGCTGGTGGGGACCTCCCTCGAGGCGATCCTGGGCTGGGCCATGGCCCCGGTGGCCTACCTGCTGGGCGTCCCCTGGGACGACGTGCGCGAGGTCGGCAAGCTCCTGGGCACGCGCACCGTGCTCAACGAGCTGATCGCTTACAGCAACCTGGGCGACCTGATCGAGAAGAAGGTGCTGATGGAGCGCTCGGTCGTGATCGCCAGCTTCGCGCTGTGTGGGTTCGCCAACATCAGCTCGATCGGCATCCAGCTCGGCGGCATCGGCGCCCTGGCACCCGAGCGGCGGCACGACCTGGCGCGGCTGGGAATGAAAGCCCTTCTCGCCGGGACCCTGGCCAACTACCTGTCCGCCTGCATCGCCGGAGTCCTGCTATGACCACCCCCCTGCCCTCTCCCGCACCCGACCTGCACACCCGGGCCGAGGAGGCCGCCGCCGTGATCCGGGCCGCGATCAGAGCATCGCCCCGGATCGCCGTCGTGCTGGGCTCGGGTTTGAACGAGCTGGCCGACCGGCTCCCCGACCGGGTCGAGATCCCCTACCCAGCGATCCCCCATTTCCCGGCAACCACGGTGGCCGGCCACGCGGGGCAGGTCGTCGTGGGCCAGCTCCACGAGTCGACCGTGCTGATGCTTCAGGGTCGATTCCACTACTACGAAGGGCACGACCTGGAGACGGTGACCTTCCCCATCCGGGTCCTTCAGCGGCTGGGAGTGGGTACCCTGATCCTCACCGCGGCGACGGGGGGAATCCGGGCCGACCTCCGGCCGGGGACCCTTGTCGTCGTGACCGACCACCTCAACCTGATCGGCGCCAATCCGCTCCGCGGTCTGAACGACGAGCGGCTCGGGACCCGCTTCCCCGACATGACCGAGGTCTACGCGAAGCACCTGCGGGCGATCGCCCGGGACGAAGCGAAGCGGCTGGCGATCGAGCTGGTGCCCGGGGTCTACGCCTGCATGCCCGGCCCCAGCTACGAGACCCCGGCGGAGATCAAGATGCTCCGCGCCCTGGGCGCCGACGTCGTGGGGATGTCGACGGTCCCCGAGGCGATCGTGGCGCGGCACGCCGGGATGGACGTGCTCGCGCTGGCGCTGGTCTCCAACGCCGCGGCCGGCGTCCTGGGCACGCCGATCACCCACGCGGAAGTGCTCGAGGCGGGCCGCCGGGCCGCGCCGCTGCTGGCCCGCCTCATCGACCGCATCATCGCCCGGCTGGCGGCGGCCGATCTCACTGTTCCACCCTAGTGGTCCGATGCCCGCCGACGATCAGTCAACATGCCCGCTGCGAATTAGCCGCGATCGAAATGCGGGATGGAATGTATGAGGAATGTCAATAGTATTGACTCAAATCTCTGGAAGGTCCTCACACGGGATCATCGGGCGGATTAGTCTCAGTACCACAAGGTCCCCTTCTATGATGAAGTGCCGCTATTCGCTCGCGAATCCGACCTCGCGTTCCTCTCGGAGTACATGAGCGAGCAGGCGAAGACCTTGTTGCTTCGCTTCGCCCTGAAGTTCCCCAGGCCCAGGCGGTCGTTTCCTACGAAGAACATCGCATAGCAATTTTTCTTCAGCCATCACCATTTTGAGATTTTCATTATCTGATCTATTAATCTCAAATCTGTTCGTCTGGTCCGGTCCGATTCGGCGTCTCGAGCAGAGGCTCGTGCTGGATGGGACGACGACACCGTTTGGAAGGAAGATCAAGAGTCGGGTATCAAAGCTGGACCGGCGCGACCGATTCGAAGTCCTCGAAGATCGGAGAGGACCACCGGGTGGCTCTCGTGTATTCATTTCTTACTCAGAGCCGCCCTACCCGCGCTTTGTACCGCTCGGCACTTTCTCCAAGGCCGTGATTCGTGTTGGGCGATCGCCGAGCGGCTGAGGGCGTCTGGAATTCGTCCCGTCCTCGTTTGGGCGTCAGTTCGGCCTCAACGGATCTCCAGCTCGACCGGTACGAGGTGGTTGATCATCACGGCCCGCCGGTCGGTGTCGCGCGTCAACGGTTGGACACGGCCCCGCGCGTCGGTCGCCCGGGCCATCATCGAGCCAGGCCCCGCCGCGTTGGGAACCCGCCAGGTCCACTCCCAGAGCCGCCACGCGTGGGGGACAGCCGTTCCTGTCAAGGTCGCCTCGGCCCACGTCTTCCCCCCATCCGTGCTGATTTCGACCTTCGCGACCGTCGATTCCCCGGCCCAGGCCGCCCCATGGACCCGGTAATCCCGGCCCTTGGGTACGACCTCCTGGCGGGCGGGACGGGCAATCTGGGCCTTCACCTGGTTTTCCGTCAGGGGGACCAGGCTCGGGATGCCGTGCTGTCGCTCGAAGTAGGCGTAGTCCAGCGTCTGGAAGTAGCCCGCGAAGGGCCGCTCGACGAGCAGGATTCGCTTCAGCCATTTCACCGAGGCCATGCCGTACCAGCCCGGGACGATGGCCCGGAGTGGGAAGCCATGGCTGGGCGAGAGGTCCCGCCCGTTCATCTGGTAGGCCAGCAGCACGTCGCGGCGAGCCTTCTCGATGGGTAGGCTGCGCGCGAAAGGAATCATGCCGGGCGACTTCGGTTCCTCCGGGATCTCGCCCGAATCATGACCCTCGAGAACGACCTCGACGGCCGCACTCTTGATGCCAACCCGATCCAGCACGGACGAGAGTGGAACGCCCGTCCATTCGGCGTTGCCCACGGCTCCCGACTCCCACAGGAGCCCCTTGGCCTTGGGGACAAGGAAGATCCGGCCGTTGCCCGCACACTCCAGCATCACCGTGATGGTTCGGGAGGGCATGCGACGCAGTTCGGCGGAGTCGAACACCGTGGGCGTCTCGACCGCTCCCTCAACGCGTAACCGCCAAGTGGTCGAGTCGAGGCTGGGGATGGCGAAGTGATTACGAATGTAGAAATGCTCGTTCGGGGTGAGGAAACCGTCCAGGGTCGCGAAGGGATATTCGAGGTTCAGGGGTTCGGACTCACGGACGATCAGGCCAGGGAACGTCGGCTCCCTGGACTGATCCGGCGGCTGGGATGCCTCGGTCCCGATGCCCAGCCAGGGTGCGGCAGCGGCTCCGCCGAGGAAGGCCCGCCGGCCGAGGCGGGATTCGTCACGTTGGGCCGTTCTTCGGCTCGGCGCGGCCCTTTCGTCGTGGTCTGCGCTTGGCGGATCCATGATGCAACCTCCCTCGGTGGGGAAAACCGCGGGCGGATCGTCAGTCCCGCGATGATTGCACGAGCGGCCCGCCTTTTGCAACAGAATCCTCGCGGTTGGCTACCGGGCTATGAACGCAGGGCTTTGTCGGGGAGTTTGGCGATAGGCGACGACGATCGAGCGAGTCATTAGCGGAGAGCACATCATCGGTGACGCCCACTGGTCCAAGGATGTTCAGGCTCTCCGGAAAGATGCCGCACCCGGTGAGTATCCGATCGAGCTGGTTGACATCGATGCTTCGGCACCAGCGAATCGCTCGCGATACTGGGGTAAGGCGATCAAGCACGAAGGCGGGCTGGTCCACCTCGACGGTGAGAATCCGGGCGAGTAGCCGGCTTCCAGCCCGAGCCTGGCGAGCAGCCAGCAGGCGGGCCCATGTTCACGAAGCCCTGTCAGAGTCAAGTCTTACGGGTAGCAAGCGATAAGCGAACGATGTGGATCTATTCGAGGTCACTTCCCCGGCCCGCAGGAGTCGCAACATGCTCCCTCCGACGATGTCGCGCGTGGCGCGCAACACGGTCGAACCCATCAACGCGGAGATTCGCCGCCGGACGGAGGCGACCATCGCCCGCGTGGCGGCGGCAGGTCCCAGCGCCATCGATCGGCGTCTTGCCGAGCTCGATGAGGAATGGGACATCGAGCGGTACGTGGAGACGCTGGCCCCGAGCCTCACCCTGATGGGCATGACGCTGGGCCTGACCGTGAACCGCAAGTGGTTCATCCTGCCGTTCGTCGTCCAGGCGTTCTTCCTGCAACATGCCCTCCAGGGATGGTGCCCGCCGATCCCGGTCCTCCGCCGTCTGGGCGTCCGCACCGCGGCCGAGATCGATGACGAACGTTGTGCCCTGAAGGCCGTTCGTGGGGACATTCGAGGCATCCCAGCCCGTGCCCGGTCGGGACAGCCGATCGGGGCGTGGGGTCGATAGCCGGCGGACGGCCGCGACCAGGTGCGCCAACGAGGGTCTCGGCGCGTCCGTTCTGCGGGTGGCGATTCAGGCCACGGCCGTCGGCGCCGCGGGCGAGCGGTTCGCGTCGTGCCACCACTGAGCGGCTCGCCACTGGTCCCATTCGCCGGCGCAGGCACACTCGCCCAGGGCGCGCTCCAGGCTCTCGGCATCCGGGAACCGATCGGCCGGGTCCTTGGCCAGGCACCGCATGACGACGCGCTCGATGTCGCCGGGGATGCCGGCGCGGATCACGGAGGGAGAGACGACCGGTTGGCGGGCGTGCGCAACCATCACCCCGATACTCCCCCCCTGGTCGAACGGGGGTCGCCCGGTCAGCAGGTAGTAGGCGACCGCACCGAGGGCGTAGATATCGCTCCGCTCGTCGAGCTCCCGGTCGGCCGTCGCCTGCTCGGGCGACATGAACAAGGGTGTGCCGAGGACCGGGCCGGCTCCCGTCGGGCCGGCCGGGCGCGCCTTCGCCGCGGGGAGGACCAGGCCGAAGTCGAGCAATTTGGCCACATCGTCCATCCCGCCGCGGCGCGCGGCGAAGATGTTGGACGGCTTGACGTCGCGATGAATCAACCCGGCCAGGTGCGCCTCGCGCAACGCCAGGCAGACCTGCCGCAAGAGATAGACGGCGCGTCCGGGGGGAAGGGGGCCGTGGCGTTCGACCAGCTCCGCCAAGCTCAGGCCGGGCAGGTATTCCATGACATAATAGTAGGTCCCGTCGTCAGTCCGACCGTAATCGAAGATCTCCACCGTGTTGGGGTGGGAGAGCGTGGCGGTGAGCCGGACTTCCCGCTCGAATCGGGCCAGGGCCTCCCGGTCGGCGGCGTCCGTGGGCCGGATCAGCTTGAGGGCACAGGGGCGCTTCAGGAGCTGATGCTCGGCCAGGTAGACCTCGCCCATCCCGCCGGCGCCGAGCCGCCGCCGCAGGCGATACTGGCCGAGCTGGCGGGCCTCGACGACCTGCCGGCGCAGGCGCGAGATCACGTGAGCGCCGTAGGTCGAGCCGGCGGCCAGGATCAGCAAAAGCATGGCATCGAAGCTGAACAGCGCCAGCGGGGTCACCTCCCGGTTCATCCACCCCCGCCTCAGCCAGCCCATCGCCGCGGGGTGCTGCAGGGAGAGGACCAGCAGGATCATGAACGGCAGCAAGGCCACCGGGCCGACCACCACCGCGGCGCGACGCCAGCTCTTGGGGACATAGACTCCGTAGGTGAGGATCAGGATCGACGTGATGAGCACGACGTTCTTCATCGTCAACCACGCCGCCATCGGATCGCCGTTGAGCGAATGCCGGAGCATGATCCAGTACTGGGAGAAGGCGAACTTGCCCGCGAGCATCCCGATCATGCCCAGCTCCAGGACCCTGAGCTGGGCCATGGCCAGGGGCCGGCGGCTCCAGAGCAGGACGGCCATGCTCCCCAGGGCCGAGAGGACGACGACGTTGAGGGCCGGGATCAGCCAGTCGGCGTAGTGAAGGACGACGCCTCGGTAGAGAAAGCCCGTGGCGACGATCAGCAGATAGATCACCGACAGCTCGCGGAGCCGCGCCCGCACCACGGCGTCGGGCTCGGACCTCGGCTGCGGCCCGAGGCCGACGGCGATCGACGCGGCCGAGGCCGAGCTCCCGGAATCCTCACGGATCCCGGATGCGGGGTCGCCGCTCGGTTCGGTCCGGTCCGGCAGCCGGCGGGCTGCGCGGGTGGACCGCCAGGCCACCTCATCGGGCGGGCGGCCCGGTCCGTCCTGCGGCGACAGGAATCCGTCCCGGTCCGCCGCCTCATCCTGGGTCAGGAGTCGGCTCACTTCGCCGCGCAGCTCGTCGTCGTCGCAGGCCCGCAGCAGCCAGGGCCCGCGCTGAGAGGGCTCCAGCCGCACCGCGGCCGCGAACAGCTCGTCGACCTGGAGCCACCGTTGTGGCGTCATGCCCTTTCTTCCCCCCGGAGCTGGCCGCGGAGCCAGGCCCGGGCCAGCCGCCAGTCCCGCTCGACGGTGACCACCGAGACCCCCAGCGCCGCGGCGATCTCGGGCACCGTCAGCCCGCCGAAGTATCTCAGCGTCATGACCTGACTCTGGCGCTCGTTCAGGACGGCCAGCCGGTCCAGAGCCTCGTGCACCGCGACGACGTCCAGGTCGCGCGCCGCAAAGTAGTCCACCACCGAGTCCAGCGGCACCCGCTGCCAGCCCGCGCCGCGACGGTCGGCCGCGCGCCGCCGCGCATGGTCGATGAGCACCTCCCGCATGGCGCGCGCCGCCGACGCCAGCAGGTAGCCGCGATCCGAGGCGGCGAAATCCGGGTCGCGCAACAGCCGGATCACCGCTTCATGGACCACCGCCGTGGGCGAGAGCGTGTGATCGGGCCGCTCGTTCCTCATCAGCCGAGTGGCCACCTGTCGCAGCTCGTCATAGACCAGCGCGAGGAATTCCTCCTCGGTCCCCTCCGCCCCGGCCCGCACCGTCCCCGGGACGAGCGTCAATCGTCGAGGCGGCTTGGCTCCCATCCCCACCCCCAAAAAACCATGAAGGGTTTCTGCGACATTATTCGCAATCCCTCAATAGGGGACAAGCAGCAATCCGTCCGTGCGCCCCCAGGGACGGACCGTGGTCCCATCGGCGCCACGACGATCGACCCCACCCGACCAACGTGCGTACGGGCACGACCGACACCGCCCCTCGAGCCCTGTGCGCGCATCGGAACGCATGGCCACGACGCCACCGACTGGCACCGCCATACGATCGCCGCATTGTTTTTCGAAGTCTACCAGGCTAGCCGCATACCCCGCGACTACCGATCTCCCCGGGTCGAACGTGAACCGTCAGGTCACGTCCCATGAGCAGATTTTCTTCAGGAGAAGAGGCCACTCCCATGCGTCCATCGATCGGTTCCTTGACCGCGTTTCTCACAGGAAGTTTGCTGATCCTGATGCCGCTGGCGGGCGCTTGGGCCGGTGACGCCAAGAATCCCTCTCAAGCAAAGGCTGGCCCCACACCGGCGAAGGCTGTTGACAACCCTCCGATGATCGACCTGCTGGATGCCCTGCGCGATGGCCTGGTTTCGGTCCGCGCCGAGGGAAGCGGTGATGGTCGCATGACCATGTCGCTGACCAACCGCACGCGCCGTCCCCTGCGGGTCGTTCTGCCCCCTGGCATCGTCGCCCAAGGTGCAACCGGCCAGTTCGGGGGCATGGGTGGCATGGGTGGCGGCATGATGGGCGGCATGGGTGGTGGCATGGGCGGCATGGGTGGTGGCATGATGGGCGGCATGGGCGGCATGGGCGGCATGGGCGGTGGCATGGGCGGCATGGGCGGTGGCATGGGCGGCATGGGCGGCATGGGGATGATGGCCGCCACCATGCCCCCGATGATGGGCATGATGATGCTCGCACGAATGATCATGTACTTCTGCGGAGATTACGATAGCTGGGACATGCGCAGCCTGATGATGGGCATGGGCATGATGGGCGGCATGGGCATGGGCGGCATGGGCGGCATGGGCGGCATGGGCGGCATGGGCGGCATGATGGGCGGCGGCATGCGGTCGGTCCCGCCCACCAGTCTGCCGTTCGCCGAGTTGAAGCCGAAGCAGACCCGACACCTTCCCACGCGGCTGGTCAGCCTCTCGACCCCGGATCCGCAGGCCGGCCTGAGCCTGCCCGGGAAGGGGGAAGTGCTCCAGATCCTGGGCGATATCACCGGGATCAACGACAATCCCCGCGTTCAGAAGGCGCTGAAGCGGCTGGCTGCCGACAAGGCGCCCACGACCGTGGCGCAACTGGTGATGTGGCGCCTGGCGGCCGATCTGGATTGGGACACGATTGCCCAGCTCTCGGCGAAGTGGGCCAACTCCTATGAGCTGACCCTGGCCCGAGACTTCGTGGAGCATCTCGGCGCGTTGACAGAAGGCGAGACGGGGCGCATTCTATGGGAAGTGCATGGGTCAGAAGCAGCGACCGAACCCTTGGCGGCGCTCGTCCGCACGGCTGTGCAAGGCAAGCTGGTGCTGGGCCTGTTGGCGGAGCTGGGGATTCCCGCGCGGCCCGCGGGTCCGGCGGTGGCCTGTCAGGTTCGGCTGACCGCCGGCCAGGCCGTGATCCAGATCGCTTGTAGCGACCGGGCGGCGCGGAGCTGGGTCCCGGCCGGCAAGTTCACTCTGCCCCTGGCGCGCGACGGGGGAACGTTCGAGGGCGGGCGGTTCGCCGATGCCGTGACTGAGGGAATCCTGAACCGGCTGGTCCGGGCACAATTGACCAAGGGACCGCGGGAAAAGGGGAAGCCGACCTTCCAGATCCGGATCGATAACGCGTCCCCCCTGATCCTGAATGGGCTGGCGCTGGTGGGGACGTCGAGCCGGGAGGGCGAGGAGCCCAAGGTCTTATCGGGGATCAGCATCCCGCCACGGAAGAGCCTGACGGTCCCGGCGAGCGAGGAGGTGGTCAAGCTGCTGGGTCTGAAGAAAGGGATTCGCATCCTGGCGCTCGACCTGAGCGGGCTCTGAATCCCGATGTCCTGGAGACCGCATGGTGCTCAGCCGCGTCCAAGTCCTGGTGATCGTGTCGCTCGCGGGATTGGCTTTCGGAGCGCCCGCTGTCCGACCCGCCCCGCCCGGCCGTCCCGATCGTACCGAAATCTTCCAGAAGCGCCCCGCTGGCCACTCCAGAGGCCGGACGCGGATCTCGGCCCAGATCGCCCTGCTGCGTGGAGACCAGCAGGTGGGGCTCATGGACCCCCCGCGACCGACGAAGTTCGCTGCCGATCACACCTCGCCCATCGAGCCGATGCCTTCGGCATCACGGCCCTGCGCAGCGCGCATCGATCGCTCGCGCCAGTCCCGCCTTCCTCTCCGCTGTTAGCCGCCTCCTCCCTTCCCCCCAAACCCATCGCGTGAGCTGTTCCTCGCATCCGGCTCCTGGCACCGTCCGGGATCGGAACGGCCCACCTCCCATCACGCGCTCCCCAGGGAAGATTATCGCGCTCCACCGGTCTGGAGCTGCGCAGGCCGACGGCCGATCTGATTGATGGCATACAAATTTATGAGAATCAATCATGTTCTATGCCTTGACGCCTCCTGAGTCGGTCACCGACCGCGTCCGCCTTTATCCCACCGCCCGAGCCGCCCTCGCCCAGGCTTGCGAGGACCGGACGGTCTTCGTCGTCGCCGTCGATCTCGACGCGGGGGGCCGCTTGGTGGTGCCCCGTTGGGTCGACCCGCAGGCCATTGCTCCCGACTGGGCAACATGCGCCCAGTTGCATGGCGACGGCTCGATCACCGCCAGGGGAAGGATCCCGCAGGAGCTCTTCGTGGGCTGCCTGTGGGCTCGACCGGCGCCGCGACCAGGTTCCCACACCCCCAAGGGTCCTGGCTGAGCCGAGAGAGGACCTGTCCATTCCGCGGACTGCCCGGATCGAGTTCCCCCCTCGAACACTCGGCGGGGCGGCCACCCTCCAGCGGAGAGGAGACAACAATGGTCGAGTTCCTGATTTGTACATTTGTAGTCTGTGTGGCACCGCTGCTCTGGGCGTTGGTTGAGTTGTGCACCGAGCAGTCGGGCGGGACGATTTCCGCCGAGCTGGTGGCGAGACTGCGCCCCATCGGTGCGGATCGGGTGCCGCCGGCGCGGCGGCCTGCGGCCCGGTTGCGGCGGCCCGCCGCCGAAAGCCTGGCTCGGAGCTGGGATCCGGCTTGCGGTTGCCCTGTTTGCCTGGAAGACGGGTCGGTGCTGGCGGACTTCGTCTCCGGCGCGATCCGGTGCCTGGTGCGGACCTGCCCGACGGCGGAGGATGCTCCCGGTCCGCCAGGGCCTGCTCCCTGATGCCCACGCCGGCCGGGCCGCAGCGCAACCGCCCGGGGGCGGCCGGGGATCGTCGCGGGAAGGCGACGATCCCGGCCGGACTCCGGGTCGGTGGAGAGGATGAGGTGGCTCCGGCACGAGCACGGCACGGCATAGCGGCTCGTGACCCGGCCGGGTCAAACCGGTTCACCGCCGTTGTGGTCCTCCTCCCAGCCCCCCTCGGGCGGGGCTGCGGGAACGCCGTGTCCGGCGGCCTGCCGGGCCAGACGCTCCTCGGCTTCCTTGGGGGACTCGCGGACGATCAAGGAGTAGATCGCCGGCAGGACGAAGAGGGTGGCGGGCTCGCCGGCCAGCAGGCCGCCGAGGATCGCGCGGGCCAGCGGGGCGTTCGACTCGCTGCCCCGCTCCAGGGCCAGGGCCCCCGGGATCAGGGCGAAGAACGCCGCCAGGGCCGTCATGGTGATCGGACGCACCCGCAGACTGGCCGCCTTGCGGATTGCCTGCATGGGGGTCAGCCCCTCGTGCCGGCGCAGCTCCTGGGCATAGTCGGTCATCAACACCGAGTTGGCCACCTTGATCCCGACGATGAAGATGAAGCCCAGCAGCGACTGCACGTTCACCGCCGAGCCGGTCACGTAGAGCATCGGCATGATGCCGACCAGGCACAGGGGCACGATCGACATGACCGACAGCGGCACCACGAACGACTTGTCCAGCCCCACCATCAAGAAGTAGATCAACAGCGAGGCCAACCCCAGGCCGACGCCCAGGCTGTTGAAGGTGTCCTTCATGCGGAGATACTCGCCGCTGAGGACGATCTTCGAACCGGGGAGCCGCCGTTTCTCCGTGCTGTCGGGGTCGAAGGGAAGCCAGGTCGCGGTCTCGCCCGGATCGCGGGTGCCGAACCGGTTCAGGATCAGGGAGACGTCGTCGGAGACGTGGCCCAGGTCGCGACCCGAGACGCCCATGGTCAGCTCGATGGTGGGCTGGATCTGGTAGTGGGTGACCTCCGTCGGCACGGGGGTCTTCTCGATCGTCGCGACGTTGCTCAGCGGGATCGTCCGCTTGGGCACGTCGGTGCGCTGGGGCGTGATCGGGATATCCCGCAGGGTGTTGATGTCCGTGATGGCGTCCTCGGGATACTGGACGCCCACGAAGTACTGGTTCTTGCTCTTGGGATCGATCCAGAAATTGTGCTTGTTGAACTGGATGCTCGAGGTGAACGCGGCCACGACGTTCTGCATGATGACCGCCTGGGTCAGACCCAGCTCGGCCGCTTTGAGCCGGTCCACCGTGATCTTGAACTGGGGATAATCGAGCCGCTGGATGACCCGGGCATCGACGACCCCATCGATCTTCTTGACCTCATCCTTGATGGCGCCTGCGATCCGGGCCGCGGTCCGGGTGTCCTTGCCGGTCACGCGGATGCTGATCGGCGTGGATTTCCCTTCATTCATGGCCGAGCGGACCATGCCGCCGGCATCGAAGGCGAATTCCAGGTCGTTGAAGGCCGCGTCCTTGTGGAAGGCGGTCCGCAGCAGATGGACGTACTCCTGCGCCGAGTGCTTCCGCTCGGCGGAGAGCTGGATCTTGACCACGGCATCCATCGGGCCGGCGTTGGGCGTGTAGGCGGCCGACCAGTCGGGGGTCACCCCGAGCTCGGAAAGGACGAGCTGGAGGTCCTCCTCGTCGATGGTCTTCTTGACGAAGTCCTCGACGGCCTTGATCCGCTGCTCGGTGACTTCGATGCGGGTGCCGCTGGGGGCCCGCACGTACATCTCGAAGGCGCCGGCGTCGACCTCGGGGAAGAACTCGCGGCGGAGGATCGGCCAGAAGACGGCGATGGTCAGCCCGAGCAGGCCGAAGCCGACGAAGATGGTCAGGATGCGGTGGCGCAGCACGACATCCAGACCCTTGACGTAGTAGCCGATGCCCGTGTCGATCATCTCCTCCCACCGGTGGAAGGCCCGCTTGATCGGGCCGAACAGCCCGCCGCCGGCGGCACTCGGACCGTTGCCGTTGATTGTGAAGGTCACGGGCCCATTGCCATCGGGAACCCCGGCGCCATGGCCGCCATGGGCTGCGGCCGGGCCGTGGCCGTGGCCAGGACCATTGCCGTGGCCGTGGCCGCCGTGGGGCTTGAGCCAGTAGGCGCTGCAAGCCGGCACCAGAGTCCGCGACAGGAAGTACGCCGCGATCATCGAGTAGGCCACGCCCATGGCCATCGGCTTGAAGAGGAATTGGCCCAGGCCGGGCGTCAGGACCAGCGGCGAGAGCACCAGGAAGGTGCACAGCGTCGAGACCAGCTCGGGCATGGCCACCTCGCTGGCCCCCAGGAACGCCGCCTCGTGGGTCGTCGCGCCCATCCCCAGGTGTCGGTGCGTGTTCTCCAGGCAGATGATGGCGCTGTCGATCATCGGCCCGATCGCCAGCGTCATCCCGGCCAGCGTCATCACGTTGATCGTCTGGCCGCTGAAATACAGCGCCGCCGACGACGCCATGATCGAGATCGGCAGCGTCATGATCGCAATCGCCGTCATGCGGATCTCGCCCAGGAACATCAGGATCGTCAGCGAGCAGAGGATCGCGCCCAGCACCCCCTCCTGGACCAGGGCCTCGATCGATTTCCGCACGTAAACCGACTGGTCCATCACCAGCTTGAGGTTGATCCCCGAGCGAGTCAGCCGCTCCTCGAAGTCCTTGAGCTGACCCTTCAGCTTGGAGACCACGCCCAGGGTGCTGGCGCCCAACTGGCGATAGACGGGGATGTACACCTCGCGCTTGCCATTGACCCGGACCACGTTGGTCTGGATGTAGTTGGCATCCTTGGGCGTGGCCACGTCGCCGAGGTAGAGCGTTTTGCCCGACTCGTACCGCAGCGGGATGTCCTTCATGTCCTCGATCTTCAGATACATCGAGTTGGAATCGATGACGAAGTCGGTCGTGCCGAACTTGCCGTCGGTGCTGGGCAAGAACACATTGGAGGCGTCCAGGGCCTTCATCACGTCGATGGGCGACATGTCCCGCGCCTGCATCTTCTGCCGGTTCAGGTAGGCCAGCACCGTGCGGATCTTGCCGCCGAAGACCACCGGCGCCACGGCGCCGGGGATCCCCATGATGTAGTTGCGGACCTCGTACCGCCCCACATCGTAGAGCACGGACTCGTCGTTCTTCGGGTCCGGGCTGTCCACCGCCACCACGCAGATCGGCGTCATGGCCGTCGGGTCGAACGGCAGCACCACCGGCGGCAGGGTTCCCGGCGGCAGGTTGGGGATCACGCCCAGGGCCAGCGAGTTGACCTGCGTCAGGGCGCCGTTGGGATCGACGTCGTCGAAGAAATAGTTGCGGACGATGCTGGCGCCGATGATCGAGCGGGAGTCTTGCCGCTTGGTGCCGTTGGCCTGACCGGTCCAGCGCTCCATCCGGTTGGTGATGTCGTTGGCGATGCTCTCGGCCGACATGCCGCCGTAGAACGTCAAGGTCTGCACCGCCGGACTCTTGAAGACCGGCAGGATGTCAATCGGGATCAGGGTCAAGCTCAGGACGCCCATGACGATCATGGTCAGCGACATGACCGTCACGGCGTGCGGATTGCCCAGGGACGCGCGGATTAATCCGTTCATGGAGAACCCCTTGGAGTCGAAAGGGAGGGGATGATCGGGAGTGAGGACGACGGAGCTCAAGCGTTGGGTCCAACAGCCGAGGCGGGCTCGCGGCGGCGCGGCAACTCCGCCCGGGTCCCCCGACTAGCACCGCAGGGGTCGTGCACCGCGAATCAGGTCGGCGGTGATGATCGGAGGAACCGCTTCCGCAGTCGGCGATGGAACAAAGGCGGGTCGTCGCGGCGCGGAGGAGCCGACCGGATGCCGGTCCGGCGAACCGGTGCGAACTGTGGGCGAAGGAACGCTCCGACGCGTGTCGATTCGCAGCCGTGATTGCTTCCGGGTGGGGGATGGGACGGTAGTCGCGCTCAAAGTCCGCACGGGAGGCAGCCCGAGGCACACCCCCAGGAGAACGGCCACAAGGGCTCGAAGCAAGACCGAGCGCATCAACAAGACCGACTGGACAGCAATCCCAGAAACCGATTACCGACCCTTCCATGCTATCGCGGCCGGCTCGGATGTCAATCGCGCGCCGACTGCTCAACCGGTCCGATCCCACCAACTCCGGTCTCCGAATGTGCATCACATCCACCACGCTTGTCTGCAAGCATTCTTGACCTCACTGCCTGAGAAGAATCGCTGGGATCGCTCGGCCTTGTGGAAGCCGTGTACCGAGCAAGGCCCTTTTCTTCGTACCGGCGGGCATTCTCGTCAAGTTGGCCAAAGTTGGTTGTCGATGGAAAAAACGAGTGCCTTGGCCCGGCAGGGTCTTGACTCCGGCGTTTTTCGATCTGAGGCCGTGAACGCGACGGCATGGGCTGTCCCCGGAGCGGGATCGAGGGCGACGGGCATTTGGCACGGACAGGGAGGCCTCGGTGGAGCGGATCAAGCGAATCGGCCGCGTGGCTGGTGGGATCCTCGTCTGGGCCCTGGTCCTGGCCCCCACGGCCGGTTGGGCGCAAGCCCCACAGCCTCAGCCGCCGCCGCCGCAGCCGGACCGGGCCCGAGGACTCGAGCCCCTTCCGGGCGGGCGTCCCCTGGCCAACCCAGCGACGGACATCATCCCCCCGCCGCCCACGCCGCCCTCGATCCTCCCCCACGAACTCCGGCCGATCGACTTGCACACGGCCTTGCAACTGGCCAACGTGCAGAACCCTGAGCTGAACATCGCCCGCCAGCGAATCGTCGAGGCGGCCGCGCAGCGTCAGCTTGCGGCGGCCTACTTCTTGCCGTCGATCAATCCCGGCTTGAACTACGATTCGCATACCGGCAACTTGCAGCAGTCCAACGGGAACATCCTGGCGGTGAACCGGTCGGCGTTCTACGTCGGTGCCGGCGCCAATGCGATCGCGGCGGGCACGGTGAGTATCCCGGGCGTGTTCTATGCGGGCAATCCCGGCTTCGGACTCTACGCCTACCTGGCCACCAAGCAGGTGGTCCGCCAGCGCGAGTTCGAGACGGTCGCGGTCCGCAACCAGATGTTCCTCCTGGTCACCTCGGCGTATAGCGAGCTGCTGCGGGCCGAAGGCCGCCGAGCGGCGAGCATTCAGGCGCGCGACGAAGCCAAGGAGATCGCCCGGCTGACGGCGGCCTATGCCCGGGCCGGCCAGGGGCGGGTCGCCGACGCCAACCGAGCGGCAACCGTGCTGGCCACCTGGGAATCGCGGATCCAGGCCACCGAGGCCGAGGTCCTCACGGCCTCGGCACGGCTCTGCCAGCTCTTGAACCTCGACCCCTCGATCCGGCTCCATCCGACCGATGCGGTCGTGGTCCCGCAGCCGATCGTTCCGGACCCCATCCCCTTGTGTGAGCTGATCGCCTTGGGCCTGCTCCGCCGGCCCGAGCTGGCCGCGCAGCGGGCCGCCATCGAGGCGGCCTTCTTGACCCTGGGCGGGGCGAAGGTCCTGCCGTTCTCGCCCAATTTCTGGCTGGGATTCAGCGCCGGCGGCTTTGGCGGCGGCAGTAACCTGGTGCGGCCAATCTTCGGCGGCTTCGGCGGCCGGGAAGACCTCGACGTGATCGCCTTCTGGACTATCCAGAACCTGGGCCTGGGCAACGTCGCCCTGATCAACGTGGCCGACGCGCGGCTGAAGATCAACCAGTTCCAGCAGGTCGAGCTCCTCAACCTGGTCCGGGCCGACATCGCCGAGGCCTACGCGCGGACCCATGCCCGCTACGCCCAGATCGGCACCTACGAGGAGGCCGTGCGCGCCGGCTACCTGTCCTTTCACGAGGACCTGGAGCGCACCGTGCTCGTGGGTGCGGCGCGGCCGCGCGACGTCCTGCCGATCGAGCTCTTGAATAGCTTCATGCTCCTGGCCGATGCCCGGCTGGATTACCTCGATGCGATCGTCAATTACAACGAATCCCAGTTCGCCATGTATGTGGCGCTGGGCCAGCCGCCGGCCGACATGTTGGCGCACCCGGTCCCGACCGAAGGGGTCGCCCCGCGCAACCTGCCGCCGGGTGCGCCCCCACCAGGCCGATTATCGCCGCTGCCCATCCCGGCGACGCCCGAGGCCGGCATGCGACCGGTCCCGGCGGATCTGGCTCCCGCCCCCGCCGCGGTGGCTCCCGGCTCCGCCGCGGCGGCTCCGGCCCCCGCCGCCCCCGCGGGCACCGCCGCCGCGCCGCCGCGCGACACGGTCCAGCCGGCTGGCCTGAGTCCCAGCCTCCTCAAGCCGGTGAGCTTCGGTCGCCGCGGCGACTCGGCGGGGCAATGAGGAACCGGTCGCTTCACCCCATCCGAAAGGGCGCGCCCATGCGTTCTGGGCAACACGATGCGAACCGGGTCGGCTGCCGGTGCCGGGGAGGCTCCCGCCTCGCGCCACGGCTCGTGCCGGTCTTGCTCGCAATGGTCACGGGCTGTGCGACCACGCAAACACCACGGCCGATCGACGGCGAGACGGCGCTGGCCCAGCTCCAGCGAGAACACCCGCCGCGTCCGGACGCCGCGGCGGGTACGCAGCCTCGACCCGAAGCCGCGCCCAGGGCTGCCAGCGCGCCGGCCCAGGCCACCCCGTCGACGGCGGCCACCGCTGCCGTGAAACCCGCGCCCAGTTCAGACCGGCGCGTCCTGATTGCCGCCGCCCGGGCCGATGCACCCCCAGCGCCGGCCGCGGACAGGGACCTCAAGCCCATGGTGAATGGAGGGAATGTCCCGATCCCCTCGCCCCCGGTCATTCCCCCGCCTTCCGGTGAGTATCCCATCGATCTGGCGACGGCGCTGCGACTGGCCGATGTGGCCAACCCGACCATCGCCCGGGCGCGGAGCGTGATCCTCGAGGCCCTGGGGCTCCAGCTGGCCGCCCGCACGTTGCTGGTCCCCTCGCTCAACGCGGGTGTGAGCTACCACGGGCACAACGGCAACCTCCAGCGCTCCTCCGGCAAGATCCTGAACGTGTCCTCGCAATCCCTCTACATCGGAGCGGGTGCCCGCACTCTGGCGGCCGAGTCGGTCGCGATTCCCGGCGTCAACATCCTCACGCCCTTGACGGACGCCTGGTTCGAGCCTCTGGCCGCCCGGCAGCGGGTGGCGGCCAGCCGGTTCAACGCCCAGGCAACGAAGAACGACATCCTGATGGACGTGGCGGTCCTCCACCTGGAATTGATCGGCAACCAGGCGCTGCTGGAAGCCAACCGCCTGTCGGAATCCCAGGCCTACGAGATTGTGCGGGTCACCAACGCCTACGCCGTCGCGGGCGAAGGACGGGTGGCCGATGCCAATCGCGCCCAGTCCGAATGGCGATACCGCCGTGCCGACGTCCAGAAGGCCGAGGAGTTCCTCGGCGTCACGGTGGCCCGGCTGGCCAACCGGCTGAACCTCGATCCCGCGGTACGGCTGCACGCCGCCGGCGGCCCGCTGGCTCCGCTGGACCTGATCGCCCTGGACACGCCGTCCGAGGACTTGATCCAGGTGGCGATCCAGAACCGGCCCGACCTGGCCGCGCGGACCGCCGAGATCGGCGAAGTGGAATACCACAAGCACCAGGAGATCGCCCGCCCCTTGCTGCCGACCCTCTGGCTGGGATTCAGCGGCGGCGTCTTCGGCGGCGGTAGCAACATCACACCGCCGCTGGTGGGTGACTTCGCCGGCCGCACCGACTTCGACGTCCGGGTCTGGTGGACCTTCCTGAACATGGGAGCCGGCAACCTCGCCTTGATCCGCCAGCGCGACGCTCAGCTTGGCCAGGCCGTCGCCGAACGCGCCCGGACCCTCAACCGCGCCCGCGAGGAGATCAGCGCCGCCCGGGCCGATGCCCAGGCCGCGCGCCATCAGATCGAGGTCGCCCGCCGCGAGCTGGCCTCCGCGCGCAACGGCTTCCACCAGGACCTGGACCGCATGCGGTTCATGGGCGAGATGCGTCTGGCCGAGATCCGGCCCATCGAGGTGATCAACAGCCTCAACCTCGTGGCCCGGGCCCGCGCCAACCTGATCAGCGCCCTGGTGCGTTATGACCAGGCCCAATTCCGGCTCTGGGTCGCGCTGGGCTCCCCGCCGCCGCTGGTCGAAACCTCCGCCCCGGGCGCGCCGCCGGTGCCCGAGTATCTCCAGCCGTGAGGATCGCGCCGGAGCCGGAGAAGACCTTACGAAAAGAGGAGATCGATCAACTCATCCCTGCTCAGCCCATGATGGGCCGCAACATCGCGTAGGATGGCCGAGAGCGTCCCGACGCGGAGTGAGGCGTGACGCGGAATCGTCACGTGATGCTCACCCGATTGCTCTGTGGTCAAGCGGAGATGGGCACCGGTTTGGCGCGTGATCTGGTATCCCAGTTGCCCCAGCACCTGGGCCAGGTCGTCACCCGAGAGGTCGCGCGGAAGCTTCATACGGCGAAGACATCCTCGCGCACGTAATGGAACCGGATGACCTTGGGACCCTGGCCCTCTTCGAAGTGGCAGCGCACCGCGTCGCGGACCTGCGACTGGAGCCCGCTCCAATCATCCGCTTCGGTGAAAATCGAGGCCCCGAGCGCTCGGGCCGTGAACCCGCCCTCGGGCGCCTCCTCGACGATAAATATCAATTCGTTCATCGATTGCAGCTCTGGGCAAGGCGACGAAGCGCGGGTTTCATAGCCCCAACCTACACGACCTTCGTTTCCGTGTCACCACCAATTCGCCGCTCGCCATCGCCTGGTGAGCCTCGCCCGACCTGAGCTCCGGCTCAGCGCGGCGGGGTTGGCAAGGATGAACGCGGCGGTGATTCCTGTGCAGGCTTGGGCTGAGCGGGCGGCACCTCGAGATCCGGGTCGCCTCCGGCTTCCGCCAGGAGCTGGTCGGCTTCCAGGTGATGGTATCTGACCAACATGACGTTGAGCTGGCGCGTCTGGCCGCGCTCGAAGAGTTCTCTCACCTGCCTCTCCATGGCCTTGATCCGCTCGCGGTGCTCTCGGATTGGGGTGAGCCGCTCGGCTGGGGTCGTGGCCAGGCTGAGACGAGCTTGCATCAAGCGGTGGGACCACGTCAGGACTGGCTCAAACCCGATCTCGCCGCCGCGCAGCAGCTCCATCTGCTGGTTGAGGATTTCGCGCGCCACGTTGATCCGCGCCGCAGCCAAGGTCCTCCATTTCGGATTCTTGGCCGGCCGATCGTGCTCGGGCTCCTCCACAGGCTGGGAGGCCCTCGGCCGTGGTGTGGCCGGACCGGGCGAGACGACCGCGGGCGCGGTCGGTTGCGGCGGACTCGGTCCCCGTTGGCCCATCGCCAGCAGTCCGATTGCGCCGCCCCCGATCGCCATCACGACAATCGTCACCGCCTTCAGGTTCCAGACAACCATCCCCTTCAACCCCTTTCTTGCGAGGTCCATCACCGACGCCGAGACCAGCCCGGCCGTCGTGCTCGTTGCTGTTCCCAAGACAGATCGGACCGTCGTCTCGACCAGCGCGGCCGGCACCGAGGTCGTCGCCTCGGAACTGAGGGCTGCGGCCAGCATGCCGCTGGAGGAGCCGAGTCCCCGGCGCTCCAGATGGCCCCGCAGCAGGTCTCGGCCCGTGGCCAGCCGGCTGCGGACCGTGCCCACCGGGCAGTTCAGTCGTCGCGCGGCAACTTCGTGGGTGAGCCCCTCGAAGTAACACAACACGATCGCCGCGCGGTAACGCGCCGGCAGCCGGTTGACTTCCTCATGGAGCACCGGGCCGAGGTCGTCCGGCTCTGCTCCTTCCACGGCGCGCGGCGCCTCCTCGGCCGCCTTCCGCTCGTGGGCTTTTCTCCGGGCCGCGGCCGACCGGGCGCCGGCGGACGTCCGGTAGGCGACTCGATAGAGCCAGGGACCCAGCGAGTCGTGCACCCAGAGCGAGCCCGCCTTGCGGGCCAGGATCAAGAAGGTCGCCTGGAAGGCATCCTGCGCCTCATGCGCGTCGCGCAGCACGGACCGGCAGACGCGGAGCACCATCGGACCGTGCCGCTCGACCAGCGAGGCGAAGGCCGGCTCGGCCGTTGCGCCATCCTTTGCCCTGTACCGTTCCAGCAGCTCCCGGTCCGACAGCCCGCCGACCACTCCCTCGTCGAGAAGCGTGTGGACGCGCCGCAAGACGCTGCCCCATCGACCGATCGCCATGAGCCCCGCCCCGTCGAATGTCGCGATGTCTGAGAGATAATGTCGCCCGGGCGGTCGACCAATCGATTTTTTAGTTTTTTCCGACGTGCGGGAATCTCCCAGCGTCCGGGACAGATCGGAGCGTCCTTGACGCCCGAGCGCGGTTGGGCTTGCGCATCCTGAGAGATCCAACACCCGTGATGGGCCGGGTGGGAGTCCCGCCTTCAGGCGGAACGGACCGGCTGAAGCCGGGACTCCCACCCGTCCAGGGAAGATGGCGAGTTTGGCAGCGCCTTGGCCCGAGGATCATCCGAGAGGCCATGCGGCAGCTTGATGGAATCACCGGGGCCGTCGCGGGACCACTTCCGCCCGGACCCAGGCGCGGAGGCGCCGGGCCCAGGCCGATTCATCGCGGGAGTCCTCCTCGATCACCCAGCGCCGGACCTCCTCGGCCCGCACCGGCAGGAACTCACTCGCATCCACGGAGTGGTAGGAACCGTCCTCCCCCAGGTGCTCGATGAGGATCTGCTCGCGGTCCCCGTCGAACCGCCAGACCTCGGCCTCTCTCAGCGCGGCATAAATCCCCGGCCGGTCGATCTTCGGCGGTGAGATATCCACTTCGATTCCCAGGTCGGGATTGGGATAGTCGGCGATCTTCCTGGACCTTCGTGACTTCGCCTCGGCCACTGCGTCCAGCTTCTCAGGCAGGAAAAAAAACTAGGATGGCAAACTTAGCTGAGGCCGGGAGCGTAGAAAGGGGGTAGCCACAAAAGGAGGCCCTCCATGCGTAAACGACG
>JAJPJC010000353.1 GCA_021324445.1 Isosphaeraceae bacterium
AGCCCGCCAGGCCCATGATAGTGCCTCTGGCGCGAAAGTCGGTCATCGCCGGAATCATTCTCCCAAGAGCCGCCCCGGAGCGAACCCTCGCCCCGGGGCGGCTTTTTGTTCGCGCCCCTGCGAAACTCGGGGCTCATCCACCCGCCCAGGCCGTCTGAGGTCAGACCGCGCGCAAAGTGGATCGTCAGGATGGAATTCCAGCCCGGGTCTTCCCTACAATGAGGTCGTCGCGGTCTCCTCGACGTGGCGACGCGCCTTGACCGATATCTGCTCAGGACGCGACACGTTCCGAGCCTGTGAGCGATTGAGTTTGGGGCGGCAAGCCGGGCCGATTCGGGCAATCGGGGGCGTCTTGCCGATTGTGACGAAGAAAGCGCATCCGTTTGGTCCTGGCGGCTCGAAACTTTTCGAGGCCACCGGCGTAGTCTTGCCAGGGGATGGCCCACTCCCTGCTCGTTCCGAGCGTCTCGGGAAGTCCTGCACGCAGTCCCGGGAGACCTTCGGTCGCCCGCTCGGCGGGGTCAGGAGACCCGCGCCCAACTCGTGGGGCTTCTCCGTTGCGGAGAACCTACAGCCGTTTCGGCGGAGTTCCTGTCATGATTCGCGCTCCTCACTTCGGATTCGCGTTCTGGCTCGTGGTCGGGAACTTGCTGGTGATCCCGGCGGTCGCTCAAGAATCCGGTGGTTCGGCCCCGCCCGCGCCCGCGCCGCCACCGGCCCTGGAGCCAAACCGACCCGATCCGGACCTGGGCGGACCGGCCGGTAGAGTCTCCGATCAGCCCGTCAAACCGATGGCGGAAGGTCCCCTCCACGAAGCCTTCCTCTCACCCCGCAAGGATGGCAACCCGGTGCATGTCGACAAGGAACCCCCGCCGCCGATCGCCGAGCGGCCCGGTCTCGATCCGCCCAGCGCCAATGCGGAATGGATTGGCGGCTACTGGGAGTATGACGCCGGACGCAAGGACTTCATCTGGGTCACCGGGACCTGGCGCGTTCCACCCCCGGGACGGTTCTGGGTCAATGGCTACTGGAGGCGCGACGACCAAGGATGGTATCGCGTCTCCGGCTTCTGGAGCGAGCGGAAGACCGATCGCCTCGACTACCGCAAGAATGGACCGCCCCAGGAGCGGCCCGAGGACGACCCCGGCCAACCCCCAAGTGAGGATTGCTTCTATATCCCCGGGCAGTATTACCCCGATGGCAACGGCGTGGTCTGGAAGAAGGGATTCTGGGCGAAGATTCAGCCCGGCTGGGCCTGGGTGCCCGCGCAGTGGATCCGCCAACCTGACGGTTGGGTCTTCCAGGAGGGCTACTGGGACCGCACCCTCGAGGACCGTGGCACCCTCTTCGCACCCGCCCAGGTCGACAAGGCCGCAAAGCCCTCCAAGGACCTGACTTACCAACCGTACACCACGGTTCCCCCCGAGATGTACGGTCAGCTCAACGGGGCCTTCGGACGTCCCAATTCGACTTACGACGGCTACCCCGGCGTCTATTACGACGACAACGGGCGCTATTACGGTTATGCCGGCTACGGCAATCTCGATGGTTATTACGGGTATCTGGATTACCCTTACTATGGGGGTTACGGGTATCCCTACTCGGCCTGGCCGGTGGGTTGGGGCCTGGGCTACGGCTATGGATATCCCTATGGCGGGTACGGATACGGTTACCCCTACTACGGGGGGTACGGATACGGCGGCCTGCTGGGTGGTCTGTTTGGGTTCGGCATCGGCTATCCGTATTACGGCTTTGGCTACGGTTATCCGTATTACGGCGGGTTCGGCTACGGCGGGTTCGGCTACGGCGGGTTCGGCTACGGCGGGTTCGGTTATGGCGGGTTCGGTTATGGCGGGCTCGGCTTCGGACTCGGTTTTGGCTTCGGCCCTGGAGGTTTGGGCCTCTTCTGGCCGTACTTCTATGGCGGGTTCGGCTATCCGTTCTTCGGATTTGGCTTCGGCTATCCGTTCTTCGGATTTGGCTTCGGCTATCCGTTCTTCGGATATGGTTTCGGCCGGTTCCCATTTCACAATCATTTCCCCTTCCGCGGTGGACGGAATATGACGGTCAGCCGGAGTCTCAGCAGTACCCGGACCGTCACGCGCAATGGGATGACGACGACGCGGAGCATCACCCGGAACACGACGATCAGTCGATCGGTCGGCTCCTCGCGCGGCGTCCAGTCGCCACCGTCCTCGCACGCCTTCGCCAATCCGATGGCGCGGGGCGCCGGTGCCACGCACGCGACGGGGCGGTCTGGCGCGGGCCCGGGCCAGATCCGGCAGGCATCGGCCGTCTCGTCGGGTGGAAACGCCTGGCGGTCGTCGTATAACGGGGTGAACTCGCACTCCATGTCCCACGGCTCGCTGACGAATGCATCGGCGGGGGGAATGCGCCAAGGTCAGGCTGCGGGCGGGCCGTCAATCTCGCGCGGTGGTGTCAATTCGGGCTTGGCGCGGGGGAATGCCGCTGCGGGCAATCTGGGCCGAGCCGCCGGGATGCCCAATGCAGCCATGTCGCGGCCGGGCCTGGCTGGCGGCGCGGGTCGAATGGGGCCATCGGCATCGGGACTGGGCGGGATGGCGAGCCATCCGGGGATGATGGGGGGCATGACCGGTGGCCATCCGGGGATGATGGGGGGCATGACCGGTGGCCATCCGGGGATGGCAGGCGGGATGCCCATGGGCGGCTATGGAGGCGGGTTCCGCGGTGCACCCATGGGCGGTTACGGCGGCATGCACATGGGCGGTTACGGCGGCATGCGCATGGGTGGCTACGGCGGGACCCTGGGCGGCTTCGGGGGTGCCATGGGCGGCTTCCATGGCGGCGGCATGGGCGGCTTCCACGGCGGCGGCGGTGGACACGGCGGCGGGCACCGGTGATTGGTCCGTGGTCCCGGGGTCCGTGGTCCGCTGAGGCGGGCTGACTCGCCTGGTCCGGGAACGCTGAGGCACTCGAAGACGGGCGACGACGGCGCCGCGGAGCGGCAGCTCCGACAACGGACCACGGATCAATAGGATTAATGCCGGAAGTGTCGCCGGCCGGTGAGGATCATGGCGAGGCCGTGTTCGTCGCAGGCGCGGATGGTTTCGTCGTCGCGCCGGGAGCCGCCGGGTTGGATGATGGCGGTCACGCCGGCCGCGGCGGCCGCATCGGGCCCGTCGCGGAAGGGGAAGAAGGCGTCGGACGCCAGCACGGCGCCTGGGGCGCGGGCGCCTGCCTTTTCGACAGCGATCCGCACCGAGTCCAGCCGGCTCATCTGGCCGGCGCCGACGCCCACCACCTGGCCGTCGCGTGCCAGGACAATGGCGTTGGACTTGACCGCGGCGCAGACGCGCCAGGCGAAAGCCAGGTCGTGGCGTTCGACCTCGGTCGGACTGCGCCGGGTGGGCACCAGGCCGGTGGCCGGGTCGGCTTCGAGCTGGTCCCAGTCCTGCACGAGCAACCCGCCTTCGATCCGGCGGAGGTCGAACCCGGCCGCGGGTGGGGCATCCGGACCGAGGGGTGCCTCCAGATCGATCAGGCGGACGCTGTTCTTCCAGCTCGGCTTGGTGGTCAGCCACTCGAGGGCGTCCTCGTCGAAGCCGGGGGCCAGGACCGCTTCGAGGAATCGGCCGGGCTGGCCCATTCGCTCGGCCGTCGGCCGATCCACCCGGCGATTCAGGGCCACGATGCCGCCGAAGGCGCTGAGCGAGTCGCCCTCGTAGGCCCGTTCGAACGCGTGCGCCGGCGTCGGGGCGACGGCGGCTCCGCATGGATTGTTATGCTTGAGGATACACGCCGCGGGCTCGGAGAACTGCCGGACCAGGCGGAGGGCGCTATCCAGGTCCAGCAGGTTGTTATACGAGAGCTCCTTGCCATGCCGCACCCGGGCGGTCGCCAGGTTCGGACCGCGCCGGGCGGTCTCCACGTAGAAGGCGGCCTGCTGGTGGGGGTTCTCGCCGTAGCGCAACGCCTGCCGCCGCGTGAACCGAAGCTCGATCAACTCCGGGAACCCGGCCGGCGCCGCGGCGGACGAGCCGGCGACCCCGCCGAGGTAGTCGGCGATGGTGCGGTCGTAGGAGCCGGTCAGGCGGAAGGCCGCCAGCGCCAGACCGCGACGCTCCTCCAGGGTTGTCCCGCCTCGTGCGTGCAGCGCGGAGATCACTTCCTCGTACTGATCGGGACTGGTCAGGACGGCGACATGGTCGTGGTTCTTGGCTGCGGCGCGGATCAACGAGGGGCCGCCGATGTCGATATTCTCGATTGCCTCGGCGAGGGAGAGATCCGCCCGCGCGATCGTCGCCGCGAAGGGGTAGAGGTTGACGACCACCAGGTCAATCAGCGGGAATCCCTGACGCTCCAGTGTCGCCAGGTCGTCTGTCAGGTCGCGACGGGCGAGGATCCCCGCGTGGATCTTCGGATGCAACGTCTTGACACGGCCACCCAGGACCTCGGGCTGACCGGTATACTCGGCGACTTCCGTCACCGCCAGCCCGGCCGCCACCAGCGCCGCCCGAGTCCCCCCGCTGGCGATCAGCTCCACTCCGCCGCCGGCCAGGAACCGCGCCAGCTCGACGAGGCCTCGCTTGTCGAAGACACTCATCAAGGCCCGACGGATCGGCACGACGGTCTGGCTCATGGCGGCTTGTCGTCTCGGGTTGGTCCGCGGCTCAAGGCAGAACGTGGATCGCCCGGCGCTTGAGCGAGCACCTTGGTCGTTGCCTGCGAACTGGCTAGGGCTGCGCAGCCGGTTCCGCCGCGGGGGCCGCTTCGGTCTTGGGTTGGGCTTCGGGCTCGGCGCCCGGTGGCGTCGGCGGTGTCGGCTTGATCCCTTCGGGCGGCACATAGCCGAAGGGCGGAGCCTTGGGATCACGCAAGAGCCGCGGCTGGGTCTGCCCCAGCTCGCGGAGGCAGAGGATCAAGCCGGAATCGGTTGCGAAGTAGATCCGGTCATTGAATCGATTGACGATGTCCAGGTCATACTCGCGGAGATTCAACCCGGCGCGGAGGTGCGTCTCCGAGGGGTCGACCATCATCCGCCCGGTCGCGCGATCGACGAGGAACAGGTCGAGGTTGTAGGAGCGGAGATACACCGTCTTGGCGCCGATGGAGGTCAAGCGCCCTCCCTGGGTGGCGGTCGTCCAGCGGGGCTCGCCGTTGGTGGGATTCAGGAGCGTCAGGTTGCCGGCGGTATTCACGACGAACACATCCTCATCGGCGACCAACGGCTCCTGGAAGATCGGCGCGCCGGAAGGAAATTGCCAGAGGCTCTGGGCGCTCAGCAGGTCGACCGCGTAGAGGACGAAGTCACCGGAAGGGATCAACAGGGTCCGCGTCCCGTAGACTCCCAGGCCCTCTCCGATCGGGCCGCCGGTGGCGAATCGCCAGACCGTCGTCCGCTCATCGGCCATTGTGGCATAGACTTTGTTGTCGCCACCACCCCAGACCATCATGGTCTCGGCCGGGACGGGCCGCGTGTGGATCGGGCCCCCGGCATGCCAGTTCCACGCCGGGGCGGGCGCATCGAGGATGGTGGTCTTCCCTTTCGAGTCGGTCTTCTTGACGTAGAACCCCATCAACAAGCCGTTGGTCATGCCGACCATGACGTGCGACTCATCGCAGGCCGGGGTGCTGGTGGGGATGGTCCCCAGGTTGGTCTTCCAGAGCGTTCGCCCCGACCCGCGATCGAGTGCAAAGAGCATGTTCGCGTTGGTCACGAAGACGGCGAAGGAGTTGGCCGCGGCCCCGCGGGCCAAGCCGGAGCGTTCGCCCAGCGTGGCTGTCCAGAGGTGGCGGCCCGACTCGGGATCGAAGGCGTGCAAGCGGGCGTAGTTCGTCTGGGCCAACAGCAGGTCCGCCGTGCGACTGATCCGCAGCAGCCGCTCCGTCTCGACCAGTGGGACCACGTTGTACCATTGCCGCTCCAGCCCCAGCCGTTCCAGCGAAGTCCGGGTGGGCAGGAGATCCCTCGGGAAGGGCATCTGCGCCCTCGCCGACGAACCGGCAACGATCGTGAGCAGGACCCCAACCGGCAGGAATCGGCGGCACATGGACCCATCCTTTCGGATTCCGGAGTCAGGCGCAAGGGCGCGGCGCGTTGCGAAATCGTCTCTCTTTCATCCCTAGCCGACGTCTCCGGCCGCGTCAAGCTGGGTGGAGCAGGTTGTGCTGCGAACTTCCGTTTCCTTGCACCTAATCGGACCGTCCCGACGAGCTGGGGTCGTCCGAGAAGTCATCGTGGTGGCCTGTCTCGGGTGACATCGAAGCCTGGTCCGGAGTGGCGCGGAGGGGGCCCTTCGGCCTCCCGGAGAGACATTGCGGGCAGGCCTCGGCGACCCCCGTGTACGGTTGGGCGCATCGCGGACACAGGCCGACGCTGCGGCGGAGCGTCGGTAAAGCCGCACGCATGCTGGCCCCCTCCACCGTGGTCCCGAACGTCTCGGCGACCTGGGTCGCCAGGATGACGACCTCGGGCTGGATCTTGCCGGTTCGAAGCCGGCGATGGATCAGGCTGAGAAACCACCGGGCGAGGTCCCGTTCCAGGGCGGCGCGCTGGTCGATCTCCAGGGCCGGACCGACCGCCTGGTAGAGTTCCAGCACCCGGGCGGGGTCGTTGACCTGACGTGCGGCTTCGAGCTGGGCCATCCCGTTCTGGGCGGACCGGCGCCGGTTCGCCTCGAGCTGGGCGGTCAATCCCGGGAGGCCCGGATCCTCCGGGAACCTGGCCTCGAAGTCCTCGAGCAGCGCGGTGGCCTCGGCCCACCGAGCCGATCGGATGGCGCGATCGATCTCGGCCAGGGACCGCTCCCGGTCGCTCGGGGACGGAGGTGACGCGGCGGGTTGCTCCGCGAGGGATTCGAGGGCCCGGGCGATCTGACCGAGGGCCTGAATTCCGTGAACGGCCTGGGCCATCATCTCACCGGCGCCGCGGCCGGCCCGCTCGATCCGCTCCACGATCAGGGCCGCGGCCAGCCTGCAGAACAGGGTCGTTGCCAGGCCGGCGAGACCGAAGGCCACGATCCGGAACGCCGCGTCGACGACGGTGTGGGGCAACTCCGCCGGTCTCCCAACGGAAAGGGGGGTCAGCCCGAGGATCCGTTCGAGACCGGCGAGCAGTCCCAAGGCCAGAAGTCCCCACCCCAACGCCGGGGCCAATCGTGCGACCGACCCCGCAGCCGCCCGGACGGCCTCGCGGCTGGTCCAGTCCGGACCGGGCGGGGCCGCTGCGAGCGATTCCCGAGCCGACCCGCCGGTCGCCCGCTCCTCCGCCGCCGCGCCGGCTGTCGAGGGGTCTCTCATGGTTTTCCCAATCGCAACGGTCCGAGGTCGGGCCTCGGAGCTGATGTTCCCGGGGTCCGGCTGATTCGCGCGACGGGTCCAGGGACTTGCGAGTGCCGGAGATATCCCCTCGTTGATTATGGCCGTTTCACGGCTGCGCGGCCACGGATCCGTCAACCGCGGCGCAGTCGGAAAAGCGACGAGGACCACGTCAGCGGCTCCTGAGCCGCCTGACCTGGCCCTCTCCCTGTCTGGTCCACTCGGGCTTGGTCGCGCGTCTCCAGCGCGGTGGTCAGCCGCCGTACTGTTTGGCGATCCGGTTGGTTGTGACTCGCTCTTCCTCCAGCAAGGACTCATCCAGGTGATAATGCATGAGATAGGCGTCTTCACCGCTATCGGCATAATGTTCGCGAAGCACGTCGGTCGCCCGGAACCCGGTGACGCGGAAGAACAACTGCCCCGCCAGGTTGGTCTCACGGACCGACAGGGCGATGCGGTTGCGGCGCTGGGTGGAGAGCTTGGCGACCAGCTTGGCGATCATCTGCCGGCCGACACCTCGGCGGCGGAATTCGGGATGGGTCGCGAAATCAAGCACATGGATCTTATTCCTGTGCAGCTCATAGATCATGAAGCCCACAATGCGTTCCCCATGCTCGGCGACCATGCCGATGCAGTTCCGCTGCCGCAGGACGCGCAGGAACTCCTCCTCGCACCGCGGGTATTCAAAGCTCGCGTGCTCGATGGCGAGGACCTCGGGCATATCCCGCCGGATCATCCAACGAATGTGCACGCGGGTTTGGACCGGGGAGGTTGGAACCGTGCTCATCGCGCCTCCTTCCATGGAACAGAACGAACGACGACCGAATGCCGACCAGGAACGGTCCCCGCACCAGCAATATTAAGCCGTTAACCGGGACAGCAGCGGTGTCGTGGAACGGGCCACCCCGAACGAGAAGGAGGAGATGATCCGGGGACGACCCTCGTTCCGGGGCATCGAGGCGAGGCGGATTCTAGCGTAGTGGCCGCTCTCTGCCAAGGTCCCTTCCCGGCCCTTCGAGCACGGGGCTTACCCCGAGTTTTCGCAGGGCGTCACGCAGGTCTGGCCGATCCCCGACCGATCCCCCGTCCTCCTCCTTCTGCCGCCTGGGTCGGAGATAGTATCGGCCCGCACGAACTCGGTTCGTGAGGATTGCGCCGGTCGAAACGGCCAGGCCGTGGCCGCTCTCCAGGGCCCGGCGGAGCCGCCGGCAGACCCTGGCCCAACGCGGGATAGTGTTTATCTAAGCGAGCAAGCGCCGGGCCGTTCAAAATCGGCCGAAAGCGTACTCGGCGTTGGAGACGTCAAAATCGCGGTCCTCGAGGCCGACATTGAGCCTCAGGTCGGCGTAGGTGTATTCCTCGACCAGCTTGGTCTCCGAACCGGCGGCCTGCGGCCAATCATAAGCCTCGAACCGGATCGGCAGGCCGAGCTGGTTGTCGATGAAGACCCGGACGCGATAGAACATCAAGTCGGGCCGTGGGCGGGGATGGGTGGTTTCAATGAGGGTGCAAAGCCGCGGCCCGACCGGTTGGTCGGCCCGGAAGACGACCGATTCCGCCGGGTCCCACGGCCGGGACCAGCGCGTCTTCAACGTCTCGAGCAGGGGGCCGATGCCGGCTTCGGTGATCGGATGCCGGCAGTCCTGCATGGCTCGGCCGCAAGTCGGCTCCAGCCAGAGCGTGCCGGCCAGCAGCTTGTTCAGGCCCACGTCATGCGCCAGCACCTTGCCGCCGTTTTGGCCGGCGATGTAGATTGCCTCGCGCCCCGGGGACGGCTGGCGAAACTTGACGTAGATGCTCCGGGGCTGGGTCCGGACCTTCATCGCGAGGATCTGCTCCGGGACCAGTCGCCCGTCGATCCGTTCCCGCTTGAAGAAGGTGCAGGTGTAGTCGCGGACGGCGCGATACCGCGCCTGGCACTCGGCAATGATTCGGAGCGCGCGGGCCCTGGGAGGCTCCCCAGGTGCATCGGCACTCTCGGCCCGGGGCGGCGCGGTCCCGCTGGGCTTGAGGACGAGGTGCCGCCCCGGGCGTCCGGCATCCGCAGCCGCCGCCGGTGCCAGCGTGGCGGCGGTGCGTCCCCGGGCCACGGGTTCCTCGCCGCCGGGCCGTTCCCGCACGGCTGCGGCCGCGGCGCCGGCCATCGGCTCGCCCGCGCCGGCCGCAGCTCCCGCCGACGGGCCAGGGTTCTGGCCCTCCGCGACGGCTGGAACCTCGGCGGGACTCGCCGCGACGCTGCGAGGCGTCGGGCCACCCTTTTGGAATGACCACCGAGGACTGTTCCAGGCGGCGCCTGCGACCCCGAGCAGGCCCAGGAAGAGCCATCTCCGCCCCCAATGCAATGACGAGCTCGCTCGGAGAACCGGCCCAGGCGTTGGGATTGACATGACAGATCCGCTTCTGGCGCGTCGGCCAGGGAATAAGAGCGAAGAGAAGCATGCCGGCGGGACCCTCGAGCAGACTTCCTTCCGCCGATTATCGAGAACACGTTCGCGGTGATCCATGCGTTCCGGTTGCATCGATCGCGCCGGCAATTCGGATGGAAGGATAGTGCGGGGCAAGGTTTATGCTCTTCCCCACCGCGCCTCGGCCGCCTTTATTGCCATCGGCAAACCCGAGGCCGAACCGGCCCCACTTTCGCGCCAACCTGGAAAGAATCGCCTCCAAATTGATATAACCAGGAGGGACCGGGCGGCACAAGACCTCGACCGTGCTCCAGGCCGTCACCCAGCGCGGCCGACCGACGCGACGGCGCAACCGGACAGCAGGAGGGGAGGCGATTGGTGGCGGATTACACGATCGAAGCGGTCGAGTCGATGCCCTTCGGGGAGAACTCCTACCTGATCTGGCGTTGCGGGCGCAGCGATGCTGTGGTCGTTGACCCGGGATTCGACCCGCAATCGATCCTCGAGCTGCTGGCACGTCACGGGCTTGGGCTGGCGGCGATCCTCAACACCCATGGCCACGCCGACCACATCGCCGGCAATGAAGCGATGAAGGCGGCGTTCCCCGCCGCGCCGCTGATCATCGGCATCAATGAGGCGAGTCTGCTCCGTGATCCCCAGGCCAACATGAGCGCCTCCTTCGGCCTGCCTGTGCTCAGCCCCGAGGCGGATCAACTGGTCCGGGACGAGGAACAGCTCGAGGTCGCGGGCCTGACGTTCCGGGTGCGGGAGATCCCGGGCCACAGCCCCGGCTCGGTCGTGTTCCTCTGCGAGGAATTCGCGCCCGCCTTCGTCTTTGCCGGCGATGTCCTCTTCGCAGGCTCGATCGGCCGGACCGACCTCGGCGGCAACCTCCGGCAGTTACTCACGGGGATCCGCTCCAAGCTCCTGTCGCTGCCCGACGAGACCGCGATCTATCCGGGACACGGGCCGGCCACCACGATCGGTGTCGAGCGGCGGACCAATCCCTTTGTCGGTCAAGAGGCCGGCGTCCACGGCCTGTGATGTGATCAGGCGGCGGCGGCGCGCCATGAACGTCTGGGCAATTTCCGACTTACACCTGTCCTTTGCCCGGCCCGAGCGTCGCGAGCGGTATGCCGCGCGGTGGCGCGACCATGCCGCCAAGATCGAACGGAGCTGGCGGGAGGTGGTGGCGCCCGCAGATGTTGTCTTGCTCCCGGGCGACCTCTCGATGGCCCGGAATCATCGCGAGCTCCAGCCGGACCTGGAGTGGCTGGGACGGCTGCCCGGGACCAAGGTGCTGGGACCGGGCAATCATGACCGGTGGTTCAACGGGGTCGAAGCGATCCGCCCACTTCTGCGTCGATCGATCGTCGCCGTGGGAGGCGACGCCCTGGCGGTCCGGGGGCTGGTGGTGTGCGGGACCGCGGGGATCCCCACGCCGTCTTGGGATCCCTCGGCCAGTGACCAGCTGGCTATCGACCGGGAAGCGGAACTGCTGCAGCGCGCGCTGGACCAGGCGGCCGCGATCCGGGATGATCCCGCGCAACCGCTGTACGTCCTGCGGCATTTCCCGCCGTTCGACATCCATGGCCGCGCCGGCCCGTGGGTCGAACAGATGGAACGGGCACGGGCGACCGCCTGTGTCTATGGGCATCTCCACCTGCCGAGCCAGTGGGCCATGGCCGTGCAGGGGACCGTCCGCGGGGTCCGCTATGCGTGCGTCGCGGCCGACGCCATCGGCTTCCGCCCGCTCCGGATCGATGCCTTCGATCTCCCCTCCGACTGAAAAGCCCCCGGAGCCGGCGGCATTGCCGGAGCTGGCAATGCCACCCCCTTCGGGGGCTGAGAACCCCTTCCCGGAGCATCTCTCACGGACGGTTGCGGTTGGACTTCTTGTCGGCGAGAGAGGCGATCGCCAGGTCAAGCAGGTTGGTCAGGCGTTGGGACGACAGGGTCTGGGCATCGCTGGCCTGCGCAACGTGGATGGCCGGGGGCTTGGCCGGAGACTGCACCCGCAGTGCAGGCCGGGCCGTCTTCGCTGACGCCAAGGGTTTCGCCGAGCGGGCCTGGAACGGGACCGGTCCCAGGACCTTCCGCGTCTTCGCCGTGATCTGGACGGCGAAATCCCCGCCGCCCTGGGCGTTGCCGGTCGGGAAGGACCCGGAGAACTGGCCGTTGAGATGATTGCCCGCGACATCCTCGATCCCACTGGAGAGGACTCGGATCGTGTAATGGCCCGTGGGGAGCCGCTTGCCGCCATTGAGGGTCACCACCGCTTCAACGACTCCGCCGGCACCGGCCCCGGGTAGGACCGTGATGCTCGTGGGGACGAACTGCCTCGGCACCCGCGCCTGGCCAGTGAGCGGGGTGCTGGAGACCTGGTAGTTCGCACCATTGGCGAGGTCGGAGAGCACCAAGCCACTGAGGCCGCCCTGGTAAGAAACGTCGAGCTGGCCTGTGAGACGGTTGAAGACCACGTTGGTAATGACCGGTGCCGTGGTGTCGATGACGACGGTTCCCAGCGAGGCGGAGCTCGTGCCGCCGCTGTTGCTGACCACCGCCGCGATCTGGTAGGAGCCATTGGCCAGGGGCGAAGTGACGGTCGCCGACCAGGTCCCCGCGGTGCTGGCCACGCCGCTGGCGATCAGGACTGGCGAGGCCGACGAGCCGGTGGGCGTCTCATAAACCTGGACGGTCGCGCCGGCCGTCGCGGTGCCAAGGAAAGTGGGGGTCGTGACGCTGGTGATGCCGTCACTGTTGCTGACGCCCGAGTCGCTCTGCGGGCTGAGGTTGCCCGCGACGGTCGGGGCCGGCGGCGGGTTCGAGGGGACCGATACCACCGCGGTCACGCCGCTGACGGCGTTGAGCGGGTTGAGCTGAGTCGTCACAGGAACCAGCGGCAGGGTGGGGCTGCTGATCGTGGAGCCGAAGCTGCCGCCTTGGTCGGTGACCGTGGCCGTGATCGAGTACAGGCCGCTGGTGGAATAGGCGTGGCTGCCCCAGATCAAATACTGGCCGGGCGTGGTCGGGTTGGCCGTGATACTGCCGGGCGTCGGCGGCGATCCGTCGCCCCAGTTGATGGTGGCCAGGTACGAGGAGGCGTTCTCGATGAGGTCCGCATCGATGAAGGAACCGACAAGGAAGTCCGAAGGCGTGAGGCTCGCCGGCGCCCTCAGCGTCGGCGGCGCACCCGTCGCGAGCACCGGGCTGTGATTCGTCTCGTAGTCCTCGATGGTGCTGAAGTTCCCGTAAGTGAACGATGGCCCACCGACCGAGCTGCCGAACTGGACGGTGCCCGGGGTCGTGAGAGTGGCCGTCGTGCCCTGCGCGTCGATCCGCAGCGTGTTGATCCCGGTGCCACCCTGGATCGAGAGCGACGAGCCGGTGGCTAACCCGGTCGCGTCGACGGTGACCAGGCTGCTGCCCACGCCTCCGTTGATCGCCGTCGCCATGCCGGGCGGGTTGGTCTCGACATCGACGGTGTCATTGCCGCTGCCCAGCATGACCGTCAACGCGGTCTGGCCGGTGGCGACCTGGTTGTTGTCGAGGATCAGCGCGTTGTTCGGGCCGACGCCGGCGGCGTCGATTGTCACCGTGGTCTTGTTCTTGTAGTCGACCGACTCGAACGACGGACTGGATGACGAATCGGCGATCCGGGCGAAGCCTGTCAGCGAGGAATTCTCCAGGTCGACGGTCCCGCCGGAACTCGGGGCGGTGAAGGTGTAGTTGGTCACGGGGGTCGAGTCGAATGTCGGGGTCAGGTTGCCGAACTGGAGGCCACCTTGATAGACCCGTGTGTTCGAGGGGGTGCTGTCGTAGAACGCGACGTCTCCGCTGTTGGGGCCGGCGGCGGAGTAGTCCTCGCTGTTGAAGATCGGGGTCGTCGAGCCGGAGGAGTCCTGGAAGGAAAGGGTATTGACCCCGGCGCCGCCGTTGAAGTCCATCGTGAAGGGCTGGGCTCCCACGCCCGAGCCGAAGAAGGGATTCCCGTTGGCGAAGTCGACGGTCAGGCCGTCGGCTCCCGAGCCCGTGCTGAGGCTGAAGGAGTGGATGGCATCGGGATCATAGGAAAGCGTACCGCTCTGACTGCCTGAGCTGGGGAGCACGCCGGTGAGGTCCGCGATTGGCGGCGATCCGCCCGAACTCATCTCCAGGAGCATCTGGCCGAAGGGGGTGGTCGCGGCCGAGCCGTCGACATCCACGATGGTGGAATCGGGACTGCCCATGATCATGAGGTCGGACGAGACAGTGGACAGGTTGCCGTTCTGGCCGATGGTCACCGTGTTAGTGCCGCCGGGCGTGCTCGGGACGTTGTTGACGACCAGGGGGCCGCCGGCGGTGACGTTGTTGACGACGAGGGTGTTGCCCGAGCCGCCCAGTTGGATGGTATTGGTGACCCCCGGCGTGGTGTTGTTGACGGTGAGGGTCTGGCCGGTAGTCTCGGGCCCGAAGTAATCGAAGGCAAGATTCACCAGCCCGGCCGCGCTGTGCTGGATGTCGGGCGTGGTGTACGTCGGGTTGGTGAGGTTGGTCAGGTCGAGCAGGACGTTGGTCTTGTCGGCGAGGATGATCGGCTCGAAGGCCGCGGGCAAGTCCCCGCTCGCGATCGTGTTGGTGTAGAGCGGCGACACACTGGTTCCCAGGGTCGGCCCGTCGACATAATCCACGACGTGGGCCGTGCTGGGCGGCTCGAAGGTGAAGCTGGCGACGGTCGCCAGGTCGGTGACGGGCTGAGCACTGGACAGCCCGCTGAATTCCAGGGTCGAGGCCGCCGACTCGCTGGTCGTGAAGGAGAGGGTGCCCGAACCGAGCACACCGGGGGAGTAGGTCTCCGACGCCAGGGACGGGCTCGTGCTGGGTGGCTGGCCCTGGAGGATCAGGGAAGTGGCGGCGCCAACGGAGCCCTCGAGATGGAAGGCGGACGATCCGCCGGTGGGGAGCGGGTTGCCCTCGCTGAAGTCGACAGTCAAGGTGACCCCGCCGCTGGCGGGAGTCCCGGTCTCCAGGCTCACGGTGGGGACGCTGCTGGGGTCGAAGCCGATCGTCGCCGGAGCCAGGCCGGTCAAATCGCTCAGGCCGGACGCGCCGGCAGACTCCAGCGTCGCCAAGACCGACTGGGTGTCGGCCGCGTCGTCGATCGTCAGGGATGAATCGGTCCCCGCCAAGTGCTGGACGGTGAGGTTGCCCTGCACGCCCGAGACAGCTCCGTCGTTGCCGACGGTGACCGCGACCCCGCTCTGGTTCCCGCCATCCACGACCAGGGGGCCATTCGGACTGGTGTTCTGGACGGTGAATGTATTGGAGGGGCCTCCACTTTGGAGGGTGGTCGTCACCGGGGTCGACGAGGTTCCCGCCGGCGTGCTGTTGACGGTCACCGAGTTCGATCCCACGTCGCTGTCCTCGAGCGTCAGGCCGGTGAGGCTAGCGCCGCAGTAGTTGAAGGTTGGTCCGCCGCCGAACCTCACCTTCATCGACGTGAGGCTGATGGACGCCGAGCCGGCCCCGGCCGCGTCATCGATGACCAGGCTGGTCGAGCCGCTCACTCCGGTCGTGACCGTGACATCACCCAGGCTGCTGGCGGCGTGTGTGGAGTCGCCCAGATCGACCGCGTTGCCCGCGCCGGTACCCATGGCGAGAGTCAGGGGGTTGGCGGCCGTCGGCGTGCTGGTGACGCTGACCGCGACCGAGCCGCCGTTGCTGGCATCGAGCGTCAACGCGGAGAGGACCGCATCGCTGTAGTTGAAGTCCGGCCCGCTGCTGAAGCTGGTGTCCGTCGAGCTGAGGGCGATGGCCGTGGAGCCGGCCCCGTCGGCGTCGTCGATCGTCAGGCTGGCCGAGCCGTTGCTCCCGGTCGCGACGGTCACATCGCCCAGGCTGCTGGCGGCGTGCGTGGCGTCGCCCAGGATGATCGCGTTGCCCGTGCCCGTGAAGATCGAAAGGGACGTCGGGCTGGACGCGGAGGGCGTGCTGGTGACGCTGACCGTGTTCAAACCGCCGTTGCTGACGGCGAACGTCAGGCCGGTGAGGTTCGCTCCGCTGTAGACGTAGTCCGGCCCGCCGCTGAAGCTGATGTCGGTCGAGCTGAGGGTGACGGTCGTGGAGCCGGGACCGGCCGAGTCATCGATGTCCAGGCTGGTCGAGCCGCTGACTCCGGTCGTGACCGTGACATCACCCGGGCTGCTGGCGGCGCCGATGTGGACCGCGTTGCCCGTGCCCGTGCCCATGGCGAGGGTCATCGGGTTGGTCGTCGGTTTGCTGTTGACAGCCACCGAGTCCGATCCCGCGTTGCTGGCATCGAGGGTCAGGCTGGAAAGGCTCGCACCGCCGTAGCTGAAAGTCGGCCCGCCGCTGAAGCTGGTGTCCGTCGAGCTGAGGGTGATGGTCGTGGAGCCGGCCCCGTCGGCGTCGTCGATGGTAAGCGCGGTCGTGCCCAATCCGCCGATGGTCAGGCTGACCCTGCCCAGGGTGGAGGCGGCGGTTGGCGCGGTCGAGCCGCCGAGCGTGACCGAATCCGCCGTGGCGGAGGTGCCCGGGTTGGTCCGGATGGCCGTGGTGGCGCCGGCCGGCGTGCCGGTGACGGTGAACGTGTTGCCCCCAGTTCCCCCCTCGATGGTCAAGCCGGCCGTCGCGCTTGTGTTGCCCAGCCCGGAGAAGGTGAAGCTGGCCGAGCTGCTCGTGCCGAAGCTCAGCGTGGCCGAGCTGGACGATGCGGAGAGACTGATGGCCTGGCTCGGGGTCGCGTCGGCCGAGTCATTGATGGTGAGCGTGGTGGTTCCCGACCCGCCGCCAACGATGTTGATCGCGCCAAGAGTGGAAGCGGCGGTCTGGGAGGTCGAGCCGCCGAGCGTGATCGCGTCGACCGTGGCACTGGCGGGGTTGGTGTCGATCTCCGTGGTGACGCCCGCCAGCGTGCCGGTGACGGTGTAGTCGACGGCAAGGCTACTGCCCTCGATGGTCAAACCGGCCGTCGCGCCTGTGTCGCCCAGCCCGGAGAAGGTGAAGCTCGTCACGATGATGGGCGGCAAGGGGGGGGGAATATCTCCTCGAAGGTAAGCGTGGCCGAGCTCGACGACGCCGAGAGACTCACGCCTTGATCCGGGAAGAGATCGGCGGAGTCGTCGACGACGACCGTGGTCCTCCCCGCCCCGCCGCCGGCGATGTCGATGCGGCCGAGGTTGATGGCGGCGGTCGGTGAGGTTGAGCCGCCGAGGGTGATTGAGTCAACCGCGGCGCTGGCGGGGTTGGTGTCGATCTGCGTGGTGGCGTCTGTCGGCGAGCCGGTGACGGTGAAGGTGTCGTTCCCGGTGCCGCCCTCGATGGTCAAGCCGGCCGTCGCGCTCCCATCCTGCAGCCCGGAGAAGGTAAAGCTGGCCGAACTGCTCATGCCGAAAGTGAGCGTGCCGGTGCTCGAGATCTCGGAGAGACTGATGCTCTGGCCCGCGGTGGGGTCGGCCGCGTCGTTAATGGTCAGGGTGGTGGCTCCCGACCCGCCCGCGGTCACGCTGACGTTGCCCAGGGTGAAGGCGGCGGTTGGTGCGGTCGACCCGCCCAGAGTGACCGAATCCACCGTGCCGCTGGCGGGGTCGGTCTCGATTTGCGTCGTGGCGCTGACCGGCGTGCCGGTGACGACGAAGCCGGTGCCTCCGGTACCGCCCTCGATGGTCAAGCCGGCCGTCGAACCCGCATCCTGCAGCCCGGAGAAGGTGAAGCTGGCCGAGCTGCTCGTGCTGAAGCTGACCGTGGCCGAGCCCGAGGGCGCCGCGAGACTGATGATCTGGCTCGGCGTGGGGTCAGCCGCGTCGTTGATGATGAGCGTGGTGGTCCCCGACCCGCCGCCGGCGATGTCGATGGCGCCCAGGGTGGAGGCGGCGGTCTGGGAGGTCGAGCCGCCGAGCGTGATCGCCTCGACCGTGGCACTGGCGGGGTTGGTGTCGAGATCCGTGGTGGCGCCCGCCGGCGTGCCGGTGACGGTGAACATGCCATAACCGGAGCCGGTGTTCACAGTCAAGGAGCCGTTCGACGTGAACGCGAGTGATGAGTAGTCGATCGTTTCTGAGTTATCGAAGGTAACCTGCCCGGAGGTCAAGCTGGATGGCGCTGGGCTGAGGCTCGTGCCGGTTGTATCCCCTTGGTCGTTGAGTGTCAGGCTGCTGATCGACCCACTGAGCGCAAAGCCGACGCCGAAGTTCGAGACCGGCGCGCTCCCATCGGACGCGCCCAGAGTGACCGCGGTTCCCGATGGATTCGTGAAGTCGGCTTCAAGCGTGTAGCTGAGAGAGGACCAGGACGCGGTGAGGGTCGCGCTGTTGCTGGTCGTGCTGAACGAGACACTAGACGGTAGCGAAGTGTCGGAGAACGTCTCACCCTCGTTCGCGGTGAAGGTAAAGGCCTGGGCGCTGGAGTTGAAAGTGACGCTCAAACTCGTCACCGTGCTGTCGGCACCCAGCACGAGCTGGTCAGTCCCGGAATTGAAACTCAGGATGAGAGGGGGCGTCGTCAGGAGGCGCCTGTCCTCGAGCCGCTCCAGGGTGGCGCGCCGCTGGAGCTTCCGCCGCCGATTCCCCCAACCGGCCGTGTCCCGCCGGCTCCCCCACCGTCGGCTCCCGTAATGAAACAGACCCGTCGTCATGTTCATCTCCAAGTCCGAAGTCGTCGCAAGTGGAAATCGCTAGACAGGGAGGAACCAGAGCTGCCTCGAGGGCATGACACGTCCCTCCGGAGTGTCGGTCGACCGACGACGCGTTCCGTGAATCCTCGGCAGGCCGTCCTGGGTCCCAAGACCGTGACCGAGGGAGTCGCATCGCCACCATCGTCGTGCACTCCCAAGCGATAGAACACATCATCGGATCTGTTCACGTTGCGCCCCAGATTGGGTCCCGGATTCCCGAGGACGGGTGGGCGGCCGACTGTACCGGTGCCTCGACGAGTTGCCCTGGAGCCGGCGGCGTTCGATATTGTCAGTGGCGAGCACGTGCACAGCCGTGAGAGTCCGGGAAGGGTGAGATGCGCGCACTGGGCCGCGGCCGGATGCGTGTGCACCGGCGCGGTTGGCGATTGAAACCAGAGAAGGCAACGACGCATGACCGAACAATCCGAGGTGAACGGGAACGGCCGATGCCTCAACGGGAGCGAAGGCCGCTCGGCAGGCCGGTTTGGCGGCACTCCGCTCGGGGGGATCCCGGAATCGGGGCGCGGGTCCGGGGCTGGCGCCAACGGAGTCTGCCACGGACCGCAGGTGGGGACCGTCGGGGTTCGCGAGAGCCAGGCGCTTCATGCCCGGGCCAACGCCCTGGCACGCCAGGGTGATTCCGAGCAAGCCCTCGCCCTCTTCCGCAGAGCGATCGAGCTCCAGCCCGAGTATCCCGAGCTACACAACGATCTGGGCGTCGCCCTCGCCCAGCAGGGCCAGGTCGAGGAGGCCGTGCAGCAATTCCAGGAGGCGTTACGGCAGAAGCCCGAGTACCCCGAGGCCCTCAACAACCTGGCCAACCTGCTGCGGACGCTCGGCCGGTTCGAGGAAGCGGTGGAGAGCTACCGCCGCGCCCTGGCCATCCGGCCCGACTACCCCGATGCCTCCAAGAACCTGGGTAATGCCCTGGCCGAGAAGGATCGGCTCGACGAGGCGATTACTTGCTATCGCGCGGCACTGCGGTACAACCCGGGCTATGCCGAGGTCCACAACAACCTGGCCAATGCGCTGGTCCGCCAGGGACGGTTCGAGGAGGCGATCGCCTCCTATCGCCGCGCGCTCCAGCACAGCCCGACCTACACCCAGGCGTACAACAACCTGGGCAACGCCCTGGCCGACGACGGCCGCCTCGCCGAGGCGGTGGCCTGCTATCACGAGGCGATCCGGCTCAATCCGGAGTATCCCGAGGCGTACAACAACCTGGGGGTTGTCCTGGACAAGCAGGCGCGGCACGCCGAGGCCGGCGACGCTTTCCGCGAAGCCGTGCGGCTGCGCCCCGACTACGCCGAGGCCCACCTGAACCGAGCCCTCGGCTGGATCCAGGCCGGCCAGTTCGAGCAAGGCTGGGCCGAGTACGAATGGCGGTGGCGCAGTCCCGGCACGACCCGGCCCCAATTCCCCCAGCCTCACTGGGGCGGCGAGCCGCTGGCCGGGCGGACGATCCTCCTCTACGCCGAGCAGGGCCTGGGCGATACCTTTCAGTTCATCCGCTACGCCGCGCTGCTGAAGCGCCGCGGCGCGAAGGTCATCTTCGACTGCCAGCCGTCGTTGGTCCCGCTGCTGTCGAGCTGCGCCGGCATCGACCGTCTGGTCGCCCGGGGGTCACCCTTGCCGGAGTTCCACACCCATTGCGGCCTGATGAGCCTGCCCTGGCTGATGCGGACCACCCTGGCGACCGTCCCGGCGGATGTTCCTTACCTCCAGGCCGATCCCGCGCTGGTGACGAAGTGGCGGCACGAGCTGGCGCCGCTGGACGGCTACCGGATCGGCCTGAGCTGGCAGGGCAACCCCCGCTACAAGGGGGACCGTCATCGCTCGATTCCCCTGGAGAAGTTCGCTCCGCTGGCCGAGCTGCCGGGTGCGCGGCTGATCAGCCTCCAGAAAGGACTCGGCACCGAGCAACTGGCCGTGCACGGCGAACGGCTCGGCATTGTGCCGCTGGGCGACCGGCTGGACGAGGCCGGCGGCGCCTTCATGGACACCGCGGCGGTCCTGATGAACCTGAACCTGCTGATCACCTCGGATACCGCGATTGCCCACCTGGCCGGCGCCCTGGGCGTGCCCACCTGGGTCCCCGTGACCTGGACGGCCGACTGGCGCTGGCTGGAGCGGCGGGCCGACTGCCCCTGGTATCCCACGATGCGGCTCTTCCGCCAGCCCGAGCACGGCGACTGGGACTCCGTCTTCCGTTCCATGGCCGAGGAGATTCGGTCGATGCTGGAAGCGCCTCAGCGGGACCGGCCCATCGTGCTGGAGATCGGTGCCGGCGAACTGGTGGACAAGCTGACCATCCTCGAGGTCAAGGCGGAGCGGATCCGCGATCCGGAGAAGCTCAGCCACGTGCGGGCCGAGCTTGCCGTCGTCCAGACCGCCTATGCCGGTTCGATCCGGGCCTCCGCCGAGCTGGACGAGCTGGCCCGCGAGCTGAAATCGGTCAACGAGCGGCTCTGGGACGTCGAGGATGAGATCCGGCTGTGCGAGCGGGACGGGGACTTCGGCCCACACTTCGTCGAGCTGGCCCGCGAGGTCTACCGGCGCAACGATCACCGTGCCGCGCTGAAGCGTCGATTCAACCAGCTCCTGGGCTCGCACCTGGTCGAAGAGAAATCCTACGCCCATGAAGGCGCGGCCCGGTAAAACGGCGGCGGGACCCCATCCCTGGGGCGCCGACATGGCCCGCCGCCTCGTGCGCCCCCGATCGTCCCGTCCCTGAGCCGTTGGGGCGCGCCGTTCCTGGGATGGGCTCGCTCGAGACCCCGCAGCAGATCAGTTGGGCGGCGAGGCCGAGAACCGCAGACTCGCCTGCATCGCGTCCCAGAGCCGCCGCGGATTCAGCGGCTTGGAGAACCACGCGTCGAAACCGGCCGGCCCCTCCGGGATGTTCCACTCGCGCGGGGGTATGCTGCTGACTGAGAAGACTTTCAGCCCCGCATAGCGCTCGTCGGCCCGGATTCGCCGCAGAGTCTCGGATCCGTCGCACCGCGGCAGGACCATGTCCAGCAGGACCACGTCCGGCCGCCCGCCAGCCTCCAGGTAGGCGAGAGCGTCTTCCCCATCGCCAGCCTGGTCGCAATCACATCCGTTCATTCCAAGCAATCCGGCGAGCAGCTCCCGCTCGTTGGCGTCGTCCTCGACGATGAGGGCGCGGCACCGCCGGGTCGCGGGCGCGGGGTGCCGGCGCTGGTTCTCCAGGGCTTCCAGCGACGCCAGGGCGGCTTCCAGCGTGGCGTTGGCATCCGCCCAGTGACCGGCCTCGGACTGCCGGCGGGCCAGGTGGATCGCCAGGGTGACCTTGCTCAGCGCGTTGGCCAGCGCGTGGTCGACCTTCCGGGCCGGGACCGGGGTCGAGGCCGGCACCGGCGGCGACGAACACAATTCGTCGCGGAGGACCGGGACTTCGGGCGGCGCCTCGATCCCAACCCGGGCGGCGCTGCCGTTGAGCCTCAAAATGTGCACCGTGATGCCGAGCGAGGGGAACACGATCCGCTCCTTCGCTCGTCGAGAAAGGACCAGCATGGGCGGGTCTCCATACCCCAGTTGGCCGATCAGATCAGGGTGGCTTTGGCGGGCACCCTGGGTGGTCAAGAGGAAAACGATAACGGGAGGGATGGCCGTCGTCAAGCCAGGATTCGCCCCGGGGTGCAAAGTATTCCGGGCAGGGTCGCTGCCGGCCATGTCGTGCCCGCTGCGGCTGCGCTGATCGCCAAACCCACGCCACGACCGGCGAGTCAACGCGTCAGCCCCGCGACCTGGCGTCCCTCCTCGTCGGAACGTCTCCAGACCTCGATCTGGCCGAACCGCGCCACCGGCCGGTAGAGGCGCCGGATCGTCGCTTCCATTCGCTCGAGCCTCAGGGCCGGCGCGCCAGGCTCCTCCCCGGGGACCCAGACGACCACCACCCCGGCCGACGCCTCCAGCCCCCGGATGAACCGCGGCTCCAAGGTCGAGTCGACCCACCAGAGGTAGAGGATCCCGTTCGCGGCCGGGAACGGGCTGGGCCGGCCGGCCGGACCGTTGAGGGTTGGGTAGGGATAGCGGCGCAGGAAGTTCGCCACGGGCGTGTCGGGAGCAGTCGAGCGGCGCAGGTAAGCGAGCACCGCCTGATAGTCCTGCCAGCGATAGATGCAAGGCCGTTCGAACGTACACAAGCAGCCGGGGGGCGGCCGACCGGGTGCCTCGCCGCGAATCCAGTCCGCCACCGCACGGGCGCTGGCTCGCGGGTTGAACATCTGGGGCCGGGCGTGGACGCCCACCGCCAGAAGCGCGCAGACCGCCAGGGTCCGCACGGGGAGGACCAGGAACCGTCCATCGGCGATCCAGGCCGCGAGGACGGCCGCCCCGATCGCCTCGATGAGGAAGAGCGGCACGTCGAGGTAGCTGTGCGGGACGGGGCTGATCGGCTTGTAGGCCAGGGCTCCGACCAAGGCCAGGCCCCAGGTCCGCGCCGGGCCGCGGATCGGCTCGCGCGCCCGGACCGCCAGCAAGAGCAGCGCCGCGAACAGACCCACCCCGCGCCAGTCCTGGAGCTGACCGATCAGGACGATCCCGAACCGGCCCGGGGTCATGCGGTTGTACGGCCCGCCATACCAGGCAACGCGGAGGACGCGAAGGAAATCACCCATCACGCCCGCCAGCAGGAGAGGGCCGAAGGCCAGCAGGCCGGCCAGAGCCAGCAGCGCAGACCACTCGGCCAGCGCGCGGCCGGTCGACTCGCGGGCGCCCTCGGGTCGGCGGGCATTGGCGGCGACGGCCGCGGCGAAGGCGGGCAGGAAGACGGCCGGCTGCGGCCGGAACGCCAAGGCCAGGCCCAACGCCGCGGCCGAGGCGATCCGTCCGACCCGGCCGGGCCATGCCTCCAACGCCATCAGCCCCAGCGCCGCCGCCAGCGTCGCCTGCCAGTCGCGCTGGGCCACCCTCAGGTAGGTGAGCTCCAGGTAGCAGGAGAGGAACACCAGGTAGCCGACCAGCCCAGGCAGCGCCCGCCCGAAGCGGCGACGGCTCCAGCCGCCCAGGGCCAGGCCGAGCAGGCCCAGGCAGGCGGCATCGAAGGCGTACAACGGCGCGGTGCCTCCCCAGCCGAACAGTCGGCCGAAAGTCCAGAACAGGTAGATCGGGCCGGGGAAGTCGAAGTCGGGCAGGTCGCGATAGGGCCGCAGGCCGTCGTCCCACGCGCGGGCCGCCACGGCGAACTGATCGGAGTCGGACCACATCGGCCAGGTGAGGTAATGGGGCACCCAGCCGGCGAGCAGCACCAGGCTGGCCCCCAGCGCGACAGCCGACAGGCCGCGGTCCAGGGCCCATCGGGCCAGGGTGTCGAGCCGCTCCCAGGCCTCAGGCCCGATTCGGTGGCCGGCGAGCTGGCCCGGGCGGAGCGTCAGCAGCGCCACGAGGGCTGCGGCCGCACCCGCCTCGCAGGAGCGGCGAACTTGCCGCGGCAGGGTCCTGTAGACCTCGGGCAGGACCAACAGCCCGAACAGGATCGCCGTGCCGATGGCGCCGGCGCCGAGCACGACCCGCCAGCGAACGCCGATCGCCGGCCGAGATCCAGGGGCCCGGGCCTCGGGCCCAACCGCGGGCAGCGCGCCATCGAGGGCCGTGGACATCGACCTTCTCCCGTCAGCCGAGGATCCGGAACGACCGGCCCGGGGGGACCGGACGGGACGCGAAGCGCGCCTCCGGCGCGGCGTCGTTGATACGGCGGGCGGCGGCGCCGGTCTGCCGCGCCGCGAGCGCCCGCGGGCAAGTGATGCGGCTGCCGGCCCGGTTGCGGATCGGCGCGGCGACCATTGCCAGGCGGCGCGCGGTCGACCTGTGGACCTTCCGGTTCGGAGAGTGTGCTGGCACGACCCACGCGGCGACGGGAGGGGGTCGGAGCGTGGCCGATTCCACAGCGGAGGCGAGCGGGTGGCCGGATGAGGAGGCTGACGGTAAGGGGGGCGAATGGAGGCCCCGCCGCCGAGACCATCCCCCCGGGCGGACGGCCTGGCTCGGCACTCGACCAGGCGACAGCGCCGCCCGGGTCGTCCCTGCCGGAGGCCCGGCGGGTTGCGGCCACCGGATCCGGCTCGCGCAGGGGCAGTCGTGGAGCAGGATCAGGCTGGTCCCAACGGAGTTGGACCGGCCCGCCCGACGCGTTGGCGGCGCGTGTGCCAGCCGGGCGACGAGCAAGAGCCACAGAGCTCGCCTCACGGACCCCGACGCACTCATAAGCCCATCGGAACCTGCCGCTCTGGGTGGCATCGATCCAGGTCGTGTCAGGAGGATGTCAAGCCAAGAGGAATTTGTTAAAGATTGTAAAGAAGTGGTTCCTGGTCGTCAATCTCCCTCAGCGAGGATTCGCCCCGGGGTGCAAGGGACACGGGCATCCGCGTGAGACGCCGTTCCTGGGCCGGGGCTCGTCGTCGGCTTCCTCCCATTCGGCGAGTCACGTTGCGACCAACCAGAAGCTGGATCGAGAAGAGCTGTCTCTGGGCGAGCCCCCAGGTTGCGACACTTTCTCTCGGATTCGGTCATGTACCACGACCACGCCCTCTCCAGGTAGATCCTCACGGCGTCGTGGTCGTCGGACTCGTCCACCAGGTTCGCCATTCACACGGAATTCAGGGACAGCCTCGCTGACCCGAGCATTGCGCGAGGAGCCGGGCGAGCTCCTCCGGGCGAAACGGCTTGGTCAGGTGCGCATCGAAGCCGGCCGCGGTGGCCGCGGCGCGGTCCTCCGGGCGACCATAGCCGGTGTGGGCGATCAGGTAGGGAGCCCTGCCTTCGCGGCTGCGGACGCGTCGTGCCAGTTCATAGCCGTCGACGCCGGGAATGCCGACATCGACCACGGCCACATCGAAGTGATCGGCCTCCAGGAGGGTGAGGGCCGTGGGCCCGTCGGGTGCGGCCCGGACTGTATGGCCGTCGAGCTGAAGGATCCCGACCAGCGCGGCCCGGATGTCGTCGTCGTCATCGACCACCAGGATCTTCCGTTTGGGCGCGGTGTGGGGATCGGAGACCCCGGAGGCAACCGCGGACGAGTCCGGCGGGTCGGTCCGAGCCGACTGCGCAACCAAGGGGAGCCGGACGACGAACTCGCATCCTTTCCCCGGGCCGTCGCTGTGGGCTTCGACGGTGCCCCCGTGCAACTGCACGATCAACCGGACCAGGGTCAGGCCGATCCCGATCCCGCCACCGGCCCGGTCGAGGGCTCCGTTGGCTTGAACGAAGGGGTCGAACACCTTGGCCAGCATTGTGGCCGGGAGCCCGACGCCGGTGTCCCGGACCCGGATCACGGCGTGGTCGGCCTCCGGACCCAGGCTGTACCAGACCCGACCGCCGGAAGGGGTGTACTTGGCCGCGTTCCGCAGCAAATTCACCTGCACCTGCTGGAGCCGGTCCGGGTCCCCGAGGACTGGCAGTGGTCCGCTCGGCCCTTGCTGGCTGAGCTGGAGCCGTGCTTCCTCGAACCAGGGGCGGACCTCTTCCAACACGTCCCGGACGGTCGTGCCCAAGTCGAGGACCGACCGGCGGATCTCGATCTTGTTCTCGGTCAACCGGGCGACATCGAGCAGGTCGTCCACCAGCCGGGCCGTGTGCCGGGTCCGCCGTTCGATCACGCGCAGCCACTGGCTGGCCTCCGGGCTCCCCGGGTCCAGCCGGCTCGCGGCCTCGACGGCGCCGAGTACGGCCGCCAGCGGGTTCCGCAGCTCGTGCGAGAACATCGCCAGGAACCGGTCCCGCTGAGCCACCGCCTCCCGGGCCTGGCTCTCGGCCCGCTTGAGCTGGGTCACGTCGGTGAAGATGCCCCCCAGCCCGGTCATTTGCCCGGCCTCGTCCTGGGTCGGGAACATGACCGACAGGTAGGTGTGGGGCCCGTCCGCCTGGGGGATCACGACCTCGGCCTCGACCTCGGTCCCGGCGGCGATCACCTGCCGGTCCTGGGCGACCAGCAGCTCGGCAACCTCCGCGGGGAAGATCTCCTGGGCCGTCTTGCCGATCGGGTCGCAGCCGACCACGCGCCGGAAGGCTCCGTCGGCCAGCAGGTAGCGGCCCCGGGTGTCCTTGATGAAGACCCAGCTTGGGGCGTTGCGGAGGATGCCGGCGAGCTGCTGGTCCTTCTGATGGGAGTCCGCCTCGGCCTCCTTCAACCGGCCGATGTCGATCAGGGTCAGCACCACCCCGTCGATGTCCAGCCCGGTGCGGTACGGCAGGATCCGCAGCAGGAACCAGTGGCCGCGACGATCGCGGACCTGCCGCTCGATCCGCGTGCCGGCGGCCAGCACCGTGCGGATGTCCTCCACCAGCGGGGGATAATCGATCGTGTAGGTGAAATTGTCGATCCGACGGCCGACGTCCTGGGGTAGGAGGTGGAACGTCTCGGCCATCTTGGGGGTGAACTTGCGGATGCACAAGCCGCGATCGAGGAAGATCGTGTGGATCTCCGTGCTGGTCAGCAGGTTGTCCATGTCGGCCGTCAGCTCGGTCAGCTCCGCGATCTTCTTCTGGTACTCGGCGTTGACCGTGTACAGCTCCTCGTTGACCGAGTGGAGCTCCTCGTTGGTGCTCTGGAGCTCCTCGTTGGAGGCGACGAGCTCCTCGTTGCTGGCCTGCAGCTCCTCGTTGCTGGTCTCCAGCTCCTCGATCATGGCCTGGAGGTTTTCCTTGGTGTAGCGCAGCTCCGACTCCAGGGAGAGCAACTCATCCCGGGACGCTTCGCCCAGCACGAGCGTGGAGGGGGAGTCGGTGCCGGCGGCGGCCGGGGCGGGGAGGGCTGCGGTGTCGGCTTCGTCGAGGGTGACCAGGGCATACAGAGCGCTGGAGCGCCGGCCTTCCAGCGGCCGGACCGTGACATGGACGGAGTGATCGCCGTCGGGGAGGTGGACGCGCAGGCTGCTGTAGGCGACCGGCTTGCGCTCACGAAACGCGCGGGGCAAGGCCCCGGCCAGAGCCGTCCGCAGCTCGGGGTCGACCAGCTCGAGCACGTCGGGTGTGAATCGTCCGTCCCGGTGTCGCAGGAAGCGGCTGGCCCCGCCGAAGGACTGCACCAGCTCCCGGTTCTCGTTGACCAGGAGGCTGGGCGGCATCCGCTCGTCCAGGAGGACGTCGTAGGCTCCCATCAGGTGGACATCGGGGGCGGCGGTCAGGGCCACCGCCGGCGCTGCGCCCGCCGGCCGGGGTCGGCTGGTGCCGCCCCAGCCGCTGACCCGGATGTCGGCGACCAGCCGCACGTCCCGCCGCTTGCGATAGATCTTCCAATGCGCGTCGATGGCCTCGAACTCGTCGCTCAGCTCCCCGGGGCTCTCACTCGGGCCCAGGAACAAGGCCCCGCCGGTCTTCAGCCCGAAGTGGAACAGCGACAGGACCTTCTTCTGGGCCGCCGGCTGGAAGTAAATCAGCAAGTTGCGGCAGGTGATCAGGTCCAGCTTGGTGAACGGGGCGTCCTTGAGCAGGTTGTGCTGGGCGAAGACGATCATCCGCCGCAGGTCCGAGGTCACCTGATAGCCATTGTCCTTGGGAACAAAGAACCGCTCCAATCGCTGGCGGCTGACCCCTTCCAAGGCAGTCCCACTGTAGAAACCGGCCCCGGCCACGTCGAGGGAAGCCCGGTGTGCATCGGTGGCGAAGATCTTCACCGGCACCGGTTTGGGCAGGGCGTCCAGACACTCCTGAACCAGGATCGCCAGTGAGTAGGCCTCCTCCCCGGTGGCGCAGCCGGCGACCCAGAGGCGAAAATCCTCGTCCGTGCCGACGTCCCGGAGCAAGGGCGGAAGGACCTCGGTCCCGATCCGGTCGAAGGCCTCGACGTCGCGGAAGAACCGGGTGACGCCGATCAGCAGGTCCTTGTACAGCTGGTTGAGCTCGTCCGGATCATCGGCCAACCGGCGGGCGTACTCATCCAGGCCGCCGGCCCGGTTCATCAGCAGCCGCCGGTGCGTCCGCCGGGCCACCGTCTCCGGCTTGTAGTGGGTGAAGTCGATGCCGCAACTGTGCCGCAGCAGGCCGAAGATCGCCTCCATCCCGGCCAAAGGGACGGAGGAGTCCACGTCGGGAGGAGCCGGCTCCGGCCCGCTGGCATGCCGAGCATGCCGCATCAGGACTCCCGGCAGGTCCTCCGGTTTGAGGATCAGGTCCACCACCCCGGTCTTGATGGCGCTGTTGGGCATGCCATCGAACTTGGCCGATTCCGGTGTCTGGGCAATGACCAGCCCACCGGCCTCGTGGATGTCGCGGATGCCCCGCGAGCCATCGCTGCCGGTCCCCGACAGGATGACCCCGATCGCCCGCCTCCCCGCGTCCTGCGCCAGGGAGCGGAAAAACCAGTCGATCGGCAACGCGACGAATTGAGCCGGATCCTTGTCCGTCAGGAACAGCCGGCCGTCGGAGAGGATCATGTCCTTCTTGGGGGGCAGCAGGTAGATCGCGTTGGGTTCGATCGCCATCCCATCCTCGGCCTGGTGAATGGGAATGGAGGTGCGCCGCCCGAGCAGTTCGTTGGTCAGACTCTTGAAGTCCGGGGACAAGTGCTGGATGACGACGAACGCCATCCCGGTTTGCTCGGGCATGTGCTCGAACAGGCGCTCCAGGGCCTCCAGCCCACCGGCCGAGGCGCCGACCCCGACTATGTACAGCTCGGACCGCGCCGGAATGGGCAGAGCATCCTCGGAGGCGTTGCGGCCCAGCCCGGCTCCTTTCGGTTCGCCCAGCATCGGTCCCTCCAGAACCTCGGATTCCATGATCACGGGCCTGTTGTGCGCAGTGGGGCCCACCCCTTGACCGGTCCGGGGCGAAAACCGCTGCCTCGGCCCTCGTGAGTGTCCCATTTTGGAGGACAGCCCAGTTGCTGTGCCAGACTGGATGGATATTCAGGAATCGGGAGGCTGCGCCACCGGTGCCGCTGGCCGGCGGTGCCGGGTGCGCGTCTGCCGGGGACGGCCGTCGCAGTCGCACCGCGGGCGTCCCGAGTTCCTCTTGACCCGCGGCCCGGGAGGGACGATCCGCTACCTGACTTCCCTTTTTACAACTGCTTTCGGCGAAGGAGCGATCAGGGTGACATTCCTCTGTTCAGTTGACATCTGCCTAGTTTGGGGGACTCTTGGGCGTAATGGCTTAATAGCTAAGCGGTTAATTCCATGAAGTGTGTCGGGGACAGCGAAGTGGCACAGGAGATGCAAGTTATAGAAGACGCGAAGTTGGAGCGAAATCGGGAACACGAGATCGAGTTTTCGAGACCATCCGGGAGATGACCATGCTGGTTCTGAGCAGGAAGCTGGGCGAGAAGATCGTCATCGGCGAGAATATTCTGGTGACGGTGGTGAAGATTGACCGGAACCAAATCCGCATCGGCATTGAAGCCCCGCATGACATACCCGTCTACCGCGAGGAGATTGCGCCTCAGCGGAGCGTCAAGTCGCCGCTGGGCGACGCGGTCGCCCTGAGTCGTTGACGTGTTCGCGCCCAGCGCGGGGTCGACGCGGACGGCAGACGAGCTGAAGGCCCGAGCTTCAGCGTCGCCGCGACCCGTGCCAGGACGAATTCTCCTGTCGCGCGCGGTCCCTGCGGGGAGGTTCCCATCCCGCCTTGATCGCCGCTGCGCCGCGCGGCTCGCCGGCATCGGCTCCGGCGTGGCTTGGGGCTGTGCCCCGCGGCGCCCCCTTGGCGCCACCAGTCCCAGACACCAGAATCGGTCGATCAGCCTCCCCTCACCTCAGGCAACCGCGGGGGTTTGCGGCAGTGCGGTCGTGCCGATCGACTCGGGGTGCCGGGAGGGGATCGGGAACTTCCGGTGATGTTGGCAACGTGGATCGAGACACCGGCGAAGGGCCGTCTCGGTGGACCAGTCCGGGCGGGGATGTGGTCGGCGGCGGTCATCGGCTCGCATCCGATCCAGGACTACCAACGCGCCTGGCTGGAGGTCGCGGCCGACGACCTGGACCTGGGCCGGCTCCCGGCCTACTGGATCGAAAACAAGGCCGGCAACAGCTTCTGGCATGCACCGGTGCCGCCCCAAGGTGTGGGAACCCGGCTCCACTATCGCGCCATCGTCGAGCAGCAGGACGGCGCGCGGGGTGAAAGTACCTACCAGGATACGATCGTCCGGCCCAATTTGCCGGACCAGACCGAAGCGTCGGATACGGTCCTGGTCCCGGCTGAGGCCCTGGTGGGCAACCGGCACATGACGGCTCGGGTCGACGGCCGCGGGTCGACCTATGACATCTATTTTCCCACGGTCGGGCTTCATTCCTTCGTCCGGCCGCGCGAGGGGGACGATCCCCGCAGCCGCTCGCACTTTCGGGCGATCCTCGGCGGCCTGGCCGTGGGGCGGCGGCTGGATTGGTTCACCGAACGCGCCGCCTGGGACGCCGTGCAGCACTACCAGGGCGCGACCAACCTCCTGACGACCAAGCTGAGCTGGCGGTATGGGCCGATCCGGGTGCTGATCACCGACTTCGTGGCCATGGGCGAGTCGCTCCCCCAGAACGCCGGCCGGGAGAAGTCGCCCGGTCAATGCCTCAAGCGGTTCTTCATCAAGAATGAAGGGGACCAGACCCGGCGGGCCGTCTTCGGCGTGTATGTGCAGGCGGAGGTCAACGGCGGCGTGGGGGACCTGGGTTTGAGCTGGCACGACCTCGACCAATGCCTGCTGGCGATCAACCGGGGTCACGGTCATGCCAACCGCAAGCTGGCGCGGGACGCGACCATCGAGTTCGCCCTGGCGCTGGACAAGCGGGGCCCTGTCGAATGCGAGCCGACCGGCCCCAATGAGGCGATCCTCTTCCGCAGCCTCGAGCTGCCGGCGGGCCAGACCGTGATGGTCGATCTGCTGATCAGCGGGGCGTTCACCGGCTGGAGCGGCGATCGGGGGACCTTCGAGCATTGGCTGCGCCCGGCTCTGAACTGGTTCCGCTCGGTCGACCTCGATGGGGTGGAACAGGCCACCGCGCGGCAGTGGGACGACTTCATCGAGCCGCTGCCCGACCTGGCGTTCCCCAAGCCGGGCCATGCCGTGACCCTGCGGCGGTCGGCCCTGGCCGCGGCACTGCATGCCGACGCCGAATGGGGCGCCATCGCCTCGGGATTCGATCGCGGCCTCAGCGCCTACTGCTGGCCGAGAGAGGCCATCTGGGTGGGCGATGCCCTGGCCCGGCTGGGACATCAGTCCATCGGCAAGGGCGTCTACCAGTGGCTCAATCGCGTCCGCCACCGTCATCGCCCGTTCCTCTACTGGTTCCAGAAATACTCCATCGATGGCGTCCCCGAATGGGAGACTCCGGCGGTGGACCAGACGGCGATGATCCCCTGGGGCCTGGAGCGTCATTACCGCCGCACGGGGGATCGCGAGCTGGTCGTGGCTGTCTGGCCGATGGTCGAACAGGCGGCCAAGGTCTGCTGTGGCCAGCCCAGCGGCCATCCGGGTCTGCGCCTGCTCGAGGACCTCAACTTGCTCAGCTCGGCCGGCAGCGGCGACCAGCTCTTCGGCGCGTTCCTCTATTCCAACGCCTGCGCCGTGGCCGGCCTGCGCGCCGCCGTGCGGCTGGCGACTCAGCTCGGCTTGGACGAATCGGCCCATCCCTGGACGGCCGCTGCCGATCGGATCTGGGAGGGAGGAATCCTCCCGGAGATCGCCACCCGCCGGGAGGGGAGTCCCGGGCTGGTGGATCCCGAGTCGGGCCGCTTCCTCCAGGCGCGCCGCGTCTCCACACTCCGGGGCCTCTGGACCGATAAGCCCGAATACCTGGTGGACCACTCCGACCTCCTGGACGTCTCCACGCTGGGGCTGGCCGTCCCCTTCGGCCTGCTCCCCGCGCGCGACCCCCGGCTGATGCGGACGGCGGAAACGATCCTGCGGGTCAACAAGGCCCTCAAGGGCGATCCCAACGTGCTGGCCCGTCCCACCTACGACCCCCAGCAGGCCAACCGGAGCGACCTCGGCGGCGAGAGCCACGAGGTCTCCAGCCTGGCGACGCTCTGGATGGTCCGGTTCCTCATCCAGCTCGGTCGCGAAACCGGCCAGGGACTGCACTGGACCCGCGCCCTGTCGATGCTCGAAGCGATCCTGGGCCGGCTCTCCCACCTGGGCCTGGTCCTGCGTGCCCCGGGCCGAGCCTCCGAGTCAGCGCGGCGGGTGTCGAATCCCGGCGGGACCGCCTGGAGACTGCACGCGATGCTCATCGATACGATGCTCGACCTGGCTGGTCTGGATTACGATGCCGTGGAACGCCGTTTGACCCTCAGCCCCGTCCTTCCCGGGCCATGGCCCCAGACCGGGATCACCCAAACGCTCCCCTGCGGCCGGGTCTCCTTCCTGTACCAGCGACCGATCGGCGGCAAGGTCCATCACCTGCGCCTGGAGACCCGACTCCAACACCGGGTCGCCCTTCAGGTTGCCCTCACCTGCCCCGAGCTCAAGCAACTGGGTCCCTGGCAATCCTCGGTCGACATGCCGGAGCCGGCCTTCGACCCGCCCACAGGCCAGCTCGCCTGGACCCTGACCCTCCCCGAGGGCCAGGGCCAGTGGAGCTGGACCTGGGGGTGATCGTGGTCAGTGGTCAGTGGTCAGTGGAAGAAGAGTGCTGCATCTGTTAGGGTCGCTGATCATGCCGGCATCCCAGGAGTCGATCACCGAACAGACCCCCATGGGCGCCCACATCGTTGCCGGGGAGGGGGTGACGTTTCGCGTCTGGGCGCCGTGCGCGATCACGGTCTACGTCAGCGGAGACTTCAACGAGTGGCGGCAGGACGAGTCGAGCCGGCTGGTCAACGACGGCCGGGGGTTCTGGACGGGCTTCGTCCCGGGCATCGGCGACGGGGCCCAGTACAAGTTCTTCATCGAAGGGACCGGCTCGACCGGTTACAAGCGCGACCCCTACGCCCGCGAGCTGACCCGCGATCCGGCCTTCCCCGAGAGCAACTGCATCGTCCGGGACCCTGGCCGCTACCCCTGGCACGACCAGGGATTCCAGATGCCGGCCTTCCACGATCTGATCATCTATCAGCTCCACGTCGGGACCTACTTCGGCGTGGATGCGCACGGCAGAGACGACCGCCGCAGCCGTATCTGTACGTTCCTCGACGTCCTGGAGCGCCTCGAATACCTGGCCGAGCTGGGGATCAATGCCCTGGAGCCGCTGCCGATCGTCGAGTTCCCGACCGAGACCAGCGAGGGCTACAACGGGACCGACTACGACTCACCCGAAACCGAGTACACCATAGCAGAGGGTGATGGACTCGGCCGATACCGCCGGCGGATCGACCACCTGCTGCGGCGTCGCGGCCACGAGCCCCTCCCGCCGGGCATTCTCGACAGCCAGGCCAACCAGTTGAAGGCCCTGATCGACGTCTGCCACGTCCATGGGATTGCCGTGCTGCTCGACGTCGTCTACAACCATGCCGGCGGCGGCTTCGACGACGACAGCCTCTATTTCTTCGACCGCGAGCCCACCGGCGACAACAATCGGAGCCTCTACTTCACCGACCAGGGGTATGTGGGCGGCCTGGTCTTCGCCTACTGGAATGCCGGCGTCCGGCAGTTCCTCATCGAGAACGCCAAGTTCTACGCCGAGGAGTACCACGCCGACGGCTTCCGCTACGACGAAGTCACCGTGATCGACCAGTTCGGGGGTTGGGGCTTGTGCCAGAACCTCACCGACACGCTCCACTTCGTCAAGCCGAAGAGCGTGCACATCGCCGAGTACTGGAACGCGGACCAGTCGTGGGCGATCCGGCCCACATCCTCAGGCGGCGCCGGCTTCGACGCGGTCTGGTCGCCCCGGCTCCGGGACGCGGTGCGCGGGGCGATTGGCCAGGCGTCCGGCGGGGCGGGCGCATCGGTCTCGCTCGACAGCGTTCGGGACGGCCTCGATCCCCCGTGGGGATTTCCCGCGGCCTGGCGGTCGGTCCACTGCGTCGAGAACCACGACATCGTCTTCGCCGGCAACGGCCCGCGGATCGCCAGGCTGAGCGATCCCAGCGACGCCCGGTCCTGGTACGCCCGCAGCCGTTCCCGAGTGGCGACCGGCCTGCTCCTGACCGCGCCAGGCATCCCCCTGCTCTTCATGGGCCAGGAATTCCTGGAGGACAAGCCCTGGAGCGACAGCGACAAGAACCTCCTGATCGACTGGGAGGGCCTGGCCACGGACCCGGCGATGCGGGATCACCTGCGCTTCTGCCGCGAGCTGATCGCCCTGCGCCAGCGCCAGCCCGCCCTGCGCGGCGAGGCGATCAACGTGTTTCACGTCCACAATGCCAACCGGGTGATCGCCTTCCAGCGCTGGATCGTGGGGGTCGGCCGCGACGTCGTGGTCGTCGCCAGCCTGAACGAGTCGACGTACTGGTCGTATGCGGTGGGCTTCCCCGGTCCCGGCCGCTGGCTGGAGGTCTTCAACAGCGACGTCTACGATCACTGGGTCAACCCGCGGGTCGCCGGCAACGGCGGAAGCATCGCGGCCCAGGGGCCGCCCATGCACGGGCTGCCGTCTTCGGCCAGCATCGTGATCCCGGCCAACGGGTTCGTCATCTTCGCCCGCGCCGCCGGGGAATGATCGGACCGCATCCCGGCTCATTCCTTGAGGTCGCCCAGGTGCTTGACCTCGCCGATCCGGCTCCAGGCCGGTCGCCGTGCACGACGAACCGGGCGGGTGGTCCACAATCTCGAGGGCCGTGAGTCGGTTCGCCGAGACTCTCACCCCGGCGCAACCGTCGGGATCGACGAGCTTCCCCCGGAGGGAGCGACCCGGCTCCAGCACGAGGTCGCGATGGAGCTCGGCCGCATCCGGCTTGGGCTCGATCCGGACGACGGTGTGGAACCAGCTGGGGGCGACGAGGCCCAGGTTCGCGGTCGCGTAAAAGCCCTGCGTGTCGGCCGGTTGGCCCCACGACTCGGGCCGCGACATGCGGAAGCGGTCCTCGGCGGCGCGCCCGCCCAGGGCCCCGGGGCCGGGCAGGCCGACCAGCTCGAACCAGCCGTCGGGCCCGGTCTCGACGGCCGGCGCGTCCGCCCCGAGCTCGGGGACCCGGGCGAGATCGGGGTTCCCGCTCATGGCGATGGAGGCGATTGACCCGAGCACCGGCTGCCGCGTCGCAGCCTCGAATTCGCCCCCGCCTCGGAACGCATCCGGAGCCTCGGCGACGAACGGTCCACCCGCTTCAGGTCAACGTCCTGGCGGGTGAGTGCGTAGAGGATCCGGTGCTCGATCGTCGGACCCCGGACCCCCAGCACGACCAGCCGCTCGCGACCGACCCCGGTCAGCCGAACCCGCCCCTGCTCATCGGTCGTCCGCTCCACGGGCCAGCTTGGTGGCCTGGCCGGCAGGCACCGGAGGAGGCGGTCATTGTGGATGGTCAACGGCGACATCGGGTTGTCGCGGTACGTCAAACCATCCGGGTCCGGGAGGCTTTCCCGGGGATCGGTCCCACCCCACGGCCGGGATCGTCAGGACCGCACGACCGGGAAACGCCTGCCGGTCGTGCCCCGGTTCAATCGCGCTCGCCGTAGATCTGCTCGAGCTTGCGGGCGCGATGCTCGCCGCTGATCATGCGGATCGTTCCCGTGCTGGCACGCATCACGATCGACGCGGTGGTCGCGGCCTCGGTGAAGAAGCGGACGCCCTGCACCAGGGCGCCGTCGGTGATCCCGGTGGCGGCGAAGAAGACATCGTCGCCCTGGACCAAATCATCGGTGCTCAGGACGCGGTCGAGGTCGTAACCGGCCTGGATGGCGGCCTGCCGCTCCTGGTCGTCGCGCGGGTAGAGACGGGCCTGGATGGCGCCGCCGAGGCCCTTGAGGGCCGCGGCGGCGACAACGCCCTCGGGCGTGCCGCCGATGCCGTAAAGGAGGTCGACGCCCGTGCCGCGGCGGGCGGCGGTGATGGCCCCCGCGACGTCGCCGTCGGTCAGGAGATAGACCCGCGCACCCATCTTGCGCACGCGGTCGACGATCTCCTGGTGCCGGGGGCGGTCGAGGATCATCATCGTCACTTCCCGGACCGACATCCGCTTGGCCCGGGCGATGTTCTTGATGTTGGTCTCGATCGGCGCGGTCAGGTCGATCGCCGCGGCGGCCTCGCGGCCGGTCGCGATCTTCTCCATGTAGACGCAGGGGCCCGGGTTGAACATCGCCCCGCTCTCGGCGACGGCGACGACCGACAGCGCATTGGCCTGGCCTTGCGCGACCAGGCGCGTCCCATCGATCGGGTCGACGGCGACGTCCACGACCGGCGGACTGCCCGTGCCGATCCGCTCGCCGTTGAACAGCATCGGCGCCTGGTCCTTCTCCCCCTCGCCGATGACGACCACGCCGTCCATGGGCACGGCGTTGAAGAACAACCGCATGGCATCGACGGCCGCCTGGTCGGCCGCCTCCTTGTCCCCCCGGCCGACCCATCGGGCCGCCGCCAGCGCGGCCGCCTCGGTCGTGCGCACCAGGTTGAGGGCCAGGTCATGATCGGGCATCGGGGGCAGTCGCTTCGGGGCGCGGGCGCGCCCGGGCGCGGGGATCGGGATCGCTTCACCTTCCCCCAAGGGGCCGGCCTCGCTCATCGGGATCGACATGACAGATCCTCGGATCGGTTGGTGGGGAGGTCTCCAGGCGGCTTCGATACAGATATGGCTGAGGAGGGATTCCAGATTCCAGATTCCAGATTCCAGATTCCAGATTCCAGATTCCAGATTCCAGATTCCAGATTCCAGATTCCAAATTCCAGATTCCAAATTCCAGATTCCAGATTCCAGATTCCAGATTCCAGATTCCAAATTCCAGATTCCAGATTCCAGATTCCAAAAATCATAAAAATCATTATATGGAATCTGGGATTTGGGATCCCGAATCCTGACGGTATCCCCCGTGGCTTCGCCATGGCTGAGGAGGAATTCCCGACACCAAACTCCCCGGATATCATGATCTGGAATCTGGAATTTGGGATCCGGAATCCTGACGCCATCCTCAAGGCAATTCGCGGATCCGCAGGTGGCGGAACTCGACCGGCGCGCCCTCGGACTCCAGGCAGAGGTAACCCGTGCGGGGCTGGCAGCCCGTGCCGCCGGAGACCTCCTCGCCGTTGACCCAGAGCCGGACCTCGCCATTGATGCAGCGCACGTAATAGTGGTTCCAATGGCCGAAGCCCCGGCTCAGGTTCTTCAACGGGAAGCTGCGGCTGCCATTGGGGGAGGTGGGGGGAAAGGGCGTCATCTTGGAGGTCCCGACGGCGAAGACATCGCCGTGGGTCGTGAACCAGTCCGCTTTCTTCTTGCTCCGCTTCTCGAACTGCTCGCGGAAGCCGTGGTCGAGGATCTGCACCTCGATGCCGCCGCGGGGGAGCGAGCCGGGCTTGATCCCGTCGAGGGCCTGCTCCGAGGCCCAGACAAAGATGCCCGAGTTGCCTCCCGAGCGGAGGTGCCGCCACTGGGCGACCAGCTCGAAGTTGGTCAGCGGCGTCCTGGTTCGGATCACGCCAATCGGCTGACCGGTGCAGTGCAGCACGCCCCCGTTCCAGGTCCAGGTCTCGGGGTTGCAATTGACCTGGGCGAAGTCGGCCTCACCCAGCGCCTTCCAGCCCGGCCCGCTCCCGTCGAGGAAGGCCTTGGGGAAGTCCGCGGGCTCGTCGGACCCGCCGATCGCCAGCGGCGCGGCCAGGGCCAGCAGCCAACCGATCCCGACCAACCGGTGACGGAACGATGCCGCTCTCATGGGGCGTACTCCTGTGAGGGTGTGATCCGGATCCGTTATCCTAACGCCCCCTTCGCCCAGACTGAAGACCGCTGACCCGGTCTGGGGGAAATGGCGTCTTCGTGCTATCCTAGGGGTGGAAGTCCGTGGACGAGGATGGGAAGCGGCTCAGACGTTCGCGGCCAGCCGGGGTGGGGACAGTTGGGATTCGTCCTCCGTGCGAGACGGCTGAGGCTCAGGAGAAAGATGCGATGTCGACCAGCGCAAAAGCGGTTCTGGCGCATGCCATCACGGTGATGGTGACCTTGATGCTGGTGGTGGTGCTCTTCGGCGATCGCCTCGGCTTGCGGCGTCCTCCGGCGGTCCAGATCCTGCGGCGGTCGCGCGAGCCGATCCCGCCGGAGCCCCCGGCCCCGCAGCCGATCCCGGAGGCGTCCCAGGGCCGCGCCGCGCCGCGTGCGGGGATCACCGTCCAGGCTCCGCCCCCGCCCGAGGACGTGCTCAAGGGACTGGACCCCGACGAGCGGAACAACATTCGCGTCTATGCCGCGGTGAACAAGAGCGTGGTCAACATCACGACCGAGGCCGCGGGGTTCGGCTTCTTCGGCGACGAGACGTCCAGCGGCAGCGGCTCGGGCTTCGTCATCGACAAGGCCGGCCACATCATGACCAATTTCCATGTGATCCAGGACGCCGATTCGGTCCGGGTCACGCTCTACGATGGCTCGGCCCACCCGGCTCAGGTCATCGGCGCCGACGCGGCCAACGACGTGGCCGTGCTCCGAATCGCCGTGGGGGCGGAGAAGCTGGTCCCGGTGACCTTCGGCGACTCGTCGCAGGTGCTGGTCGGCCAGAAGATCCTGGCGCTGGGCAACCCGTTTGGACTGGAGCGGACGCTCACCTCGGGGATCGTCAGCAGCCTCGACCGCTCGCTCAAGGCCAAGAACGGCCGGACCATCAAGGGGATCATCCAGACCGACGCCGCGGTCAACCCGGGCAACTCGGGGGGACCGCTGCTCAATTCCCGGGGCGAGGTGATCGGGATGAACACGGCGATCGTCAGCCAGGTCGGCCAGTCGGCCGGGATCAGCTTCGCGGTGCCAATCAACGGCATCCTGCGGATCCTCGACCAGTTGATCCGCAACGGCCGTGTGATCCGGGCCGACCTGGGCATCACCCGATTCTACACCACGGGCCGGGGCCTGCTGGTGGTCGCGATGACCGAAGGAGGCCCGGCCGAGCGGGCGGGGATCCAGGGGGTGCGGCTGAAGGTCGAGCGGGTCGGTCCGGGCTTCATCCGCCGCTCGCTCGACTTCGACAGCGCCGACCTGATCGTCGCCATCCAGCACAAGCGGGTGCGCACCGTCGAGGAGCTCTTGACCGAAGTCGAAAAGAACCAGCCGGGTCAGACGATCCAGGTCACAGTGGTCCGCGACGGCCAGCCGATGGATATCGCCGTCCGGCTCGGCGAGTCGTCGTGACCGGACGCCGGGACCCATCAGGTCGCGCAGGGCCTTCGAACGAGCGACGGCCGTCTCTGAGGACGTGTCGCAGACGGGCCACCGAGGCGACCGCGCGGATCCGTTCCCTCCGGATCCCGGGGGAACGGGTGCCAGCACGGCCTCAAGACCCCCGCTCCGGAGTGCGGGACCCGGCCGCGGCCGGCTTGTACTCAATTTGAGAAACCCCCGCAAATTACGTCACATCACGTCACGGCCTTATGCCGCTTGGACTTACGGCACGAAAACTCGGGCAAAAACTACGTCACGCTCGTCACAGCCTTACGGCGCTTGGACTTACGTCACGTGGGGGCTTGCGATTCCGCCGCGCGGGCGGATTCCCGGGCGGGCTCCCCGTCACGGAGGGGGCGGGGACGGTGGGTGTTTCGCGGTCGATGCGGATCACCCGGCAGCGGGGACGGGGGCTCCCGGCGGCGCTGACCCCTGATCCAGGGGGCTTCGCGTCCCCGCTTTGAGGCTCACCGGATCGACTGGCTCGAGCATGAGGGAAATCCCCGGTCATCGGCGGCGAGGACATCCGCGGGTCCTACGCGAGCGAACCCGGGTGCCACGAAGTGAAGGCGACCGATGGCACCCGGGTTCTCCCGGCGCAGCCCAGCCGTCGGGGATCGTCCCTTGCGGCGGGGTTGTCCTAATGCCCGTGGATGGTGATCGAGCCCCCGGCGACGTAGATGCCGCCGCTGTCGGTGTCCGTGAGGACGCTGCCAGGGGTGCCCGAGGCGGTCCCGGCCGCGCCGGCGGTGCCGCTGTGGCCCACGGCGCCGGTCAGGCCGGCGACCCCCGACGGGGCCGGGGCCCCGAGCCCGTCATTGCCCCGGCCGCCCAGGCCGGCCGGCCCGCCCTTGGCGGCAAGCGGGGCACCGAGGGCTGTGCGGGCAACACCACCCCCCGCGCCGGCCGAGCCGACAGCCCCGCCGGCGCCGGCCGCGCCCGGGGAATTGCTGAAATTGGTGCCGTTGATGGTCACCGTCCCGGCGTTGAGATAGAGTCCGACGCCGGCCGCGTTGCCGCCATTGCCGCCGTTGCCGCCGTTGCCGCCGTTGCCGCCGTTGCCGCCGTTGCCGCCGTTGCCGCCGTTGCCACCGTTGCCACCCGGGGCGCCGGTGCCGCCGGTACCACCGTTATTGTAGGGCGCGAAGGAGGAGATCGAGAACTCGACACTGTAGCCACCCCGCCCGCCGTCGAAGCCGACGCCGCCCGCGCCGCCCGCGCCGCCCTGACCCCCCGCACCGCCGCCAGCCTGGTTGCCGCTGACGGTGCCGCCGTTGAGGGTGATGGCGCCGCCATTGATATACAAGCCACCGCCGTCTCCGGACCCGCCGGCGCCGCCGGTGCCGCCGTTGCCGCCCTGGCCGCCGGCCTGACCCTGGCCGCCATTGCCGTCGTTGCCGCCGGTGCCGCCGGTGCCGCCGGTGCCGCCGCCAAGAGCGAGTCCGCCGTTGCCGCCCGGGCCGCCGTTGCCGCCACTGCTCGCGCCGCCGCCGCCGGAGCCACCCGCGCCGCCCTGGCCGCCGCCGCCGCCCGCTCCCCCGAAGGCGGAGTTGCCGGTCACCGCGGGTCGGTTCAAGGTGACGATACCGCCACCCACGTAGACGCCGCCGCCCTCACCGTTGCCACCCAGGCCGCCGACCCCGCCGGTGGCCCCGTTGCCGCCGGCATGGTCGAGGCCGCCATTGCCCCCGTTCCCGCCGGCGCCACCCTTGCCGCCCTTGCCGCCAGTGCCGGCACTGCCGCCGCTACCGCCGGCGCCACCCCAGCCGCCCGGCCCGCCGAAGCGAACACTGCCGCCATGACCCCCGTGGCCGCCCAGGCCGCCGGCCCCGCCGGCGGCGACATTGTGGCTCACCGGGGTGGAGTTCAGCGTGACCGGCCCGCCGCCGACGTACAGTCCACCGCCGCCGCCCAGGCCGCCGTTGCCGCCGGGTCCCCCTGCTCCGGCGATCCCGGGGAGACCGACGGCGCCGCCCAGGCCGCCGTTGCCGCCCCGGCCGCCGGCGCCTGCGGTCGCCCCGGCCGCTCCCGAGCCTCCATGACCGCCGTGGCCGCCGCTGCCGCCCGGGCCGGCGGTCGCGGCCAAGGCGCCGCTGCCACCCCGGCCCCCCTGGCCGCCGGCTCCGCCGACAGCCTGATTGCCTGTGAGTGAGCTGCTGTTGAAGGTGACTGTCCCGGACAGGACAGAGACGCCCCCGCCCAGAGCCGGGCCGCCGACCCCACCGGCGCCGCCTGTGCCGCCCTGGCCACCATTGCCGCCGCCGCCGCCGGTGCCACCGTTGCCGCCTTCGCCCCCCGCGCCACCATCACGACCCGATCCTCCCGGGCCACCGACGCCACCGTAGCCGCCGAAGTAACCTTCGCCGCCTTCGCCGCCGGTGCCGCCGGTGCCGCCGCGGCCGCCCAGGGCGAGGTTGCTTGTGATCGAGCTGCTGTTGAAAGTGATCGTCCCAAACGGGACGTAGACGCCCCCGCCATAAGCCGGACCGCCGAGCCCCCCAGCGCTGCCCGCGTGGGCGGGTCCCCCGTTGCCGGCCGGGGCAGCCCGACCTCCCAGGCCGCCGGCCCCACCGCCGTTACCCGCGCCGCCTGCGCCGCCGTCGCCGCCAAAACCGCCTTCGCCGCCGTAACCTCCGACATATCCCCAGCCACCGGCACCACCACTGCCGCCGACTGCCGCATTCCAGGCGATGGTGGCGCCATTGTCCTGAACGGTGCCGCCAGCGAGGTCCAGGCCACCGCCCGCCCCAACGCCCCCCGGACCGGCGGGACCAGGCAAGCCCCCGGGCCCGCCGTTGCCGCCCGGGCCGCCGGCACCGCCGGCACCCCCGGCACCACCAACGCCACCAACCACCCCCGTCGCTCCGGAGCCACCCGGGCCGCCGGCGCCGCCGGCGTTGCCGAAGCCGCCATAGCCGCCGTAGCCAGCCGTGCCGCCGCGGCCGCCGGCGCCGCCCAGGGCCAAATTGCCGGCGATCCCGCCGCGATTGAGGGTGATCGTTCCCGATTGGACGTAGACGCCGCCGCCGGAACCCGGGCCGCCGGCGCCGCCGGCGCCCCCGTTGCCGGCCGGTCCGGGTCGGCCGGGGGTGCCAGCCGCGCCGCCGGCGCCGCCGGCGCCGCCAGCCGGATGGCGGGCCGTGCCCGGGCCGCCCGAGCCGCCCCGGCCGCCGGCACCGGCGGCTCCCGCGAAACCACCGTCGTAACCCCAACCGCCGCCGCCACCACTGCCTCCGACGGCGGCATTGGAGGCGATGACGGCCCCGCCGTTGGCCTGAACATTCCCGCCCCAGAGGTACAGGCCGCCGCCCGCCCCGCTGCCGCCGTTGCCGCCATTGCCGGCCCGGCCGGCGGCCCCACCATTGCCGCCGTGGCCGCCCTGGCCACCGGGGCCGCCAGGACCCCCGCCAGCCGCTCCGGAAGCCCCGGTACCGCCATAGCCGCCCACGCCGCCGGAGCCGCCACGGCCGGCGGTGCCGCCGTGGCCGCCAGGCCCGCCGATGGCCAGATTGCCGCTCAGCACACCCCCCTGGTTGAGCGTGAGCGTCCCCCCGACCGGGATGTCGATGCCGCCGCCACGGCCCCAGCCACCGTTGCCGCCATTGCCCGCATTGCCGCCGGTGTACCCATTGCCGCCGGGTGCGCCGTTCTGGCCCGGGGCCGCGATCCCGCCGAAGGCGCCGAAGGCCCCGGTGCCGCCGTAGCCGCCCCGGCCGCCCGGGCCCCCCGCCGCGGTGTTGGCCTGGATGGCGCTGGCGCGGTTGACCTGCACGTTGCCGCTGGCCAGGAACAGCGCGCCGCCGCCGCCGTGGCCGCCCGGCCCGCCGGCGCCGCCGTTGCCCGCGACATAGTGGGCGTACAGGCCGGCGCGGCCGCCGCCGCCGCCGGCACCCCCGGTGCCGCCCAGCGCGGCGTTGCCGCTGAGCACAACGCTGCTGTTCAGCGGCGCCAGGATACCGCCGGCGATGTAGAGGCCGCCCCCCGAGCCACTCCCTCCTGGCCCGCCCTTACCGCCTGGCCCGCCATTGCCGGAATGGAACGGGCCGATGAAGGAGCCGGCCGGGGTGACCGTGAACCCATAGCCCCCACGGCCGCCGGCGCCGCCGGCGCCGCCCAGGGCCACGTTCCCCTGGATCCGGTCGTTGGTCAGGGTCAGGTTGCCGGTGGCCAGGTAGATGCCGCCGCCCCGGGCGTTGCCGCCGGCGCCGCCGTTGCCACCGGGCCCGCCGGTGCGATGCGCCGCCGTAGCCGCCCGGCCAACCGCGCCGCCCGCCCCGGCGGCGCCGCTGGCCGTGTTGTTCTGCACCGCGACGTTGGACAGCGCCACGTTGCCCCCGTCGATCAGCAGGCCGCCGCCGAGCGCCGCGTTGCCGCCCAGGATGCCGCCATCGCTCGCGCGACCCCCGGTCAGGGCCAGGCCCTGCAACACCACCGAGAGCGAGCTGTTCCCCACGATCTCGAACACCCGGCTGGTCCCCTCGGCATCGATGACCGAGCTCGACACGCCCTGGCCGGTGATGATGATCGTCTTGCTCCGAAGGCTCGCGTTGGTGTTCTCGACAACCAGTTGGCCGCTCGTCACCGGGTACGGGATGCTGGAGATCGAGAGCGTGATGAGGTTGCTGGCGTCGTTATTCGCGTCGGCCGCGGCGACGGCGGCCCCCAGGCTGTTGTCCAGGGGGAGCGGATAGAAGTAGCCCACCCTGTTGTTCGCCGCGGTCACGACGAGGGGGTTGGTGGTGGTCGACGCCAGGCCGGTCATCGCGACCCGGAAGGTGTAAGTGCCCCCCTTGTTGAGCATGAGGTTCTGGAAGACGGCCAGGCCGTGGGTGACCGGGACGGTCACCGGCGTGAAGCTGGCGCCGCTGGGACCGCTGGCCAGCGTGAGGGTGGCGGTGCCGTTGTAGGTGGGGTCGGTGGTGCCGACAGAATCCGTGGGCGAGGCGATGATGCCGAAGCTGGCCCCGGCGACGACGCTCGGGGGCGGCTGGGTGAAGATGGTCGCCTTGCTGGCCAGGCCGTAGGCGGACAGGTCGGGGATGAGGCGGTTGGCCCTGGGCGAGCCCAGGCCGGTGACCAGGTCGTAGCGGGGTCCGGCGGGGAAGCCGTTGTTCCCCTGGGTGATGTCGTGGAAGTCACCGGGAGCGATGTTGGCCAGGTTGTAGAGGTCCGTCAGCATCGCCGTTGAGCCCAGCGGCTGGCCGCCGGCCAGGGCGCGGCCCTGGGCGGCGATGGCCATCATGCCGCCGAACAGTTGCACCGACAGGCTGGTGCCGCCGAACTCAGCCCAGGGGGTGGCGGAGCCGAAGTCGAAGGGGTCGTAGATCGGCACGCCGGTGAACGGGTCGGCGTCCGCCGCGACGTCGGGATTGGTGCGGAAGCCGCCGCTGTTGAAGCCGTCGTTCTCCTGGTAGGAGGGCTCGGGGAACGTGTTGCTGATCCCGCCGCCGCTACCGGCCCAGCCGGTCTCGCTGCTCCACTGACCCCTCCTGGTGAGGTCCAGGCTCGTGCCCCCGACAGACACCACCTCGGGCGAGACCGCCGGGTAGCTGAGGAGGCTGTAATACGGGGAGGCCCCGTTATCGCCCGAGGCCGCGTAGACGCTCACGTTGGGGTGGGCGGCCAGGGCGGGCGCCAGGTACGTGCTGTCCAGAGATTGCTCGAAGGCGCCGTTGCCGGAAAATTCCAAGAGGAAGCCATAGCTGATCGTGACCACCGAAACGCCGGGAAGTTTGATGGCGGCCGCCACCCCTTGAAAGACGGCGTCGTAGCTCGAAAAGTCGTCGTTGATGACGTCGATCCGGGCGCCGGGGGCCATGGCATGCGCCCACTCGATGTCCAGCGCGATCTCGGTGCCGGCGCCGAGGTTGCCGGGGCCGGGATTGGACGCCGTGATCGGGTTGCCGTTCTGGTCGTAGAAGGCGAGGCTGGGCGGGTCGGGCAGGCCGAAGGTCCTGTCGAAGACCGCCAGGGCGCTGGTGCTGTAGTTGGGGCTGGAGGTGCCCACGAAGGCCGGGTTGGAGCCCGCCTCGAAGATGGCGATGGTCTGGCCGGAGCCGTCCCCCTTGATGCCGCCGAAGGCGATGGTGGTGTTATAGCCGCTGCCGTTGCTCAGTCCGTACGCGGTCTGGATCTGTAGCGGGACGTAGCCGGCGGGCCCGGGGGTCTGGTCGGATCCGCCGGATGCGAACGGGGAGGCGACCGGGAGGCGGCCGAGGATGGCGCCGGCATCCGATGGGCTCGGCGGCTGCAACGGCGGGGTCGTGCCGTGAGATGAGCCTGAACTCGACGGCAGCCCCAGTCCCAGGGCCCCCGGCGCCTGGAGCCAGGCGGTCCCCCCGTTGGCCAGCGGGACGGGCACCCGGCCGGGCTCGGGCGCCAGCCAGGACGCGGCGGACGACCCGGCGAGGCTGGCCAGACCGGAGGGCAGCAGCGAGTTCCCCTGCGAGAGGACGAGGCGATTCTCGAGGTTCTCCAGCAGCGGCCGGAGCGACCGCCGCTTGCGTCGCGCAGGGCCGAGGGGCCGTCGGGTTCGCTTGCGAGATGCCATGGCTGGTTCTCCCAGGGGTCCGTCAGAAATGGCTTCGGCCGCCAGAGCGACAGGGGCAATCGCCCGCCCCGGCCGCCGGATCGGAGACCGTCATCAACTTTGGTGCAAACCACGACCGAATTGGGATGCCCGGCAGTGTCCGACCGGGGTCACCGTCGCGCAAACCGATCGGGGTCGCCCGGCGGCGACGCATCCCGCCCGAGTCCGTCGTCCGTCCCCCCCACGGTGGGAGGCGGACCTCACCTCCACCACCTCAGGAACCGGCAGGACACCCCGGTCGGATGGGGCGCCTCCAGCCCCGGACCACAAACGCACGGACGACGCGGTTACCGGCCCCCTCGCGGGCCGACGTTGGGACGGCTCGCCCGGTCGCTGAACCTGTCCCAGAGGCACCCGAGACCCGGTCCCACGATACGGCTGCGCAGCCGATGATACCTCCCCGAAAACCTGGCCCGGGCCGCGGGCCCCGTGGCCAAAACCGGCCGAACGCGCCTGAAGATAGCCGTCAGGATCGGTAAGGGCAAGTGTTTACCCGCCGCTTTTTGGATTTTTTCACTCCGATCCCCTCCTGCGCGCGGACCGGCCCGCGCGCAGCGGCTGATCGAGGATCTCGGGTTGATCGACGATGGGCCGCGGTCAGGCAACATCTTCCGGGGACGACCACCGTCAGTCGAGGGGGATCATCGGTGCGACGGCCCGCCGGCTGCGACGCGAAGTGGATGAGCCGGGCCTGATCCTGGAGCGTCCGATTCGGGAACGTTGGAGTGGAATGCCTTCGCTCCCTGGATTTGATAATATATAGTTATCTCATTTATCTTTTTGATTGTAATAACTTGCATTTATTGTCCCGGGCGTCACTTGGGAGGCTGGAAAGCCCGAGCGACCTGGGGCGAGAGGAGCCCGACAGGACGGCGCGAGCGTGCGGGAAAAAGGGGGACCGGCTCGGCGGCCGGCGGGCCCAGGAGTCCGCCCGATCCTCCCCGTCGAGGAGAGAGGACAGGTGCCCGGCCGGGCCGCGAGCCGATCCCCACTCTGAAGGGAGGCCCAAGACGTCTCGTGCCACCCGGGCCAGAGTCACCTCTCGGCCCGGGTTCCAAGAGAAGCGTAGGTCACGGGCCACGCGGCCGCCGGGCGAAGGATCGTCGGCGCCCTGGTTTTTCGGGAACGGCACGGGCCAGCAACTGATCGCCCCGCCCTCCGGTCAACGCGCCTCGAAAGCACGTCGATCGACCAGCGGTGATCGGTCTTGTGCCTCGCCCGCTTGACCAGTCTCCCCCAGGTTCCCAAGATGCGGGCGCCGCGTCTTCCGATCCGAATCCCAAGACCGCACCAGCCCCGAGGGTCCTTACGCCCTTCTCGGTGCTCGACTCGCCCATTGACAAACGTCATAGATCGTCGTCGCCTCGGTTCCAACGAGGGGAGCCGGTCGTGGCGGCTCAGACCGCGGGGACGGCCGCCTCATGCCGAGGGCGGGCCATGGCGATCGTGGCGATCGGCGGTCGAACGACGGCTCCGGGTCTGGACCAGCCCGTGCCGATGCCCTGGCCGGGCAGCCCGCTGACCCGGTCGCGGCGCGATCCGCTCAGGTTTTGGCTCGAGGCAGGGTACCGCCCAGATTGCCGCCAAAAAATCCATTAAGAGTCTGTCCCGGAAGGGTGGGGAAGTCGATGTTGTAGGGTGGGTGAAACCCACCGATCTTCAAGCCCGCCAAGGCCTTCCGGTGGTGGGTTTCACCCACCCT
>JAJPJC010000370.1 GCA_021324445.1 Isosphaeraceae bacterium
AGGGTGGGTGAAACCCACCACCGGAAGGCCTTGGCGGGCTTGAAGATCGGTGGGTTTCACCCACCCTACAACATCGACTTCCCCACCCTTCCGGGACAGACTCTCAGTATAGAAGGCCGGTCCGCGGGAGTCTCGAATTGGCATCGCGCCGTCCGGGGATCCATCAGGAAGAACAAGCCCCCAGGATCGTGAGAGCTGAGCCCAACCGTTCGCCTCGGTCGATACATCCAGGCGATGGGGGCCGATTGGTCCGGCCTCCCGATGGGCGGATCGAGGAGCCACGGTGGCTCTGGGACCAGGCGAACTCGTGATCGACGCCGATATCCGTCCGAGCGGCCGGGGTGAGAAGGAGGCGCGTGCTCGGGTCATCGCTGTCCACGGGGGGGATCGTCCACCCGACTCGAGGCCGCATGGAGGCCATTCTCGGACGACGCCTCGATCGCCGACTGGTCGCCGTTGGCCGGCTCCTGCGGCACCACCTCGGAGGTTTCCAACACCGTCGACACCCCGGCCAACTGCTCCGGCGTCGCCTCGAATCGGGCGGCCAAATCCGGTAGACTACCGGCTTTCTCGGAGTCTGTTGGCCGCTCCATCCGATGTCGGACAGGTTCGCAACTCTTGCGATCGGCTCGATTTACGTCCAATGGGCAGAGTCGGAGTCGAACCGACGACACCAGGATTTTCAGTCCTGTGCTCTACCAACTGAGCTATCTGCCCGCGACGTGCATGTACGAATGTAACGATAACGGACCGCCCTCGTCTTGTCAACCGGTTGGTGGCCGGGTTGGCCGGTTCGGCGGTTCGGGTCGGGGACTGGCTGGCCAGCGTGCGGCGGGACATTGGGTCGTTCGCGGACACGTCGAGTTCTCACTGCCGGGCGGGACATCCTAAAGTTGAGCGGGACGGTCTGGTTCGGGCCGTCGCAGGGTCCGTTGCCTCCCTTCAGGTCGAGCGGGATCATGTCTGTGATGTGTTTCGCGGAGAATCACTCCGCCGGATCCGCCGCGGAAGAGGACCGGCGGCCGGCGTCGCTGCGGCTGCCGCTGGTCCGCCTGTTGCAACTGGTGAGGATCCTCCAATGCCGGCGATTTCCCAACGCCCAGCGCCTGGCCGAGTTGTGCGCGGTGAGCCGACGGACGATCTATCGCGACCTGGCGCTGCTGGAGTCGGCCGGCATCACCGTGGTCTACCATCCCGATCGTCAGGGGTATGAGCTGGTCGGTCCGGGCATCCTCCAGCCCCCTCCCCTCGATGAGCCAGAAGCCCTGGCCTTACTGGTTCAGAGCCGGCTCTATCCCGCCGATGAGCCCTTCGGCGTGCTCAGCCTGGCCTGCACCGGGCTGGACAAGGTCCTCCAGTCACTCCCCGACGAGTCGCGCCGCCGGCTCCTGCTGGGCGGCGAGCTGATCGCGGGCGATCCCACCCCGTGGAACCTCCCCGCAGATCGCCGCGCCGTCTATGAAGCGATCTGGTCGGCCGTGACGCAACGACGCCAGATGCGCCTGTGGTATTGCGAGGACGCGCCGGGCGGCGTGCTCACGACCAAGGTCAGCCCGTACCGGCTCGTCCCGATCGCCGGGTGCTGGTCCGTCGTGGGACGCTCGACGCTGCACCGGGAGGTCCGACTCTTCCGGATCCCGTGGATCCAACGGGTGGACCTGACGGACGAGCCGTATACGATTCCCCCGCGGTTTCGCCTGGACCGTTGGCTCGCTCGGACCAACCGCGACCGCGTCTGCGCGGTCCATCTGCGCTTCACGCCCCAACTCGCGCCTCTGGTCCACGATGCCCCCGCGCGCAACGGCCAGGTCGCCCGCCGCTTGGCCAGCGGCGAGCTCGACGTCTACCTCAATGTCCCTCTCGCCGACGAGATCATCCGGTGGATCCTCGGGTTCGGAGAGCACGTCCAGGTGCTCGAGCCGGCGGCGCTCCGCCGCGCGGTCCGGGACCAGGCCGAACAGATCGCCCGCATTCATGCCGATCCCGCCCACTGAGACCGCTCCAGATCCTACCGTGACCGGAAGATCACGTTTCGGTGCGACCGGTCGAGCGGACGATGGTTCTCCGGTCGAGCGAAGAGTATGATGGGATGGAATGAAACAGATCCCTCGAACCGGCTTGACGGGTGAGCAGGTGATCGTGGTCGGCCCGGAGAACCGGATCGGCTTTGCCGATCAACGGATGCCGGCCGTGCTGGCGACCCCCTGGCTGATCGCCCACCTGGAATCCGCGGCCCGCGACGCGATCGCCCCCTGCTTGGAGGAGCACGAGCGGAGCGTGGGGACCTTGATCGAGATCGAGCACCTCGCGCCCGCCCCGGAGGGCTTCACCGTCACCTGTCGGGCCCGCGTGATCCACGTCGACGGGCCGGTCGTCACCTTCCAGGTCGAGGCCCACGACGGCACGGAGACCCTGGCGCGCGGCATCCACCGCCGCCGCGTCATCGACGTTGACCGCTTCGCCCGCCGCGTTGCGCGGAAGCGGGCCGAGGTGCGCGAACGATCGAAGTGACCGGCCCCCTCGCTGGGAGAAGGGGTACGCACGTCGCTGTGTTCGATGGGTTCCGCTGCAAGGCTGTGTCTTCAATGCCCCGGCGCAGGCGCCGCGGCGGCGTGCTCCTCTCGACCAGACTCCTCAGCGGTTTCGGTCTCGGCCTCGGCCGCCCCGTTGGTCGCGGCGATGCGGGGATTGAAGCCGTAGAACAGCCGCAAGGCGGTCTGGATCAAACCCCGTTCCAGTCGGGTAGCCAGGAACTGGTTGGCCAGGCGGCGCGCCACGCTGGCGGAGGTGGGATAGATGTGGACGGTCGCGGCGATGTCGCCGAGTCCCAGCCCCTTCTGGATGGCCAGGGTGAACTCCTGGAGGACCAAGCTGGCGTCCGCGCCGACGATGGTCGCGCCCAGGACCTTGCCGCCGGGGCTCGCGACCACCTTGGCGAAGCCGTCGGTCCGACCATCGATGCGGGCGCGGTCGACCTCGGCGAATGGGACGCGGTAGACGCGGAACTCCCGCTGCTCGGCGCGGGCCTGGGCCTCGGAAAGCCCCACCCCGGCGACTTCCGGGTCGGAAAAGGTTGCCCAGGGGATCGTGCTGTAATCCATCCTCTTGCGGAGCCGGAGCACGGCGTTCTGAAACGCCACGGCCGCCTCGCGCTCGGCCGCATGCGTGTATTGATCCCGCTGCAACACGTCGCCGATCGCATAGACGCGCGCCGAATGCGTCTGGAGATAGTCGTCCACCTCGACCCCGTGCTGCGGACCGGCGTGGACGCCGACCGCCTCGAGGTTCAAGCCCTCGACCTGGGCCAGCCGGCCGGCGGCGACCAGGATCTCCGAGGCGCTCGCCTCGGCGGTCGCGCCCGTGGCGGCGTCGCGGTACACGCAGACCTTCTGGTCGCCCCGGACCTCGACCTGGGTGATCTCGACGCCGAGATGGATCGTCAGGCCCTCGGCCCGCAGGAGCTGGGCGAGCGCCTCGGCAGCTTGCGGATCGTCGCGCGGCAGGATCTGGGACGAGTCGGCCAGGATGGTCACCCGGCTGCCGAACCGGGCGAAACACTGGGCGAACTCGATCCCGGTCGGCCCGGCCCCGATGACGATCAGGCTCTCCGGTGCGGCTCCCAACGACCAGAGCCGAGTGTTGTCCAGAAAGCCGGCCGCCGCCAGGCCGGGGATCTCGGGGACGGCGGGCCGTGACCCGGTCGCGATCACGAACCGGCGGCCCGGGATCAGCGTGCCGTCGTCGAGCCCGACGGTGTCATAGGCCGCGAACGCCGCCGACCCGTGGTAGACGTCGATCCCCCGGGCGCGGAGCACCTCGGGCGACTCCCCGACCGCGATTCCTTCCACCACCGAGTGGATGCGTTGCATCACGGCGGGGAAATCCACCTCCAGCGGCCCGGTCCGCAGCCCGAACAACCCGGCCCCGCGAACCTGGTGGGCCAGCTTCGCCGCCTGCACCAGTCCCTTGCTGGGCACGCAGGCCGTGAACGTGCACTCGCCCCCCGGGCGCTCTTTCTCGATCAGTGCCACCCGCGCGCCGACCTGGGCCGCCGTCATCGCCACGTTCAGTCCGCCCGATCCCCCGCCGATCACCACAAGGTCGTACATCGCCGGCTCTCGATCCAATCCCGGGAAGGAAGTTGTCCGCTCCCCCCGCCGACCACCGCCGGGGCCAGGGTCGCGGGTAGCCCATAGCCAAGTGCGAAACGGCAATATACACTCCTGGAGTTGCGAGTTGCGAGTTGCTAGTGGCGCGAAACGACCGATCTTCACCCGCCACAGACCACCGGCCTCAAACACTCCCATGCCCAACCGCGTTGCAATCTTCTGGCCCGGGGATTATCGCGCCCAGCCCAACGAGTGGGCGCTGGCACAATCGCGTGCGACGACCGACCAGTTGGTCGCCGCGCTGCGCAAGCTGGGACGGACCCCTTACGTAGTGGAGGGGTACCTGACCCGCCCGGATGAGGCGATCAGCAAGCTGGGGTCCATCGACGACCCCCTGATCGGGGTCTTCGTGCATTGGACGTATGCGCCGCACACCGTCGACGGGGTGGTGGAGAAGGACAACCCGCTGCTCCTGGCGTCGAACTTCTCGGGGACCTGGCCGGGCCTGGTGGCCCTGCTGAACACAGGGGCCTCGCTAGAGAGCGTCGGCCGGATGGCGTCGCGGATCTGGACCGACGCGCCCGACTGGACCGCCGACGCCCGCGTGATGGAGCGGCTCGACGAATGGTGCACGACCGGCCGGATCCTGTATCCGGCCCACGAGATCCGCGGGGCCGGCGCCATCACGGCCGACGCGGTGGCCATCGCCGCCGGCGTCCTGGACGAAATCCGCCGCCGGCGGGTGCTGGCCTTGATGCTCGGCGACACCTCGATGGGGATGATCAACGGCTACTTCGGTCCCCGGCTGCTGTACCGGATCGGGTTCAGCGAGCACAAGGTGGACCAGGCCTGGCTGATCGATCGGACCCGCTCGGTCGCCGACGATCGCGTCGAGGACGCCTTCCGGTTCGTCCAGGACCGGGGCGTGAGCTTCCACTGGCAGGACGCCGATGCCGCGGATTTCACGCCGGACTCGACGCGCGCGCAGCTCCGGAGCTATCTGGCGGTGCTCGACTTGCTGGCGGAATTCCGGGCCGATTGCCTGGGCTGGCAATACCAGCTCGGGCTCTTGAAGCTGCTGCCGCCCAGCGATTTCGCTGAGGGGCTGCTCAACTCGCACACGCGGCCGGAGGGAGACGGCCAGGTGGTGATCACCAGTACCGAGGCCGACCAGGGGAACCTGGTCCCGATGGAGCTGATGAAGCGCGTGCTCCTGGCCAAGGGACTCCCCGCGGCCGTGATGTTCCACGACGTCCGCTGGGGCGCGCGGCACGACGGCCGATTCCTCTGGGTGCTGCTCAACTCGGGGAGCTGCAGCGCCTACGCGTTCAACCACGACGTGACCAGCCTGGCGGGCGTGCACAGTTACCGGCAGCCGGCGGGCTACTTCCCGGTCCCCGGAGGCACCTTCGCCGGGGTCAGCCGGCCCGGCCCAATCACCTGGGCGCGCTGCTGGCTCGACCGCACCGGCCAGCTCGTGATGGACCTGGGCCGGGGCGAGTCCGTGGCACTCCCCGACGAGGTCCGCGAGGCCTGGTGGCGCGGCACCACCCGGCAATGGCCGTTCATGGCCGCCGACCTCGGCTGCTCGATGGAAACCATCATGGCCCATTACATGAGCAACCACATCGCCGTCGCCTACGGCGACATCTTCGGCGAGCTGGCCGCCCTGGCCCAGTCGCTCGGCTTCAAGGTCCGGGTCCTTTCTTCCGTGTAAGGACTTCGTCCGCGAAGTCCCTGAGCAAGGGTCACGGTTGCCGCGCCGGGACGGAAGAACCCCCGGAGCAAAAAGAGGACCGGCTTTCCGCGCGGCGCGCAGGGTGATAGACTCACGATTATCCTGGGACCGAAACAATTCAGACGAGACCCGTGAGAGTCCACCGGCGATGGAACCCGTGGTCATCGCACGCAACGGCTGCGGAGAGGGCTGTTGCGTCCGTCTTCCCGAGGTCCGCCCTCCTGGCGTGCGGGGCCGGAGCGTCCTGATCCTGACCCTGGCCGCGAGCTTCGAACTCGTCGTCGGCGGGGTCGATGTCGCGGCACAGGTCCGGGCGGGCCCGGATTCACCCCGCGAGACGGCACCCCAATCCAAGGGCCTGGCGGCGCGCGAGCCGCGCTCGGGGCCGTCGCGGCCCGGCGCGAAACCCGGTCCGGTCTCTTCCTCCCTGGTCGCCGCGTCCGCGCCGGCCAAGCCGGCGACGGCGGTCGCCAAGCCGACGGCGCCGCAACCCATACCGGTCCCCGCCCGCCGATTCCGGATCCGCGACGAGTCGGGCCATTGCGTGGTGGCGCGGCTGCACGGCCAGTACCGCGACCAGATGGCGTTGATGCAGCCGGACGGCCAGCTCGGCTTCCCGACCCTGCTGGTCCCGACCGACGAGCCGTTCCTGCCCATAACGGCCGAGGAGTTGCGCGCTCGGCTGCAAAAGGGTCCCTACGCCGATTACCGGGTGTTGACCACGCGGCATTACCTGATCTTCTACCAATCGAACACAACCTTCGCCGAGAAGAGTGGCGGGCTGCTGGAGGACTTATACCAGGGTCTGATCGAGGTCTGCCGTAAGCGTGGGATTCCGGTGCACGACGCCGAGTTCCCGCTGGTGGCGGTCATCTTTGCGACTGAGGACGCTTTCCGGGCGCACCAGGAGGTCGCCCCCGAGGTACAGGCGTACTACGAGATCTTCACGAACCGGATCTACTTCTACCAGCAATCGGACCGCGACCTGGAGGAGCCCAAGGTGACGGCGCTGCGGAAGCCGCAGACCGTGGCCCACGAGGGGGTGCACCAGATCCTGTCCAATATCGGGGTGCAGCCCCGGATCAGCGCCTGGCCCTTATGGTTGATTGAGGGCCTCGCCGAGTATTGCGCCACTCCGGCCACGACCAAGAAGGGAGTCGCCTGGGACCGGCCGGGGATGATCAACGCGCTGCACATGGCGACCCTCCGCGAACTCGACGACCCGCTGGCCAACCCGGTCGCCGGCCCGGGGGCCAGGGCCAACGCGAGCCGCCAGGCCCCATTCCTGTGTCAGGCCGAATCCCTCATCCGCAAGAGCCGGTTGACGCCCACCGACTACGCCCAGGCTTGGGCCCTGACGCATTACCTGAACAACGAGCGGGGTCGGGACTTCGTCGAGTTCCTCAAAGCCATGAGCCAGATGCCGCCACTGGCGCCCCGGACGCCCGAGGACCACCTGGCCGAGTTCCGCAAGTTCTTCGGCGACGACCTGGCCAAGCTGGACAAGAAGGTGGACAAGTATATCCGCGAGCTGAACCGCCGGCGATTCGATCATCTACCGTTTTACGCGGTGATGGTCGAGCAGCCCTTGGGCGGCAGCCTGGTCCGCCGCCTGGCGTGGATCAGTCAGTCGCCCCAGATGATCCAGGAGCAAGTGCAGGAGCTCAGCTCGCCGCAGGGTGGAATCCTCAACTGGTGGGCTCTCCCCTTTGCGTCGCGAGCGCAGGCCGAATTGGTGAAAGACGATTGGATCCGTGGTTATTGACCAGACGAGCCGGCGGTCGCCCCGGTCGGGATCACCGGCCCTCCGCGAGGCCGCTGCCAACCCGGCGATCCCAGCCATCGACTCCACGGCGCCCCAATCCGCGTCAGCGCAGGATCCCCGTGCCCAGGGAAACGCCGACTAGGCACTGTTTGCAAAATGCCTTTTCGTCCATAATAAACGTAGCTTCACGGGCGAGGTGGTGGGACTCCCAGGAGACCACCCATGGGACACCGGTATGAACTGTC
>JAJPJC010000285.1 GCA_021324445.1 Isosphaeraceae bacterium
AGAAACTGGCCGTAGATTATGTTACTCTGTGGATGATCGCCACGATCGAAAAACTCCTGTAGCCTGCTTAAAGAAGCCGCCAAAGCGATTTTGCAAACAGTGCCTAGGGACCGGCATCGGGGCGACGTGGTTCGCCCGGGTGCTGATGGCCGAACCCGCGTCCGCGGCCCGGGCCGAACCCGGGCCCGTGCCGACTGCGCAGCTTGGCGGCCCGTTCGCGGAGTGCGTCGGCGCACCCGGTCTCGCCGAGCTCGGTGTACGCATCCGTCAAGCGCGTGAGGCACTCCTCGAAGGGCGGGCCTGCCCCGGGGAACCTCGGTTCCTCGGCTGCGAGCATCTCCAGCTCCCCGGCCGCCCGATCTAGTAATGCCTTCGCCTCATCCCGCCGGCCGAGCTGGAGCAAGAGCTGAGCCAACGCGCCCCGGTTCCTGGCCAGGACCCAGCGGACTCCGGTGAAATCGGGGGCGTGCTCGGCCAACCACTCATCGTGGGCGATCGACTCGCGGTAAGACGATACGGCCTCGTCCGGCCGCTGGAGGCGTTGGAGCGCCGCTCCGAGCTGGGCTTTCCAGCGTGCCAGGGCCGCGACGTACTTCCTCGACCCGGCCGATTCCTCATCCAGCCGCTGAACCAGCCTGAGGGCTCTGCGCAGGCGCTGCTCCATCTCGGCCGGCGGAGTGGATTCGGCCGCGTGCTGGTCGTCCAGGGCGTAGGTCCTGGCCAGCTCGTAGCGATACTCGGGGGCGTTCGGATTGCGGGCGACCAGGTGTTCGAAGGTCTGGGTGACGCGCGCGTGTGCGTCCTTCGCCTCCGCCTCGCGGCCCAGCGACCGGTAGAGTGCCGCCACCTTGCGGTGCGCCCGCGCGGCCTCGCCCTGGAGGAGGGCGTTCGTCTGGTTCTGCGCGGCGAACTTGTCGTAGAACGCCAGGACCGTCTCGAGGAGCGCCGCGTTGTTCCCCAGGGGACCCTCCCCAGGCTTCGGTGGCCCCCCCTGGGGCGGCCCTGGTCGCCGCGGCGGGGGCTTGCCGGCGCCGCCCGGGGGCGGGACTTCCGGCGGCTCGCTGCCGAAGGGTCCGAGATCCCACGGGTCGGTCAGCTGCTTGAACAGGTCGTCGAAAACGGCCAGCGAGAGATCCACGTTCGCCTTCGATCGCTCCAGCGCGCGGGTGGTGCTGACGTAGCCGACCCAGCCGACGACCAGGGCCACGAGGACCCAGACCACCACCGCGGCCGCCAGCGCGGCGACGAGCTGGTTGCGACGGCACCACCGCGCCAGCCGTTCGACCGGGTTGGCGCGCCGCGCCCGGATCGGGCGGTCGTCGAGGAAGGCGCGGAGATCGTCGGCCAGCTCGCCCGGCGTCGGATACCGATGCTCCGGCTCGCGCGCCGTCGCCTTCAGGACGATCGTCTCCAGGTCGAGCGGGATGGTGAAGTCCAGCTTGCGCGGCCGGGTCGGCTGCTCCTCGGTCACGCATCGCAGGAGCTCGCTGGGCGTCAGGTCGCCAAACGGGGGATGGAGCGTCAGCAGCTCGTAAAGGGTCAGGCCCAGGCTGTAGATGTCGCTGCGGTGATCGGTCTCGCCGTGCAGGGCCTCGGGGGCGAGATAGCGGAGCGTGCCGATCACGTCCCCCGACTGGGTCAGGTCCTCTCGTCCCGCCAGCTTGGCCAGGCCGAAGTCGGTGATCCAGACCACCTCATGCTCGTCGACCAGCAGGTTGGCCGGCTTGATGTCGCGATGGAGAATCCCCTGCTCGTGGGCATACTGGAGCGCCTCGGCGGCTTGCACGCCGACTCGGGCAACGAATCGCCAGTGATCCCGACCCCGCGGCACCGCCTCGGCCCTCCAGGTCTCCACCAGGCGGTCCAGGCCACTGCCCTGGATATACTGCATGGCGTAGTACGGCAGGCCGTCGTGCTCGCCGACGGCGAAGATCGGCACGATGTTGGTGTGGTGAAGCTGGGCGACGGCCTGGGCCTCGCGCTGGAAGCGTTGCCGCCGCTTCACGTCCAGCAGACCGTGGTGCGGGATGACCTTCAGCGCCACGGGCCGGCCCAGCGACTCCTGGAGGGCCTCGTAGACGATCCCCATCCCGCCACGGCCCAGCTCGCGAATCAGCCGGAATTCGCCCAGCCGATCGGGCATGGCCTCGGCCGGGTCGTCCTCCTTCTCCCGCAGCAACCGGTGCCGCCGCTTGAGTTGTTCCATCATCGCGACTGAGGGGAGCAGCTTCCGGATGGCCTCGGCGTGCTCGGGATAACGCGCCTCATACTCGCTGATCGAGGGGGATTCGCCCCGGCGGCAGCGCTCGAGGAAGTCCTCCGCCACCTGGTCGAAGGGATCGCAGGTCACCTCGGCGGTGCAATCCGAGGTCGTCTCCACCTGCTGGCGCGTCGACTCGGCATCAATCATGGCTGCCCCCGGTCGAAATCCGTGAGTCCGGCCAGGGCCTCCCGGAGACGCTCCAGGGCGCGGACGTATCGCTTGCTGGCGGCGGCCGGTTGGATGCCAAGCACGGCCGCGGTCTCCTGATTGCTCAGCTCCTCGAAGTGTCGCAGGGCCAGGACCTCGCGATCCATCGGCTCCAGGCCATCGAGCGCCTGCTGGAGCTGGCCCATCGTCTCGGCGCGCTGCGCCGCCTGGCTGGGCGAGGTCAGATCGCCGATCAATTCGACCATCCTGGCCGAGCTGGCCTCCGGACTCTCGCCACGGTCGATCGACACCTCGCGGCCCGCGTCGCGGATCCGCGCGCCGAGGTGCTGGCGATGGACCTCGATCAGCCGCTGGACCGTCACCCACCGCAGCCAGAGGAAGAACGGCATGCCGGGCTCGGCCTGGTAATGCGGCAGTCGCTTCAGGGCGTCGATGTACGCCTCCTGCAAGACGTCCGACGCCGCCACCCGGCCCCGCAGCCGTTCGTCCAGCCGGAAGGCGACCATCCGACCCAGCCGGTCCCGATGCCGGGCAAACAACTCGGCCAGCGCGAGCTGGTCCCCCTGTTGAAGCCGCGCGAGCAAGTCCTGGAGGTCGTCGGTCTGGTCCGTCATCGCTTGGGACTCGGCCGCGAGGCGATCCCTCCACCCACCAGAAGGAACGGACACGCGGGCAACTCGGAGACACGGGGCTCCCTCATTATTCGGCCCCCGCCGTGGTTCGGGAAGCCGCGGCGCCGGCATCGACCGGCCATGGCTTTTCCGGCGTCCTGCTGTCTCCGCGCGGCCGGACTTCCCGTTCCTTGACGTGAGCCGCGGCGTCGGTCAAGCTTCGCCGAGCCCCTGAACCGGGAGGCGAATCGCGCCGGGAATCTCGATCCAATCGACAGGCAACCGCCGCAACTTTCTGGGAGCATTCGGCTTCGGTGCGGCGGCCTTCCCGGCGCGCTCATCGAATGACTCGCTCTCCGCCACGGTCGGCGAGGTTACTCCCGCAGCCTGAAAGAACCGAACGCCGCGGCCGCGACTCAATGAGGAATACTGGGTTCCCAATTCCTGATTCCAGATGCGTGATATCAGGAATGTCTTCATCTGGAATCTGGAATCTGGAATCTGGAATTTGGAATTTGGAATCGAGAATGACGCGACCGCCCACGCAGCGCTCGCCGCGCAGTGAAGGGGCGGAGGTCGAGTTCATCCCGAAGGGGGACTTATCTTGTTGATGACGAAGAGGTTCCATCGCGTGATCGTGTCAGCGGCCCTCGGTGCGGCCTGGCTGGGAATGCTCGGGTGCGAGGGCGACGCCAACGAACCGGGGGCAGGAACCGGGCCGCGGGCCGCGGGGCCGGGCCCGGGCGGGTTCGGTCCGCCCCCAGGGCCGGAGGGCGGGCCGGGAGGCGGGCGACCGCCGTCGCCCATCCGGTCGATCATGTTCAAGCTGGACCGCGGCCCCTCGGCCTTGAACAAGGCGGTGGCCCGAGGGCTCGAGGCCGACCCGCCCGACTGGGGCACCATCCAGAAGCAAGCCAGCGAATATGCCCAGCTCACCGCGGGGCTGGGGAAGCTGGAGCCGCCCCAGGGGAGCAAAGAGTCCTGGTCCCAATTGACCGCGGCGTTCGCCGAGACCGCGGCCGCACTGGACAAAGCCGCCCAGGCCAAGGATCGCCAGGCGGCTCGCCAGGCTAGCGAACAGCTCACCGGATCGTGCATGGGCTGCCATCAGGCCCACCGCCGGATGATGGGCGGCCGGGGCTTCGGGATGCCGCCGCGCGGCGGATTCCCCGGAAGTGGGCCGCCGCCGGGCGGTCCCGGCGGGCCAGGAGGTCCACCACCGGGCTGATCGCGACCGGCGGCGGCATCGAGTTCAACCGTCTGGACGTCGATTCGGAATGGCAGGTCGCACCTGTCCCGGTCTTGGCGAAGGCAACGGCATAATGCCTCCGTGGTAGGGTCCTCCCGTGCGTCAGGTGCCAGCGGCGGCATCCTCACCCAATTCGAGATCACCAGTTCGAGGATAGCGGGCACTTGCGAGTCGATTCGATCGACCCATTCGGAGGGGGTGCCAACAACTAATCTTGCTCATCGTCGGTTGCAGCCAGGGAGCGCTCGATTTGCCCGGCGAGCTGGGAGCCGTGTTGGGCGTGATCACGGGCGGTGCGGAATTCGGCGATCGCCTCCTGTCGCTTCCCCTGTTCACGCAGGGCGAGGCCCAGGACGTAGTGGGCGCGAGGGTAGTCGGGCTGGAGCCGGATTGCCGCGCGGAACTCGGCGATCGCCTCCTCCAGCTTGCCCTGGTCTCCCAGGGCGGTGCCGAGGTTCAAGTGAGCATCAGCGTAGTCGGGCCGGAGCTGGATCGCCGTGCGGTATTCGGTGATCGCGTCCTTGAGCTTCCCCCGGGCCTGCAGGAGGCCGCCGAGGTTCATGTGGGCCTCAGCCAAGTCGGGCTGAGCCCGGATCGCCGCGTGGAATTCGGCGATTGCCTCCTCCCGCTGCCCCTGAGCATTCAGGACCGTGCCGAGGTTCATGTGGGCCATGGCGAGGTCGGGCCGGAGTCGAATCGACTCACGCCATGCCGCGATCGCCTCCTCCCACTTGCCCAGGTCCGCCAGGACGGTGCCGACGTTCAAGTAGGCATCGGCGTAGTCCGGCTGGAGCCGGATCGCCATGCGGCATTCGGTGATCGCCTCCTGCAGCATCCCCTGTTCGCGCAGGGCGGAGCCGAGGTGATTGTGGGCCATGGCGAGGCCGGGCTGGAACCGGATCGCCTTCCGGAATTCGGCGATCGCCTCCTCCCGCTGCCCCTGGGCCTGCAAAACGGCGCCGAGGTTCATATGGGCCGCGGCGAAGTTGGGTTTGATCCGGATCGCCTCTCGGAAGGCCGCGATGGCCTCGTCCGGCCTCCCCTGGGACCGCAGGGCGAGGCTGAGGTTGTAGTGGGCCAGAGCGTACTCGGGCTGGAGCCGGATCGCGGTTCGGAGCTCGGCGATCGCCTCCTCCAGCCTCCCCTTGGCGTGCAAGGCAATCCCGAGGTTATTGTGGGCCTCAGCGCGCTCGGGCCGAATCCCGATCGCCTCTCGATAGGCCGCGATCGCCTCGTCCACCTTCCTCTGCTGATATAGGCCGGCGCCGCGATCGACCTGAGCGAGGTAGTCGGCACGCTGTCCTTCTCGCCGACCCGCCAACCAGAGCCACCCGAAGAGGATCGCCACGAAGGCCGCACCTACCGAAACCAGCGCCGGCTTGCGGTTCACGGGACCGGAGGACAAGGGACGCCCCGGCGGCATCCTGGTCCGGTCGCCTGGCGTGTCAGACAGGAGGCCGTGCGGGCAGAGGCCCGACGGGTCGTCGGCCGGGAGTCGGCCACCGCATCGCTCGCAGGTCGCGCGTTCTGCGTGGGCCATGGCGTCGGCTTCCCTCGCTCGCGCTCAGGGCGCTCGAGCGGATTCCCTCAGCTTTAAATGCGCAAAGTCTCTCGAAAGTTTACCAAGAAGGGCGCCTCCAGGGTAGAACCCAGCCCATCGGTGTCGGAGGCGGCCGAGCCGGGTTGGCATCCTCAATCGGTCCTATCATGGCGAGCCACCCCTTGCGACAGGGCCGATCGCCAATATATATTCTGGAGATGCACCAGTTGTTTTGCGGCCTGCACGCATGGGCGCAATGGTCGTTTGCCGGTTCTTCTTGGGAGGACGACGCTCTATGCGGATCGAAGGGATTTCGAAGGGGTTCCGGGCGGCGTTGATTCCGGCGTTTTTGATCGCGTCGGCTTCGTTCGTTCTGCCGGGTTGTGGCGACAGCTCGGGGCCTGGAGGTACGGGCGGTTTGGCTCCCGTAAGCCCATTAGCCCTGGACAAGAAGGCGATGGAGGAGTCGAAGGCAGCCATGTTGAAGGATCGGGCCCCCCGTAAAAAGTGAACGATCGCTCGCGTGCTGGGCGGTCCTGGGACAGCCTGTCTGGTGGTTCCCTGGGGTATCGCCGTTTTGGCTGCGCCGCGGACGAAGTCCGATCGGGTGTCTTCCGCAATCGCGTTTTGCCAATTCCGTTCCGGTTTCGTCGGATTAGGCGAACGAAAGGAAATACCTGGTCCACTTGACAGGTGCTCGACGCTGATTCACTTGGACCGAACGCATCAGGGGTGGACCAGTCCTTTACTTTCGTCCGCCTTAACGCCCAGGCGCGTCGGGCCCTTCGATGGGAACCGGCGATTTTTTTCGCTTGTCGGATGCCCTCTTACTTCGGGGAGATCAACATGAGAAACCACAGCGCTCGCCGCGGCTTCACGTTGATCGAGCTGCTGGTCGTGATCGCGATCCTCGCGGTCCTGATCGCCCTTTTGTTGCCCGCCGTTCAGGCGGCCCGCGAGGCGGCCCGGCGCGCGCAGTGCGTCAACAACCTCAAGCAACTCGGCCTGGCGATGCACAACTACTTCCAGGCGCAGAACATCCTGCCCAGCGGCGGCTCGCTCGAGCCGTATAACGTCGGGGCGTCTTATAATCCGAGCAACTATACGATCACCGGGCCGATGGTCAACTGGGATGGGTGGAGCGGCTTCGCGCTGATGCTGCCCTACCTGGAGCAGGGCCCGCTTTACAACGCCATCAACTTCTCGTTCTCCGATGACTGGAACTACCTGGGCATCGCGGGCTATATCAACTCGACGGTGACCAACACGGTGCTCGTCACCTTCGGCTGCCCTTCCGACCCGAGCTGGAATTCGCTGCACGTCACCTCGCTCCCCGGCAACGCCTACTTCACCGATATTAATAACTATTATATGAGCACGGGCACGTCGACTTACAGCACCACGGGCGTCGGTGCGCCGGTCACCGGGCTTTTCGGCTACCAGACGAAGATCGGCCTACAGGATATCACCGACGGCACCTCGAATACCATCGCCTATAGCGAAGGTCTCACGGGCGACCGGAACCCCCAGGCGATGACTCTCGGCATGTCGACTGGAGTTGTCAACAGCGTGGGGACGTGTACGAACCAGTACGATGCGTCCACGGTCGGCGGTTCGACGGCGAACGCTCTCGCCGGCATGATGGCTGACATCGCCCTGTGCAACACCCAGTTTGTCACTCTCCGCCTGAACGATCGCGGCTATCGCTGGGGCATGGGCTGCATGGGCTACACCTTCTTCAATACGTTCATGCCGCCCAACGGCGGCGGCCTCACGAAGTTCGGCTCCTGTCGTTTTCAGTGCTGCTCCAACGGTCAGGCCGCGCACGATCAGTACGTGCTCGCCACCAGCAATCACTCGGGCGGCGTGAACGTGACGATGGCCGACGGCAGCAGCCGGTTCATCAAGAGCTCGATCAGCATCCCGACCTGGTGGGCTCTCGGCACCAAGGGCAACGGCGAAGTGATCTCCAGCGACCAGTATTAAGCCGGTCGCAATCTCGGGGGTCCCAAAGGGGCATGCGCGGCTTTTACCGGCGGCGCCTGCCCGGTTTGTTTCGCTGACGTGGTGACGCAGGATCAGGGAATGCATCAGGACTCCGAGCCTCCGAGTGAGCGACCCGATCCCATCACCGAGGAGATCCCCATGCCGCGGAAACCCGGGCGTCTCTTCGTCGCTGCGCTCGTCGTAGGAGCGCTGATGCCGGCGGTCCGGGGGGCCGACAACCTCCGCACTCTGGAGCCGGCCGAGGTCATGTCCGGCGTCCGCGATTACGGCTTCCTCTGGTGGGCCGACGGCTGGCGCGGGCGTTCGGAAAATGGGGGCAAGGTCATCTGCGTCCGGACCGGGAATTACGGGCTGGCGTTCGACGTCGAGCGGCTGCGGCTGCTTCACCTCGGGGCGATCACGGAGGCGAGCCCCGCCGACAGGGCCGTCGCTGAAGACAACGCGACGATCATGAACTTACCGGTCGCCGATCTCGAGATCGCCGTCGAACTCGGTGGCGTACGGTACCGACTCGTCGGGGTCGAGTCTCAGCTCAAGGACGCCCTCGACTTTCCCGTGCGCCTCATTGAGAGCGGCCGCTGGCTCCAGCGGTTCGATGTTCAGCGCCTGATCTTCGAGAACAACGAGAAGGAGCGGCTCGACGCCGACGCCCGACTGGAAGTCGTGGCCTGGCCGGACTTCGTGTCGTTCTCCGTCGAGCTGAGGCCACGTGGCGACCTGGGAAACCGGGAGATTCGCATTTCCTGCCGACTCGTGGGGGAAGGCTCCGACTCGTCGACGACATCATCCCTGAGGCACGTTCGTACCGGGCAGACGATCCAGGAGACCTTGGTGAAGTCGTTCGGGACGCCGGCGGGGACGGCGAAGGTCGAGGCCTCCCGACCCAACGGTGCACCACTTCCGGTCGAACTGGCCGGCGCGGCGGGATGGTCCAGGATCGCGCTGCCGACGGAGAGCTGGGACCCGGCCAGGGATCTGGATCACCGGGAGCGCGTGAAGCTGAAGGTCCAGAACCGCGATGACCACCAGTCGGTCGTTCGCCTCCTCTTTGCCAAGGACGACAGTTTCGCCGGCATCACCGGCATGACGCCGATGATCCGCGACCTCGACGGTTTCCCCACCGGGCTGGCCGTGCAGGTCTCCAAGAACTGGCACCAGAGGGCGGGTCGCTCGTTCCTGTATCAAGGCCCGTGGTTCCACGGGTTCACCATGTTGCGGTTACCCCCGAAATCGCAGGTCGAGTTGGAGTTCGTGCTGACCTATGCGCGGTGGGGCGGCGTGCCGGCGGCGTCGCACGCGCAACTCTGCTTGATCGGCTGGGGCACCAACCAGCGCTGGGACCAGGCGGCGATCGGGAGCTGGGGAGAGTCGATCACGTACGACCCCGACATCTGCCTCAATCGTTCGATGATCGACGACGTCCGGCCGTTGATGGTCTGGGCGATGAACCAGTCGAAGGCGAAGTGGACCTGGACCAACAATGTCGGCGGCGGTGATTTCCTCGTCTACGTGGACCCTAACGGCAAGCGCCAGTACCTGACGCGGATGCGAGTCTGGTACGCCAGCCATGGGCCCAACCTGACCGACGTGACCTATGCTGGCGTGTCAGCTGATGGCGCGATCGCCGCGCGGCTGAACGTGCTGACTCCGCGCAGCGACGACATCAATCGCGCGATTCACCGCATCCGTTACGACGTGCTCAAGCCCACGCGCTTCGGGCGCCTGGCGTTCTACCAGGTCGGGGCCGACCACTACAACGACCACCAGTTCACCACGCTCGCCCGAGGCGATGCCACCGGACTGGCCGAGGAGTGGGAACCACCGAAAGGAGGCCGCCGCTACTCCCGCACCGGGATCGCCTGCAATGGGGAAACCCCCTGGTTCTCCCTCCACGGCGCCATTAATCGAGACAAGAAAGGGGGCGCGTGGGCCAACCGCGGCCTGGTCGTCCGGAAGTGGAGCGCGCGGCTTGGAGGCCAACCGGTCAACGTCCCCACCGCGGCCGTCTTCGGCACCGAGAACGGACCCCCCAGCGCCAACCTCGAGCTGACGCCGCCCCCTGGCCTAACCGAACTTCAGCCCGGCGACTTCGTCGAAGCCGTGCTCGAACTTGTGATCATGCCCGTCTCGGCCCAGGACTACTATGGACCGAACACCGCCTTGAGCCGGGCCCTGCGAACCGGCGGCAACACCTGGAAAATGCTCCTGCGCGAAGCCGCCGGATCCGCGCTCACGGTCGACAGCGTGCGGGGTCGCGTCGTGAATTCCTGGCCGCTCGTCATCGCGGCCGACGCTCGGGACAGTGCCGAGATCGTCCTCAAGGGAGGACTGGGTTACGTGCCCGTCACGTTCACCCGTCTCTCGAGCTATCGAGGCTATGAGCTCTGGGAAGACGACGGGCAAGGTCCTCGACGCGTCGACCAGGCGATCCACGGGCGCGACTTCTGGCAGACCGACTTCGACCCCTCTTCCAGGACGTGGTCACTGACTTACAACGTGCCGGTCGACACCAGGGATGATCGGACCGGTCGGCTACGGCTCGAGTTACGAAAGACCGATCTGAGACGGTGCCTCCTTTCCTCCCCCGGGTCCCTCGGTTGGTTCCCCGGCTTCGACGGTACTCTGAGGCGCTGCGACTCCCTGACGTCCCTCTCGCCGCGCTTCGTTTCCTTCGCTTGGCGATGCCATCGTTGTGTCTCCGGTTCGTCCCCGACGGCCCGGGACACGGGGCCGTGGATCAACCTGGAGTTGGTCAGCTGGGTCTCCGGCCGGCGTTGCGATGGAGACGGCAGGGCCTCCCAAGTTCCCGGGGAACCCCGATGACCATCCGCCAGGTTCTCCGACCCCGGTGGGACCAGGCAGGCTGTTGGGACCAAGTGTCGCTGATGCCTGACACGGCCCCCCGTCTGACGAGGACGAGGGCTCGCCACCAGGAGATTTCGGGGCTCAATCGCACAGCGTTTGATCTCGCTGTCTACGCTTCGTCATGGAGGTTCCCCGCCATCACGCAAGACTCGCTTCCGGCTGCTGGCCGGGCTCTTCCGGGCGGGATTGGTGACCCGCGGGGTTCCTGCGAAAGGTTTCGGGGTTGTAGCGATTCTCCTTTCCCGAGCTTCTTGGCGCGATGTCGGTTCATCTTTCTCCGGAAAATGAACTGACCCTGATTATCCTCCCGGCTCGGTGTTGATGAGCTGATGGGGAGGGTCGAACGTCTGGGTCTCAATCTCGAAGCTGCCGATGCGGCCCAACCCGGCAGGGTCTCCTCAGATCAGATCTCGGCCCCCATGTCGAATTGCTGCTCATCCTCCCGCGCCCCGCCCATGCCGTCGCCGACCTTGCTGTAGTCGTCGAGGACCTCGATCGCACGGAGGAACTTGACCATCTTGAAGCCGAGCTTGGTCTCGATCCGCACCCGCACCGGCGCCCCGTGCTGCACGGGCAAGGGCTCGCCGTTGAGCTCGTAGGCCAGGAGCGCCTGCGGGTGCGTGCCGACCTTCAGCGCCACGCACTCGTAATAGGGCTTGCCTGACTCCTCGTGCATGCCGAACGAGTGGAAGACGAGGTATTTCGCCCCGGGCCGCGGCTGGCAGCGGTCGAGGATCGCGCGCACGGGGACGCCACCCCAGCGGCCGATCGAGGTCCAGCCCTGGATGCAGTGGTGCAACGTGGTCTGCTGCTGCTTGGGCAGTGCCCGCAGCTCGGCCAGCGACAGGCTCATCGGCCGCTCCACCAGGCCGGAGACCTCCAGGCGATAATCCGCGAAGTTCCCCGCCAGGAGCCGCTCGTAGGTCTCATCTCCCCCCTGGGCCTGCGGATAGGCCGCGATCGGCGGGTAGCCGTTGATCCGGAAGTGAGGCGAGATCTCCGACTCCGCGTAGTCCTGCACCGAGATCAGGTGATGCAGCGTCTTGCTGCGGAGGAAGTCGACCACGGTCGAGAGGGCCCAGTGGGTGGCACGGCGGTGCTTCTCCGAGGCGTAGTTGGCCGCCGCGAGGACCAGCACGATGGCGGCGATGAGGCCCAGCCCCAGGCCGGCGCCCAGCCAGGTCCCGGGCGACTCGGCGAGGCCCAGGACCATCTTGTCCATCTCCTTGGCGAACCCGTGCCAGAAGACCATTACCAGGTGGATGAGCAGGAACCCGCCGAAGAGGACCAGCCCGAGGAAATGGAGGCTCCGCGCCGTCTGTCGCCCCCCCTTGCCGAACGACCGCTCGAACCAGGGGAACCGGCCCAGGATCGACGGCGACTGCCCCAGGCCGGTGAGGATCTGGAACGGCGTCAGGAGGAAGATCAGGCCGAAGTAGGTGAGCTGCTGGAGCGCATTGAACGGTAGCCGGGGGTCGTAGGTGTAGGGAGGCTCCGGCTCCGGTTGCTGGAACTGGAGGTAGGCCAGGAGGGTCTGCCAGGCATCCGGGATGATCTCCCAGGAGGTCGGCACCAGCCGACGCCACTGGGGTGAGAGGAACAACAGCGCGACGTAGATCAGGCCGCAGAGCAGCCACATCAAGGCACTGAAGAAATGCCAGTACCGGCCCAGGCCCAGGCCGTGACCGCCCGGGAGCGTCAACCAGGAGGGCCAGGCCACCTCCTCGTCGGTCGAGCACCACATCCGATCCGTGGGCATCTGCTTGCGCGACAAGCGCAGCCACTCGCTGCCAGGCCGGCTGTGGATGTTCCAGTAGAGCTTGGGGTGGGCCGCCAGGATCGCCAGGCCGCTCCGGGCCAGGAGGAGCAAGAAGAGCACGTTGAACCAATGAGTGAGGCGCACCCAGAGCGGGAAGCCCAGGGGGCCGAAATCACCGAGCTGGGAAAGGTCCATCGCCCCGTCCTCCGGGCAGGCCGAGCCGAGCCGCTTGTGGGAGTGCGTGGAACGCCGAGCCAGCCGGGAGGGGGGACGATCCGATCCGCTCGGATTGGGGACGTCGACCCCGGGGCTACCCTCCGCGCCGCGTTGTCGGTTGCCTGGATTTCCGGAGCAAACGCGATGCCGACCCCCGGGAGAGGGTCGGCCCCCGTCGCCCGTCGTCGGCCCGCGACTTGCTACAGGAATTGTTGGACACTCCTCGGGGAGCACCACCGTGTGACCACGTTCGTGAGAACGTGGTTCGGACGGGGGACCTCCAACCTCGCACGTCAGTGCGATCCCCTGGCCTGGAGATCGGGCTGACGCCCGAGGTTGGAGGACGGTCGTCCCGTCCGAACCAGGCACTCCCGCGCCTGGTCACGAGCGGCGCCTCCGATTTGGGGTGGGGATCAGCGAGAACTCTGGAATCTTGTCCGAGACGGAGAGATCTCGGCGGGACGAGGGCGAACGGAAAGGAATTGAGTCATGGCTGCACCGCATCCGGGCACGCCGGCCACACACGACCACCTGCGGAAGCCCGGTCGGACGGTCGCCGAGGTGATGCGGACCGACTTCCGATCGTGCAACGGGTCCACCCCGGCGGCCGAGGCCGCCGCGGCGATGAACCAGTCCGGATGCCCGGTGCTGCCGGTCACGCGCGCCCAGGTCCCGAGCGGGGTCGTCACCGAAGACGGCCTGGTGAGGGCCCTGGCCGAGCACGGCGGCGACCTGTCGGACCAGACGGCCGGGGACCTCATGACGGCAGCGACGACCGTCCCGATGCAGGCGCCGATCGAGGAGGCAGCCGACCGCCTCGCCGAGGCGGGCGGCCACCTGCTGGCCGTCGACCCCGACGGGCTGCTCAAGGGGGTCGTGACCCTGGCCGAACTCGGGCCCCAGGTCTCCGAGGCCGCGCTGGCCCGGCTCATCGCACGCCTGGCCGTGGGTCGCGATGGACCGGCCCGGCTGGGACTCAGGCCGACACCCGCCGAGGCGGCCCGCGCGGCGGACCCCACGGCGGAGATCCAGCCCGGGAAATCACAGGCCCAGCCCCATCCCTGGGACTCGCCGACCGGGGCACATCCCCAGCCGGTCCCGCTGGTCTCGCCGTCCGACCTGGTCAACCCGATGCTCAAGGTCTCCGACGTGATGACGGCCAGCCCGCGGACCTGCTCGCCTGCCAGCACCGCTCTCGAGGTCGTCCTGATCTTCCGCGACGCCGACTGCGGCGTGGTCCCGGTGACGGAAGCGGGCCGGCCGGTCGGTGTCGTCACCGACCGCGACATCGCGCTGGCCCTGGCCGACCACGAGACCGACCTGGCGCGCACGCCCCTGGAGGCGCTGATGACGCGGGACGTGGTGACGATCGCGGCGGACGCCACCCTGGATGCGGCCGTCGCGGCGCTCGGCGGCCGGGGCCTCCGCCGCCTCCTGGTCCTCGACGCCGACGGGCAGCTCGTCGGCGTCCTGAGCTGGACTGACCTCGTCCCGCACCTCTCCGAGCGCGGCCTGGGCCATGTCCTCGCCCAGATCGCCGAGCGCCACTGATCCGCCGATCGCTCCCCAATTGGCCCGCGGATTGCCGGTTATGGGATATCTACGGGAGGCCGCCCGCCCGTCATGGCGGGATCGGTCGGACCCGGCCCACGCCACCGGCCGCCGGCTCGCGGCGCCGCGCCGGTCGTTGGGATGCGGAGAAACCCACCCTTTCCCCCCGTGAGGAGGTCGAGCGATGGCCAAGACGACGGGCGACGTGATCGTCGAGAAACTGCTGGCCTGGGGCGTCGATACCGTCTTCGGCCTGCCCGGCGACGGCATCAACGGCATCTTCGAGGCCCTGCGCCAGAACCAGGAGAAGATCCGCTTCATCCAGGTCCGCCACGAGGAATCCGCCGCCTTCATGGCCTGCGGCTACGCCAAATTTACCGGCCGGCTGGGCGTCTGCTTTGCCACCAGCGGACCGGGCGCCATCCACCTGCTCAACGGCCTCTACGACGCCAAGCTCGACCACGCACCCGTCCTGGCCATCACCGGCCACACGTACCACGACGAGCTGGGCACCCATTTCCAGCAGGAGATCGACCTGCCCAACCTCTTCAAGGACGTCGCCGACTTCAACCAGATGGTCCTGGGGGCCAAACACGCCTCCACGGTCGTCGACGTGGCCTGCCGCACGGCCCTGTCCGACCGATGCGTGGCCCACCTGACCGTCCCGGCCGACATCCAGGAGCAGACCTGGTCGGACGAGACGGTCTCGATGAAGTTCGTCAAGGGGCACACCTCGCAGGCGTGGACCCCACCGATCCGGGTGCCGCAGCGGGAGACGATCCAGGCGGCGGCCGAGTTGCTCAACAACGGGAAGAAGGTTGCCATCCTGGCCGGCGCCGGCGCCTTGCATGCGACCGACGAGCTGGAAAAGCTGGCCGAGACGCTGGCCGGTCCGATCATCAAGCCGCTGTTGGGCAAGGCGTGCGTGCCCGATGACTCGCCCTACACCACCGGCGGGATCGGCCTTCTGGGCACCCGTCCCAGCGAGCTGGCGATGGAGGCGTGCGATACCCTGCTGATCGTCGGCTCGAGCTTCCCCTATGAGCGGTGGTATCCCAAGCCGGGGCGGGCCCGGTGCGTGCAGATCGACTGCGACCCCAAGCGGCTCGGGCTGCGCTACACGGTGGACATCGGCCTGGCCGGCGACGCCAAGGCGACGCTCCAGGCGTTGCTCCCGCTCCTGAAGCCCAAGTCCGATCGCTCGTTCCTGGAGCGCGCCCAGGCCAACATGAAGGAGTGGCGCGAGTTGATGGTCCAGCGCGAGACGCGGGACGATTCGCCGGTGAAGCCGCAGGTCGTGGCTCGGCACGTCAACGATCTGCTCCAGCCCAACGCGATCGTCGCCACCGACTCGGGGACGATCACGACCTGGGCGGCCCGGCACATCCACATGAAGCGCGGGATGCAGTTCTCCTGCTCGGGCAACCTGGCCACGATGGCCCCGGGGCTGCCCTATGCCATCGCGGCCCAGGCGGCCTACCCGGATCGTCAGGTCGTCGCCTTCGTGGGCGACGGTGGGTTCTCGATGCTGATGGCCGACTTCGTCACGGCCGTCAAGTACAAGCTGCCGATCAAGGTGGTGATCATCAAGAACAACACGCTGGGTCAGATCAAGTGGGAGCAGATCGTCTTCCTGGGTAACCCCGAGTTCGCCGTGGACCTGCACCCGATCGATTTCGTCAAGCACGCCGAGGCGTGCGGTGGGATCGGGTTCCGGTGCGAGAAGCCTCAGGAGGTGCGTCCGGCGCTGGAGGCGGCCTTCCGCACCCCGCGGCCGGCGATCGTGGAGGCGGTGGTCGATCCCTTCGAGCCGCCGATGCCCGCGGCGGTGACCCCGAAGCAGGCGCTGAAGTTCGCCGAGGCGCTGGTACGCGGCCAGCCGGACCGAGGCGCGATTATCTCGACGGTGATCGAGGATAAGATCAAGGAGCTGATCTGATCACCCCGGCGCGGAAGAAGCTCGAGTCGTCGGTCGGGCTTCAGCCTGACGTTCCGATCCTTTCAGGCTCAAGCCTGACCTACGTTCTGGCCGGAGTCATACAGGCGGATGGCACGAACCAGGCCGGAAGTTGTGGTGATCACGGGGGCCTCGGGCGGGGTGGGGCGGGCCGCGGCCGTCGCGTTCGCGCGGCGCGGGGCGCACATCGGCCTGCTGGCTCGCGGCCGGGGCGGCCTGGAGGGGGCGCGGCGCGAGGTTGAGGAGGCCGGCGGGCGCGGGCTGGTCGTGTCGGCCGACGTGGCCGAGTTCGATCAGGTGGACGCGGCCGCGGCCGCCGTCGAGCGGGAATTCGGCCCGATCGACGTCTGGGTCAACTCCGCGATGGCCACGGTCTTCGCGCCCGTCGATTGCATGGAGCCCTCCGAGTATCGGCGCGTCACCGAGGTGACCTACCTGGGCTTTGTTCACGGCACGCTGGCCGCCTTGCGGCGGATGAAGCCCCGCGACCGAGGGACGATCATCCAGGTCGGCTCGGCGCTGGCGTATCGCAGCATCCCGCTCCAGTCGGCCTATTGCGCCGCCAAGGCGGCCGTCCGCGGTTTCACCGACTCGCTCCGCAGCGAGCTGATCCACGACCGCAGCCAGGTCCACCTCACGATGGTCCAGATGCCCGGCCTGAACACGCCGCAGTTCGAGTGGGGCAAGAGCCGGATGCCGCGCCGCAGCCGGCCGGTGGCCCCGGTGTACCAGCCCGAGGTGGCGGCCGAGGCGATCGTCTGGTCGGCCCACCACCGCCGACGCGAGCTGTGGGTCGCTCCGTCCACGGTCCAGGCCATCCTGGTCAACCGCCTGGCGCCGGCCTTCGCCGACCGGTACGCGGCGCAGGTGGCCTACTCGGGCCAGCAGACCGACGAGCCGGCCGATCCGGGTCAGCCCGATAACCTCTGGGAACCTGTCGATACCACGGGCGATTTCGGCGCCCACGGCCCGTTCGACGACGAGGCCCGCGGCCGGAGCCTGCACTTGTGGGCCAACCTGCACCGCGGCTGGCTGGCGCTGTCCGCGGCCGCGATTGCCGGGCTGGCCTGCGGCGCCTGGGTCGTTCGTGGCGAGGGACGCTCATGACCATCGAGTTCCTCCCGATCCTCGCGCTGGTGCCCACCGCGCCGCCGGCCGGCGAGGCAGCGCGGATCGAGGCGCTCCTGGCGAGGATGACGCTGGAGGAGAAGTTCGGGCAGCTCCAACAACTCGGCGGCGACGCGAAGACGGGGGGGTTGCTCGCCGGACAACGCGAGCTGCTCCGCCAGGGCCGGATCGGCTCGCTCCTGGACGTGCGCGGCGCCCGGAACGTCAACGAGGTGCAGCGCGTCGCCGTCGAGGAATCCCGCTTGAAGATCCCGATCCTGTTCGGCTTCGACGTGATCCACGGCTATCGTACGATCTTCCCGATCTGCCTGGCCGAGGCGAGTAGCTGGGACCCGGCCGCGGTGGAGCAGGCCGCGCGGATTGCGGCGGCGGAGGCTTCCGCCGCCGGGGTGCGCTGGGCCTTCGCGCCGATGGTGGACATCGCCCGCGACCCGCGCTGGGGGCGGATTGTCGAGGGGTCGGGCGAGGATCCCTTCCTCGGCTCGGTGATGGCGCGGGCGCGGGTGTGCGGGTTCCAGGGTGACGATTACGGGGCTGCGGATCGCGTCATCGCCTGCGCCAAGCATTGGGTGGCCTACGGCGCGGCGGAGGCCGGGCGCGAGTACAACGCGGCGGACATCTCCGAGCGGACCCTGCGCACGGTCTACTTCCCGCCGTTCCGGGCGGCGCTGGATGCCGGCGCCGGCACGGTCATGACCGCGCTGAACACGGTCAACGGCATCCCCGCGACGGCTCACCCATTCACCCTCAGCGAGGTCCTGCGCGGCGAGTGGAAGTTCGACGGCCTGGTCGTCAGCGACTACAACGCCGTCAAGCAGCTCATCGCGCACGGAATGGCCGCCGATGAGGCCGAGGCGGCTCGCCTGGCACTGCTGGCCGGCATCGACATGGAGGAACAGAGCCGGCTCTTCAACACGCATGGACCGCAACTGGTCCGGGACGGCCGGCTCCCCCAGACGCGGGTCGACCAGGCCGTCCGGCGCGTGCTTCAACTCAAGCTGCGCCTGGGCCTGTTCGATCACCCCTACACCGACGAGAGCCGCGAGCGCGCCGTCCTGCTGAGCCGCGAGCACCTGGCCGCCGCGCGGGCGCTGGCCGGGCGCTCGCTGGTGCTCCTGAAGAATGATCGAGGCGTCCTGCCGCTCCGCAAGGACCTCCGGTCGATCGCCGTCCTTGGGCCGCTGGCCGACGACCGGGAGGCGCCCCTGGGCCACTGGCGGGGCGATGGCAAGTCCGAGGACGTCGTCACCCTGCTGGCTGGCATCCGGGCGAAGGTCGCCGAGCACGCCGGCGCGACGCGAATCGGCTACGCGAAGGGCTGCGAGGTTGAGGGGGACGATGCGGCCGGGATCGCCGCAGCCGCCCGGCTGGCGCGCGAGTCGGACGTGGCGATCGTCGCCGTGGGCGAGTCGGCGGCCATGAGCGGCGAGGCGTCCTCACGCACTTCACTGGACCTCTCGGGCCGCCAGCTCGACCTGGTCCGGGCGGTCCAGCAGACCGGCACGCCGACCGTCGTCGTCCTGATCAATGGACGGCCGCTGACGATCGGATGGATTGCCGACCAGGTGCCGGCGATCCTCGAAGCCTGGTTCGGCGGGACCCAAGGAGGCCATGCGATCGCGGATGCCCTCTTCGGCGACATCAACCCCGGCGGCAAGCTGCCCGTGACTTTCCCGCGGGTCGTCGGCCAGGTGCCGCTGTCCTACGATCACCTGAGTACCGGGAGGCCGGCGTCGGACTCCCGATACACCTCCAAGTACATCGACGCTCCTGTCACGCCGCTGTTCCCCTTCGGGCATGGACTGAGCTACACGCGGTTCCGGCTTTCGGATCTGAAACTGAGCTCGCGTGGGATTCCTCGCGATGGCCGGCTGGAGGTGTGCGTCGCCGTGGAAAACCTCGGCGACCGCGCCGGCGACGAGGTGGTGCAGCTCTACATCCACGATGTCGCGGCCAGCGTGGCACGCCCGGTCAAGGAGTTGCGCGGCTTCGAGCGGGTCACGCTGCGACCGGGCGAGAAGCGGACCGTCCACTTCACGCTCACGCCGCAAGCCCTGGGGTTTTACGACCATCGGATGCAGTTCGTGGTCGAGCCGGGAGAGTTCCGGGTCATCGCCGGTACCAGCAGCGCGGGCGGGCTGGAGGCCGGCTTTCAGGTGATCGAGTGATCGCGCACTCCGCGCCGTCCCGGGCCAAATACCACGGGTATCGCGGCCTGACCGACGATCCGGCTGGCGTTCTGACCGGCTGACCTCCCTTGCCTCGGATTCTCTTCAAGTCTCGGCTTGCTTTTGTCGATACGGTTGTACACAGTAAAAAGGATGGCGATCCGCGGACAACGAGGTCGGCGACCCGCAACAGCCAGGTGACGAAGGCAGGGACCGTGGCCAGCCCCGTGCGAACGATCCTGGGAGACGCGCTCTGCGGCCTGAAGGAGGTCGAGACGGCCAGCGTCCAGGTCTGCGCCACGTCGCCCCCGTTCTACCTGCTGCGCTGCTACGGCACCAGGACCCACTGGCCCGACGGCTGGAACGGCGAGCTGGGTCATGAGGAGCATCCCAACGACTTCGTCCGGCATCTCTTGTTCGTCTTCGATGAAGTCTGGCGGGTGCTCAAGGACGATGGCTGCGTCTGGGTCAACCTGGCCGACACGTTCAACAACAAGCAGGGGAAGAAGGGCACCACCAACGCCCCCAACGGCTCGGCCGGCCGGTTCGATGCCGGCGGCAAGCGATACGCCGAGAGCCTGCGGGCCCAGCCCGAGTTCTTCAAGCATTACGTGCCCGGGATCGCCCACAAGTCCGAAATGGGCGTGCCGTTCCGCTTCCACCTGGCCATGACCGACGCCGCCTTCCGGCAGTTCATCGGGGCACCCGCTGGCCCGCAATGGATCTGCCGGCGCACCGTGATCTGGGCGAAGTCGCTGGTAAACCTGGAGGCGCAACAGGGCGAGGGCACCGCCATGCCCGAGCCGACCCGGGATCGCCCCTCGCGCAACTATGAGTTCCTCTTCCTGTTCTCCAAGAACCCCGACTACCGCTTCGACCGCACCAAGATCGACGTGCCCGCCCGCAAGAGCTACAAGCAGGGGGACAAGGCCAACGCCGGCTCGGTCTGGGAGACCGAGGTCCTCAGCGACACGGACCCCGGGCCGGACGGACTCTGGCGCGTCAACCAGGAAGCCTCCCGCTATCCTCACGTGGCGATCTGGCCGCGCGCCCTGGTGCGGCAGATGCTGCTGCCGACGACCGAGGAAGGCGACACCGTGCTCGACCCGTTCGCCGGCAGCGGCACGACGGGCGAGGTCGCGGTCAGCCTGGGATTGAAGGCGATCCTGATCGAATCGTCCAAGCTGGCCCAGAAGGCGCTCCAGGACCGCATCCGCCGTTGCACCCAGCCCAGCCTGTTCTTGTGAGTGCCGGTGTAGGGCAAGGCCGCCCCCGGGTGATCATGACAGGGAGGTCCTGGGATGGCGAAGAAGAGAGCGAGTGCGAAAGGCTCGCCGTTCGGCGAGGCCTCGCGCGTCGAGCTGCTGGAGCGCCATCTCCAGGAATTCGGCGAGATCACCGCCGCCACGGCCTGGCGGTTCGTCTACGAAGAGCTGCTCTGGTTCGACAAGAGCACGGGCCTGGTCCACCTCTACGAGAGTGACAAGGTCCGGCCGGGCCGATCGTCCTGGTACGCCAGGAGCCAGGCGTTCACGGACCGGCTCTGCGCGCTCTACGGCGTGGACCGCGGTCCGGACTGAAGGCACGGATCGACCGGCTGTTCCTGGCGTGCCTCGAGCGCCTGGTGGAAAGCCAGCGGCCGGCACCCGGCCAGGGGGCCACGCTCGCCGCCGTCGCCGAGGCCGGCGACCAGCTCGGCCTGGCGCCCGGCGTGGCCCGCGACGCCGCGGAGGCGGCGCGGGAGGCCGCGGAAGCGGCCGATTTCGTCCCGTATGCCGAACTGACGGCGGAGGTGACCGAACTGCTGATCCAGCGGGCCGGGATGGCCGAGGCGGCCGCCGCCAGCCTCGCCCGGGAGATCGTCCAGCGCGCGCAGTACCACCTGACCTTCGGCAGCAACCGCCAGAACGTGCTCGGGGAAGGCTTCGAGGACCTGCTGAGGCTCCTGGCCGTGCGCGTCGCGGGCGTGCCGCCGGAGAAGATCGTGATGCGCCGCAAGGCGAACGATCTGCCCGGCTTCCAGCGCGAGCCGGAGCAGCGGCGCCGGATCGAATCGACGGACATGGTGATCATCGAGGGCCGTCGGACCGCGCTGCTTTCGACGATGAAATGGAGCCTCCGGCATGACCGCCAGAAGCAGCTCACCGACGAGCTGGATTGCTACGTCCAGCTCCTCTCCCAAGACCGCTTCCCGGAGTATGTCCTGGTCACCAACGAATACGATCCCGGCCGGCTCAAGAACTCCTCGAACCTGAGCAGCCGGGGGAAGGCGCTCGATCGCATCTACCACATCAATCCCGACCTGCTGGTCGAGGTGCTCTCGGACGTCCCCTCCTCCTCGGTCGCCGAGGTGCAACGGCTCATCGACGCCGACCGCCTGCGCTCGCTCGAGGCGTTCCTGATCGACCTCGGTCGGTGGCGTCTGGCTCCCCGGGCGAGGAAGAGGCGCGGGTGAGTCGAGCCTCCCACGAACGTCTCGGGATCAGTTGCAGGGCGGCCGCATCTAATTCGCAACCCCTTGGCACGAAGGGAGTTGCGTTTGGTGTTCGCGGGAACATCAAATCGCAAGCCAATGATACCGAATGAGTTACGAATTAGCTGCGGTTGCCCTGGGATCAGTTGCGACGAGGTTGACGTTGGCTAGGAGCCGGACGCGCTGTACGACTCGGAGCTGGATCTCATCGAGCAAACTCCGCTGGCTTCAAGGCGATCCGCTGCACTTCGGAACCAACCGTCGGACGAGGTCGAGGCAGGGTGTGAGGGCGAACTGGGACGCAGCTACGTCTCTATTGAACTATCTGTCCCCTTCGTCCTGAGGGGCGTTCGCAAAGAGCACAAAGAACGGACTTCGTTCGCAGACGCTGACTGCGCTGAGTCGGGGCCAAATGGGTTTGGGACCACCTGGCAGGTTCCGACCAGGAGACGCCGCCTTCAATACGGTACATCCGATCAGATGCTATGTATTTTTCCTGGAAACTACTGCAAGGAGGGAGTGTCGTGTGTTATCCCGATGAGGACCAAGAGGAGGAAATCCATGTCTCCCACTTTCCAGAAAGCGCTGGACGCTTTGACGAACCAGATCAATCTGAGCACTGGTCTCGCCCATCCGAGCGATTTCCGCAGGGCCATCGAGATGTTTCAATGGCTCATCGATGCCGGAGAAGACGCTGAACAGGATGCTATCATCACCTACCTCATTGACAAACGTATTTCGGAAGAGGTGGCGTCGGAAATCCAGCGCACCTACGAAGTATTGCGGGCAGCTCGTACCACTCGGGGATCGAAATGGTGGCCAGATTGAGTCTCCTGGGGCGGGCGGGAAACGGGGCGGGGGCGGGAAACGGGGCCGCAGCTAGTTGTGCGCCGCGTGCCACCGGCTCCTGCGGTTCAGGAGAAGAGACGCTTGCGGAAGGAGGCGAGGTTGCGACACCTGGCGGCAATCAGGCCCAGATCATCGAGTCGATCGAACTCGACCGCCCTCAACTCCACCTCCAAGTCCTGGGCAACGGCTCCGAAACGCGAAACAAGAACGTCCAGGAGATCTTGCAGCCTCGTTTCGATCGCGCCCTTACGCTCGGCTTCCTCGACAATCTCCTGGTAGATCGAGGCGACCTCGATGATGAAGATATCGGGCCAGATCTGGCCGGGGCAGCGGACCTCGAGCACGCCGTCGGGAAAGCGGCGAACCACGACCAGCTCGGCCTGGAACGGGGTCCAGGCCGGGATGTCGTGCACGCCGGCCAGGCGGAGGATGCAATTGCCGTGATGCTGGATCGAGTATTTGCTACATTTGTCGTGTTCCTGCATCGGCCTCGACCTCGACCTGTCAATGTCTGGGGTTCGGCGGCGATCGCGCGATCCCGGCACGGCAGCATCGCGGGATGGGATGGAAAGGACCCTGAGAGTCTCCCACGTCATGCTGACGCTGGCGAAAGGCCGTCAGGGCGATCGCTCGCACTCAGTGTCGTCGGCCGGTCCGGCGGTGAACTCTTCCGGCGCGATCAGCGGCCGGATGGACTGCTCAACCGGGCCGTCGCTGAAGGCGTGCTGCATGAACTCGTCGGCCAGCGCATTGGCGATCGCGGCCAGGATCATCCCCTGGTCCAGTGCCAGGACGCAGTCGGAAATCCTGCCGGTGGAGACGTTGACCGAATCGCGGAAGCCATAAGAGGTGTAGATCGCCGGGAATCGCGCTTCCAGCGCGTGGAGGTTGGCCATCGCCGCGCGCGGGGCAAACGGCAAGGCCAGGAACGACGCGTGGGGAGTGACCACGCCAGCCGGCAGAGGGCCGCTCGGAGGCTCCTGCGCCCCTCCCGGCTGTCCGCCCCGGTGCTGCGGTCCGCCGCCCTGCTGTTCGTGGGTGTGATAGCCCTCGGGGTTGGTGCCCAGGGCGTCGACGCCATAATCGCGGTAGCCGCCTTCGGGCCGGCAGGCCGGGGAGAAGCCCCACACGCCGTACCGCCGCACGTCCAGGCCGTGCTCGATCTGGGCGCGGACGTACAGCCGGTGATTGACGCCCCAGCTCCGCGGCGCCCAGCGGGCCTCGGGGACGAACAGGGTCACCATCAGCGCCTCGAACATGCTGCCGCCCCAGCTCGGGACGATCCGCAGGCCCCGGTAGGTGTAGTGACCCTCGAAGACCCGGATTCCCCGGTAGGTCCGCCACGTCCCCTCCGGGATCTGCCCCTGCCAGCGCCGGTCCGGCGGCAGGGTGCGGTAGACACGATAGTAGTGCTCGGGTGGGATCTGGCCCCGGGCGATGCCGATGTAGCCGGCGATCCGCGCCTCGGTGTTGATGAGCTGATGGAGGTAGCCGAACGACTGGGTCTCGATCTGGAAGGCGCCGTGGAGGTGGCCCGGATGTTTGATGGGGTCGGCCGGGTCGTAGGCGTCATAGAAGAAGCCGAAGTCCATCGGCTTGAGCAGCGCGTCGGCCCGCTGGCGCAGCTCCGGGCGGGTGTTGCCGATCATGATCAGCGCGGTCGCGAGCCAGCCGTTGTCCGCCGCCGAGAGCAGCGGGTGGATGACTTCGCCGTTCCCCGGCCAGGCGCGCAGCCGGGCACCCGAACGGCGATCCAGCTTGTCGAGGAACAGGCCGTGGGGACGCTCCACCCCCGCCAGCGCCGCGAGCGTCTGCTCCAGACGCCGCCGGGCCTCGGCCGGCTCGATGATCCCCAGCCGCTCGGCGGCCAGGGTGCTCCAGAGATAGGCGCCGATGTCCGTCGGCGTGGTTTGCTCCGTCGGTCGCCAGGTCCCGTCCTCATCACGGCGGAGCCCATCGGCCGGCAACGCCCCAGCCTGGGCCATGGCCTCGAACGAGTGCCAGGTGTCGCGGGCATACCGCCGCAGGGCCTGCTGGTCCCCGCGATCCAGCCCCGAATCTCCGGTTGTGATCGCATGACCCTGCGTGAGCAGCCAGACGAGAACGGCGAGTGCGAGCCGGCGGGACATCGGTCTCGGGAGACGAAGCGTCCAGAAGCGGCCCATGAGCGTTCTCCCTCGGGCGCGACGACGACGCGCGGGATGTCCCTCGATCCCACGGCGCCTGCCGGGACAACCCAGACTTCCCTCCAGCAAGTCCTGGACCGCCAGGGCCGCCTCGGCGGCCGATCGGCAGAAGTCCACCGCCGCAAGCTCGGAATTGCAGGGCCGGCCCAGCCAGGGCGCAGTGCAAGGTATCGCCATCTCAAGGCGGCGTGATGCCATCATGCAGCGCCTGCCCGATCATCCCGCGGAGGATCTGGCCGATGCTCTGGCCACGCTCGCGGGATAAGGTCATGAGGTCCTGCGCCCATCGAGCCGGCAAGAGCAAACTGATCTCGACGACGTCATTGTCGGCAGCACCGCCTGGATTGGAGGCAGGGAGCGGAGGAGCGGCGGCGGTCAGGGGGCCCATCGTAATCAGTGACATGGCAATGGCCTCGGTCAATTGCTTGATCCCGCATCCTGGGGCCAAGTCCCCAGTGATAAGGCAAACGTCGCGCCAATCGATTAGAAGCGATAGAGAATCGAGATGACCACGATCGCGACCAGGCCCACGGCGATGGCGATGAGGGCGAACTGAACCAGCCAGGAGGACTCCTCCGCCTGAGAGCGCGAGAGCGTGGAGGACCTGGGAGAGCCGGGGGTCTGCGCGCGGAAGATGGCCGGCAGTGGGGGGAGGGGCTGGTGATGTCGGGGGGCCGTCGAAGGTTCGGCGCCGCCGAGCTGGCGGAGCGACAGGCCATCGTGGGTGGTGGAATCCTCGAGGTCCA
>JAJPJC010000128.1 GCA_021324445.1 Isosphaeraceae bacterium
AGGGTGGGTGAAACCCACCACCGGAAGGCCTTGGCGGGCTTGAAGATCGGTGGGTTTCACCCACCCTACAACATCGACTTCCCCACCCTTCCGGGACAGACTCTCAGGTCGTTTCGTTGCCGGCTGGCGATTCGCAGGAGGCGTCCGGGCCCGCGGGGCACTACTCGGCCACGAAGTGGGCGTAGATCGTCAGGCCGACTGCCTGGCTCTTCTCCGGATGGAACTGGCAGGCGGTCAGGTTGTCGCGCCAGACGACGGCGGCGAAGGGGTCGGGATAATCCGTCTCGGCGGCGACCAGGTCCGGGTCATCGGGCCGGGCATAGTACGAGTGGACGAAATAGACCGACGGCGACTCGCCGAGTCCGGCCAGGAGCGGAGCCGGCCGGCGGATCCGGAGCGTGTTCCAGCCCATGTGGGGGATCTTCAAGCCGGGCCGGGAGGCGAACCGGACGACCCGGCCCCGGAGCAAACCCAGACCGGCGTGCTCGCCATCCTCCAGGCTGAGGTCGAAGAGGAGCTGGAGTCCCAGGCAGACGCCCAGGCACGGCTTGCCCCGGTGCACCGCCTCGCAGAAAGCCTCGCCCAATCCGGTGCGCCGCAGCTCGGCCATCGCGTCGGCGAAGGCCCCGACACCCGGCAGGATCACCTTCGACGCCTGTTGCACTCGCGCCGGATCCGACGTGATCTCGGCCGATGATCCGACGGCCTCGATGGCCTTCTGGACGCTGCGGAGATTGCCCATCCCATAATCGATAATCGCGATCATGCCCCTGGCCTCGCTCGGACTTCCCCGTGACCAGGGATCAATCCTACCATGACCGGCGACCGGCCGCACGCCGAGCCGAACCGGGAGACCGCGTCGGGTCATCGGCCGAGGCTCTCGGCCCAGGCGCGGTCCTCGGGATTGATGGGGAAGCTTGCCGGGAGCGGGGTGCCGTAACGCAGGACGCGCGCGTATCCGCCGAGGTCGTAGGCCATCGCGAAGGCCTCGGCCAAGTCCAGGTTGACATCCGGGTCGGGGGCGCGGAGCGGGATCGGCACCGGCGGCAACGGCTGCCGTAGCGTCCAAGCATAGACCTGCGCATCGGGTCGAAGCTCAATGCGGGCCACGATCGCAAAACAATCACCCGGTGGCAGCAGCCTCGCCATCGGCATCCGCTTGCCGCCCAGGAGGAGATCGATCTCGACGAGATTCACCGGTCGGTCGATCAACGCGGTGCGCTTCCTCAAGTAGTCGCTCCGCCCGGATCCGATCTTGTTGGTCGGAGAGAGGATTTCGATCACGGTGACGAGCTCCATCTCGGGCAGATGGAGGATTTCAATCCAACGGTCTCGGACTTCAACCTCCTGCCGGGCGAGAGGGATCGTCGTCGGTTCGAGCGTCGCTATTCCCGAGGCTCCGGTTCCCGGACGAGGAGATGGCTCGGAGTCTCCGCGGACGACTGCCACGTCCGGAAGCCGTTGTGCGCTCGGCTCATCAAAGCCGACTAACTCGATGCGAGTCTCCACCTGGGCGAAATAGGGTTCCGGCAACCGGCGGTTGAGGCTCCCCGCGCAGGCAGTGATCAGGACGGTATGGAAGCTCTCCCAGAGGCCTGTTGCCTCCAGGTAGGGATCCATTCCGGGGAATGGGCTGGGCATCTCGTGGCTCCTCGCAACCACCGTCTGGAGCCATCATACCCGATGCCGATTGAGTCTCCCAGGGCGAGCCAGGCGGCCGATCCGCGATTCATCGCATCGATGGCTCGAGCTCGACCTTGACCCAGCCGGGCCGGTGCTGGGCGAAGGTCTTGTAGGCCTCGAGGGCCGAGGTGATCGGCTGGCGCTGGGTCAGGATCCGCAGGGGATCGATCGTCCGGTTGCGGGTCCAGTCGACGAGCCTGGGCAGATAGCGACGGTGGTTGCAGTTGCCGGCCTTGATGGTCAGGTTCCGGTTCATCGCCATGCCCATGGGGAAGGAGGAGAATGTCGGGGGATAGACGCCGATGATCGAGAAGGTGCCGGCCTTGGCCAGGCCCTGGACGCCCCAGGTGAAGACCTGGGACGGCGCGTTGCCCGGGTTCCACTCCTTGGGGAGCTCGCGGCCCTGGGCCTCGATTTGCTCGATCTCCTGCTGGAACATCTTGCGCTCGTCGTGCGAGGGCGCCGCCGGCCCGCCCGAAGGCTGCGACGCGTCGACACCCACCGCGTCGATCGCCCGGTCGACGCCGATGCCGCCGGTGAGCCGCCGGAGCGCTTCCACGGGATGCTCGGCATTGAAGTCGACGATCTCGGCACCCTGGGCCCGGGCCATCTCCAGCCGCGACTCGATGGTGTCGACGGCGAAGATCCGGCCGGCTCCCAGCAGCCGGGCCGAGACGATCGCGAACAAGCCCACCGGCCCGCAGCCAAAGACGGCGACCGTGTCGCCGGGCGTGATCTCGGCGAGATCGGCGCCGAAGTAACCGGTGGGCGCGATGTCGGAAAGCAGGATCGCCTGGTCATCGGAGACCTCGTCCGGCAGCCGGACCATGCCGACATTCGCGAAGGGAATCCGGGCGCGCTCGGCCTGGAGGCCCTGAAACGGGCCTGTCTCTTTTGGCCCGCCAAAGAACGAGGTGCCCGCCTGCGGCCCGTTGGGGTTGGCCCGGTCGCACTGCGACTGGTAACCGGCGCGGCAATAGGAACACGAGCCGCAGGCAATGGTCGCGGTCATCACGACCCGGTCACCCGGCTGGAAGCTCCGCACGTCCGCACCCACTTCCTCCACGATCCCGACCCCTTCGTGACCCAGGATCGTGCCTGGAACCATGCCGGGAACCGTCCCACGGACGAAGTGCAGGTCGGTGCCGCAGATCGCGCTGGCCGTGAGCCGCACGACGGCATCCGTGGGCTCCTGGATCTTGGGGTCGGAGACGTTCTCCAGGCGGATGTCGCCCACACCGTGGAAGACGATGGCTTTCATGTTCCGTGTATCCCGTGTGCGTGCTCGGCTGCTCGTCTCGCTCGGGCCCATGACGGCCGGGAGATCGCCTTGAGGGTCTCGCCCGATCGTTGCGAATCACCGGGATCCGCGGCGAGATCGCCCAGCGAAACGATGCCGACGAGCCGCCGGTCATGACTCAAGACCGGCAACCGCCGGACTTGCTGGTCGCGCATCATCCGCGCCGCCTCCTCGACGTCCTGGTCCTCGAAACAGGTGATCAGATCGTCCTTCGACATGATATCAACGACCTGGGTGGCGAACGGATCCAGGCCCTCGGCGGTCGCCCGCACCGTGATATCGCGGTCCGTCACGACTCCCACGAGGCGGTCGTTGGCACAGACCGGCAAGACCCCGACATCCAGCGTATTCATCCGCTCGGCCGCATCCCGGAGCGTGCTCTCCGGCGCGACCGTGTCGACCTGGGTGGACAGGATGTCCTTGACTTTCATGACGAGATCTCCTCGGGGCGCACTCCCTGAGGGGGACTTGGTACCTCGATCGGCCTCACAGTCGCGGGGATGCGATCGACCGTGAGCGTTGGCTGCGGTTGAAGGCGACGGGCCGGCCCTTGCGAGATCCGGCAGGACGCTCGCGGCGCAGCCGCACGGGGACCGACCCCCAGATCGCCGCTTCAAGGTCGGCTATCCGGAAGAACAGATATGCAAATCACGCACCGGCAGGAACGCGAAACGCAGGGAGGGAAGTGCCCAAACGCCTCCCTCCCCGCGCGGCAGCACGGCGCGGAGATCAGCCGGACCGTGGCCAGGGATCTCTACAGGAGGTTGCCCAGCAGGTTGCCCGGTCCCTTCGTCGCGGTGATGTCCAGGCAGATGGTGCTCGTGTGGACGAAGGCGCCGAGCAGGTCGAGCGTGATCGGCCCGAGCGGGAGTTGCAGGATCTGCTGGGTTGTGGCTGCCGCCGTGTGCCCACCCGAGGCGGGGGTGACCGCCGCGGCATGGCCCATGGCCGCACCGTGGCTCCCCGCCCGGGCAGCCTTCGCCACGGCACCGCTCGAGGCGGTCGAGCTGGTCAACCCGCTGAGGACCTGGTTCAGGATCTGGGCCAGACCGGTCTCGAGCTGATCAATCTCCGGTCCGACCAGACCGGTACTGGAGTTCGCCAGCGGATTGGTCTCGGTACCCAGGCTGCTGAGCGGGCTGCCGCCGTTGAGCAGGTTGGCCACGTCGGCGAGCACATCGCCCAGCAGGCCGCCCGTGTAGGTCGTGCCACCGGAGGTGTACGTCGCACCGGTGGGGATGGCCACCACCTGGGCGGTGATCGGGGTCGTATCGCCGAACGAGCACACGGCGCCGAGGTGGATGTTCAAGCCCAGGAGACTCAGGTTGAGCGGGCCGAGCGACAGGTTGAGGACCTGGACCGGCGCCGCGGTGTCCGGCGTGGCCGCGGCCGGCGTCGCCGATGAGGACGGCGTCAGGGTGATCGGCAGCACCAGCGGCAGGCTGAACGCGTGTTTCTTGAGGGTTCCTGTCAGCGTCGCATTGGCGATCAACTTCTCATTGCTCAGCGCGACGTCGTTGATGACGAGGCTGGTGACCGTCGCCAGATTCGAATTATTCTTGGGGGTCCTGGCGGCGTCCACGATCGCAGCGTGTCCCACCGGCGCGTGCAGGTGGGCCACGTGGGACAGCACCGTCCTCTCCTCCAGGCTCTCCAGCACGAATCGGCAGCGGGTCGACCGGGGCCTTCGAGTCCGCGGGCCACCGGAGTCTCGCAGCAAGCTCAGGGTCATTGCGTCTCTCTCCTGTTGTCTCGGGACGGACGTCGAACCAAGAGGCTGCCCGCGGGCCGCCTCACATCGGGCGCATACCCACCTCGTGATCGGTTACCCTGTTGACCGCGATCCAGCACAGGGCCGATCCACGAACCTTGGCCGGAGGCGGGCCAGACCGGCCGCCGGCACAAAGGCATCCACCACGTTCGGATGGCTGAGCATTTGGGGGTTTAAGCAAGGGATGCCCGGCTTTAACCCCGATCGCGCGAGAAGGAGATCGCAACTCCCATTCCCAATCCCTCCCATCGTCTCCACCAAGGAGGATCCGAGGGGACCTCTTGGAACTCTAGGTAAGCTGCCCTGAATGCACAAGAAATGATGCGCCTCCCCACGCGCTGCGCCCGATTTGGAGGAGAATTCGCCGGAACGAAACTGCTGATTGCAAGGCGGGGCAACGCGCAAACGCCCGTTTCGGAACCAGACCCGCGACACGCCGTCTTGCTCTCGAGGCCTGCGGACCGATCATCCCGGTCGGTGGGCCGAGTCCGGGCTCTCGCTGGTGGGCGACGGAGCGGAGGGCGACGGGACCGGGGCTGTTTGCGTCTGGGTTTCGGCGGGAGCGGGCGGAGGGGAGGGGGTCGAGGCCGCCTCGACGGCCAGCCGGATGGCCGTGCCTTGTGCGGGCTGGCTCTCGATCGAAAGGGCACCGCGATGGCGTCGCCAGATCCCATGGGCGATGGTCAACCCCGTGCCGCTGCGGCCTGGCTTGGTGGAAAAGAACGGCTCGGTGGCGCGCTTGAGGACCTCCGGACTCATGCCGCAGCCGCTATCCCGGATCTCGAGGATGACCCACCCCCGCGAGTCGACGTGGGTGCGGAACGTCAGCGTCCCCACGCCCTTGGGCATGGCCTCGCGGGCATTGTCGATCAGGTAACCCAGCAGGGAGCGAAGCTGCGAGCCATTCCCCCGGATCCTGGGGATCGGATTCAAGTCGAGCACCCACTCCACCTGGGAAGCAGTCGCGCCGCGCTGCTGCTCGACCGTCTCGCGAATCAATCGGTTCAGGTCGATCAATCCCGGCAGATCGCCGGGCTGGTCGAATCCGGGCGCCGTCACGCGGCGCGTCCAGTCGATCAGGCGGCGCGGGATTTGTGAGGCCTGGAGCGCATTCTCGATGATGGCCGCCCCCAGGGCGGCCAGCTCGTTGACGTCGCAGGCCGGGTCCTTGGCTTGGGAACGGATCAGTTCCGCGTTGCTCACCACGGCGCTGAATGCGTTGATGACGTGGTGTCCCACCGCCGCGGAAAGATGGCCCAGCTCCTTGAGCCGTTCAGCGTCATCGAGTTGATCGCGACTTGCTCCGCTCATGGCCATTCCGACACCCTTCTTCAATTCCCCGCCTGCGTCTTGGGTGCATTCCACGCTGCGATCAGGTGGCAGCGGCTCCATCGACCGAGCATAAGCCCGTCGGCCCTGGGATACAACCGTCCGCAGCCGCCGCGGCGACGTCCCGGGCCACGAACCGCGCCGGGCTCAGCGGATGATTCGCGCCTCGATCCAATCGGCGAGGTCCCGGACATCGCCACGATCCCCGAACTCAGTGGCCAGGATCAGGTACTTGCCGCCGGCAAGGTCCAGGTCGATGGCCCTGGGCGCGTCGCGGTCGGTCAAGGGAGGCGACTGATAACGCGGCTGGCCGTCGACCAGCACGCGGAACACCACGCTGCCCTGCGGCCCGGCGCGTTCGTCGACCCCGACGAGCGCCTGGAAGCGGCGGTCGCCCGGCTCGATGCGGTAGGCCAGGAGGGTGCGGCTCTGGGTGCCGATGCCGCGGTCGAACATCTGGCCAACCAACTGGAAGGGGTGTCCATCGACGGTCCGGTCCGTCCGGAAGGGACGCGTCGGGCCGATGTACGAGACATAGCGGACCTCCACCGGCTTCCGCTCGGTCAGGTAGAGTACCGCCGCGGTGCGGGCATGGAGCCGCGCCAGGTCACCCAGGCCGAAGCGCACCCCCTGCCCGAACCGCGTCGTGGCCTGGATGGTTCCCTCGGCGAGCTTCGCCGTGGTGATCCCCAGCCGCGTGCCGTCGTTCAAGGTGGCCTCGAGGAAGTCGGTCTTGGGGCGCGGATAGTGGATCAGACCGGGGTCGAAACCGATCGCGACGGCCCCCGACCGATCGACTTCCACGGGCCTGGCTTCGATCTGCAGCTTGATCTTCCGATCGTCCATCCCCAGGAAGCTGCCGGCCAGCCGGTCGCCGTTGGCCAACCAGACCACTTCGGTCGACCGCGGTTCGGCGAGGACCTGGTCCCAGCGGGCCTCGTAGGCACCCGCCTGGCCGGGTGCCGCGAGAATCAGGCCCAGGAGGCAATCCAGGGGGACCTCCAGCTTCCCCAGCAACTCGGAGCGGATCTCCAGGGTGGTCTCGGTGGCCGTGCCGACGGCAACCCGCATCAGCCGGTCCCCCTGGGCCAGGATCACGGCCTGGGCATCCTCCCAGGCCGGGATCGCCGGAGCGGCGTCACGCGTCAGCTTGACCAGCCGGCCCAGGGGCAATTCCTCCTGGCGGCCGTCCTGGGTCACCAGCGTGATCGCACCCGCATCGATGGAGACCAGACGCCCCGAGAGCGTCCGGCCATCCGTCAAGAGCGCCTGAAAGACGGGATCGGAGGAGACCGGGGAACCGCCCGCCAGGACGCTTGACCCCGGTCCGGAGAAACACACGGCGCCGGCGACCAGGGCGATGGCGGCCTGGAGACAAGCCCGTTGGCAGGATACGTGGAAAATCATCGTTGAAAGATCGGCAGATAATTATTCGGGATCTGGAGGATGATCAACGCCATGGCCGTCCCGTACTCGTTGCAGATACTGTCGGGCCAGTAGCCGACCGCCGACTGCCGGTGCAACAACTCGTCGCGGATCATCGGATACCACTCGGCCCAGGCGTCTCCGCCCTGGATCCACATGGCCTGGGCTGCGTAATACTGGCCGTAGAAATAATGCGTGTTCCGCCGGCCGAACCGGAGCCCGTGGTGAAACTGCCGGAGGTAGGCGATGCCCTCGCGAATCTCCTTGGTGTCATACTCCCCGGCACTCTGCAACGCCACCACCCCGGCCGCCGAGCGAGGGAACTCGCTGGTGGCGCCGCCGGTGAGCATGTAGCGGAAGCCGCCGTCGGGATTCTGCGACTGCTTCACATAGCGGATGCAGGCGTCCACCGTCTCCTTGGGCACATACAGCCCCGCATTCCGCGCCGCCCGCAACGCGTTGATCTGGCAGATGGTCACCGACAGGTCGGCATCATGCCGCACCGGCTGATACCGCCAGCCTCCCTCGTTGTTCTGCGTGTCCAGGATCAGCCGCACCGCCTTTTGCAGCTTCTCGCGGATTTCCGGCCGGTGGGTCATGCCGTAGGCTTCGGCCAGGAAGAGCGTGCCGAA
>JAJPJC010000532.1 GCA_021324445.1 Isosphaeraceae bacterium
AGGGTGGGTGAAACCCACCACCGGAAGGCCTTGGCGGGCTTGAAGATCGGTGGGTTTCACCCACCCTACAACATCGACTTCCCCACCCTTCCGGGACAGACTCTCAATCATCACTGTCATCCAGGACCGAGAGGAAGGCGTCTTGGGAGATCTCGACGCTGCCCACTTGCTTCATACGCTTCTTCCCCTCTTTTTGCTTCTCGAGAAGTTTCCGTTTTCGGGTGATGTCGCCGCCGTAGCATTTGGCCGTGACGTTTTTCCGCAGCGCGGAGATGGTCTCGCGCGCGATCACGCGACTGCCGATGGCGGCCTGGATCGCCACTTCGAACTGGTGGCGCTCGATCTCGCCCTTGAGCTTGCGGACCAGCCGCCGGCCGCGCCGCTCGGCGTGCGCGCGATGCACCACCGTCGAGAGGGCGTCCACGCGCTGGCCGGCCACCAGGATGTCCAGCCGGCTGAGATCCCCGGCTCGATACCCGACCACCTCGTAATCCATCGTGCCGTAACCCCGGGTCGCGCTCTTGAGCTTGTCATAAAGATCGTAAATCATCTCCGCCAGCGGCAATTCATAAGTCAGGATGGCTCGCGACGGCGAGAGATACTCCGTCTTGATGAACAGGCCCCGCCGATCCTCGCACAACTGCATGATCGCGCCGATGCATTCGGCAGGCAGAATAAAGTTGACGCGGGCGATGGGCTCGCGGAATTCCTCGATGGCGCCGGCGTCGGGAATTCGGGTTGGGTTGGAAATATGGAGGGTTTCTCCGGTACGCAGGAGGATTTCATAGGTCACGTTGGGGGCGGTCTGGACCAGGGCCAGGTTGCTCTCGCGTTCCAGCCGCTGCTGGACGATCTCCATGTGGAGCATGCCGAGGAAGCCGCAACGGAAGCCGAAGCCCAGGGCGTCGGAGGTCTCGGGCTCGAAGGTGAAGCTAGAATCATTAAGCGCCAATTTCTGCAAGGCGGTGCGGAGATCGTCGAATTGGGTGTGGGTGGCGGGGAAAAGCCCGCAGAAGACGACCGGGACCGGCTCCTGATAACCGGGGAGCGCGACCTGCGCCGGTCCGGGGACCTGGGTGATCGTCTCGCCGATGCGCACGTCGGAGAGCCGCTTGATGTTGGCGATGACGTAGCCGACCTGGCCGACGCCAAGTTCCTCGCACGGGACCTCGCGCGGCCGGAACCGGCCCAGGCCGGTGACTTCGTAATCCGTGCCTCCGGCCATGAGGCGGATCTTCTGGCCGACCTTGAGGCTGCCGTCGACCACCCGGACGTAGGTGATCACCCCCTGGTAGTCGTCGAACTTGGAGTCGAAGATCAAGGCACGGAGCGGGGCCTGGGGGTTGCCGGCGGGCGGGGGAATCCGGTCAATGATCGCCCGAAAGACCTCGGGAACCCCCTGGCCGGTCTTGGCGCTGACGGCCAGCACCTCGCCGGGATCGATCCCCAGGCTGATGAGGATCTCCTCCTTGACCGCCTCGGGCCGGGCCGCCTGCATGTCGATCTTGTTCAGCACCGGCACGATCGTCAGGTCGTTGTTGACGGCCAGGTAGGCATTGGCCACCGTCTGCGCCTGCACCCCCTGCGTGGCGTCGACCAGCAGGATCGCCCCCTCGCAGGCCGCCAGGCTCCGTGACACCTCGTAATGGAAATCCACGTGCCCCGGCGTATCGATCAGGTTCAACTCGTAGACCTGGCCCTCGAGCGTGTAATTGATCGCGACCGCCCGCGCCTTGATCGTGATCCCACGCTCCCGCTCTAGATCCATGTCGTCAAGCAATTGCTCGCGGAACTCGCGCGGCGTGATCGCTCCCGATTGGAGCAGCAATTGGTCCGCCAGCGTGCTCTTGCCATGATCGATGTGAGCGATGATCGAGAAGTTCCGGATGAATTTCGGATCAAATCCCATGTTCTCAGTCCAGTAGCCCGAGAAACCCGCCGTCGCCGCGTCTGGATAAATTCAGCACGAGCCTGTATGGAAGCATGCGTGGATCATGCACGATAGGACGATGCCCTGCGGCCCATCGCACCTGGGAAGATGGGTGGTTGGGAGGGTTAGCGGAAGATGAGGTGGCAGCGTCTTCGGGTCTCCAACAGTCGCAACGGTGAGATCACCGCGGCTATCCCACGAACTGGTCCGATTGCATGATTATATTGCGCCGGGTCAACGTCGAGAAGGCGGGTTCTCTTCCTTCCAGAGCGAAGGATCGGCCTGCGGTGCGGTGAGGCCGCATTTCGCGACGACGCGCTCCCCAGGTCCTCCCGCGAGAGTTCCGCTGCGGTCGTACCGATCACGAACGTTGCGGCGGGGTGCCCTCATGGATAGAGTGGACGAGAGCTAGGACATTGGTCGGAGGAGCCAGCCTCGGGTTGTGGGGGCTGGCACCCTCCACGCACAGATCGGGAGTTTTGCCATGCGTCCGTTCCTGACGGTCTTCGCCACGATTGCGGTGTTCCTCAGCCCGGTCGGGGCCAGGGCGGGTGAGATCCTGAACCTGGGCGACCCCGCGCCCCCGCTGGCCGTCTCGGGCTGGGTCAAGGGGGAGAAGGTGGAGCGCTTCGAGCCCGGCCAGACCTACGTCGTCGAGTTCTGGGCCACCTGGTGCGGACCCTGCCGCGCCAGTATTCCGCACCTGACCGAGCTGGCCCACCGCTTCAAGGACAAGGGCGTCCGGTTCGTCGGTGTCGACATCTGGGAGCGGGACACCAAGCTCGTCAAGCCGTTCGTCGAGGAGATGGGTGCCAAGATGGATTACAGCGTCGCGCTGGACACCGTCCCCGAGAAGGCCGACCCGAATGAAGGAATCATGGCCAAGACCTGGATGAAGGCGGCCGAGGAGAACGGCATTCCGACCGCCTTCGTGATCCGCGACGGCAAGATCGCCTGGATCGGCCACCCGATGAACCTGGACGAACCCTTGGCCAAGATCACCGCTGGCGACTGGGACCCTGCGGCGCGGGCCAAGGAGCGGCTCACGGAGAAGACTCGGGAACGGAAAGCCAGTGTGGTCTGGGAGAAGATTCTCAAGCCGTATCGTGCCCAGGACTACAAGGCCACGCTCGCCGCCCTCGAGGAGGCGACATCCGGCGACGCCGAGCTGGCCGAGGAGTTCGCGTGGGTCAAGTTCGCGGCCCTTTGCAACGGGGGCGACGCCGACGCGGGCCTGGCCATCGGCGAGAAGCTGCTGCGATCCAACCACGACAAGCCCCACGCCCTGAACAACTACTTCTGGAACGTGATCGACCTGAAGCTCAAGAAGGAGCCCGATCCCCGCGTGGCCGAGCTCGCCTTGCGGGCCGCCCGCCGCGCCGACGAGTTGACCAAGGGGAAAGACCTGGCGATCCTCGACACGCTCGCCGTGGCGCTGTACCGCACGGGGCATGCCGCCGAGGCCGTGACGACCGAGGAGAAGGCCCTCAAGCAGCTCGAGGCGGACACGCCGGACCGGTCGCACCCCTATTTCAAGCTCTTCAATGAGCGGCTGGAGCTGTTCCGCAAGGCCGCCGCGGAGAAGGCCGGAGGCCGCTAACTGAGCCTCCTCCGCGGTTGGGTCCTCGACCCTGGCCGACAGGCCGCGCCGGCCTGGGTCGGGGACTTCCGCCATCCCGCGATCAGGCCGCTCGCATCGGCCGCGGGATTTCGGTTATGCTGGATCCCGGTATGACCGGGCCCCGGCACGGGAGGGACTCCGCTCAGACATGGCCGCATTCCAGGATTTCCTCGCGCAGCTCCTCGGGGAAGGCAGGATCATCTTTCGATCGGCGCGGGCCCCCGACGATCGGCCGGCCGAGCCGGACCTGACCCTCCTGGCCCAATCGTTCGCGACCCACGCGCTGACGGTCGCCGGCCCGCCGATCGAGTTCGAGGCCCGGGTGGCCTGCGCGGCGGCCGAGCTGGTCCGCCAGGCGAGCTGGGCGCTCATCAACCACCAGGACCGCCTGGCCGATCTGAAACGCCGCGTGGTCATGCCGGGTTCACCCGCGACGCCGGCGCAACACCTCTCGGCCGATCTCCTGCTCCGTTATCTGCCTCAGATCCTCAAGCGTGCGCGGGGCCTCGACCCGTCCGACCCGCTGGTGGGACTTCTGGCCCCGGTCCTCCGGCGCTGGCCGCTCTCGGGGATCCTGTCGGACGTCGAGGAGGGCCCGCTCGTCTCCCTGGACTTCGCCGGCCACCGCGGCCTCCAGCTCCTCTACGCCGAGCGCCTGGCCGACCATGACCGGCCCGCCTGGCGGCCGGATCGATCGAGCCCCGCCTGGGAGCCTTATGAGCTGGTGCTCGAGGAACGAGCGGCCCCATGACGATGGATCACCCGGTCAACCGGCTGCGGGAAGAGGTCATCGAGCCGTTGAAGCGGCGGTTCGTCGGCCGCGATGAGGTGATTGACCTGATCGCGCTGGCGACGACGGCCGGCGAACACCTCTTCCTGCACGGCCCGCCAGGGACTGCCAAGTCGGCCCTGATCCGGCAATTCGCCCTGGCCGTGCGCGGCCGTTACTTCGAGTACCTCTTGACCCGGTTCTCCGAGCCCAACGAGGTGTTCGGCCCGATCGACCTGGTCCGGCTCCGGGCAGGGACCGTCGCCACGGTGACCACCGGCATGCTCCCGGAGGGCGAGTTCGTCTTCCTCGACGAGCTGTTCAACGCCAACAGCGCGATCCTGAACAACCTGCTGACCGTGCTCAACGAACGGATCTATCGCCGGGGCGCGGAGATCCATCAACTGCCGCTGCTCTCGCTGTTCGCGGCCTCGAACCACTTGCCGGAAGACGAGGCGCTTCAGGCCTTGTTCGATCGGTTCCTGCTGCGTTGCCACGTGGAGAACCTCCCGCGCGACGCGATGCCTCGGCTCCTGGCGGCCGGCTGGGAGCTGGAAGCCGCCGACCCCTTGACCTCGTCGATCACCGCGGACGATCTCCGCGCGCTGGGGAAAGAGGTCTATCGGGTCGATCTGGGCGGCATCGCCGAGCCTTACGCCGAGGCTGTCTCCAAGGTCCGCGACCTGGGGGTGGCACTGACCGACCGCCGGGTCGTCAAGCTGCTGAAACTGGTGGCGGCCTCGGCCGTGCTCTGCGGCCGATCCGTGGCGCGGGTGTCGGACTTCTGGGTGCTCCGCTACGTCTGGGACCGGGAGGAACAGATCGCTCCCCTGGCCGCACTGGTCGCCGGCGTGCTCGAGCCGCACGCCCAGGAGGCCGACGCCCACCCCCTGGCCCGGGTCGCCGACGCGGTCGACGGCGAGGACCTCGCCCGCCGGCTGGAGGCCGCCGCGGGCGAGGTCCAGTCCCGATCACTCAGCCTCGCGGCCGTGGCCCGGCTGCGCGAGCAGCTCGCCGACATCGCCGACCGCGCCGCCTGGCTGGCCGACGAGGCCGCCCGCACCCACCTGGTCGGCCGCGCCGGCGACCTCTTGAAACGGCTGGGGTAGCAGGGTCAACCAGCACGATGCGAGTCATGGACACCGGGGCGCGGTACGGGCCCGCCGGGGGGCGCGGCCGCCTGACACGGGGTCGCATACTCGATATAATGATCTGACGCCGGGGCCCTGTGACACTGGGGCCGTGCGCCCGACCCCGGGACCGTGCGCCCGACCCCGGACCGTGCGCCCGACCCGGACGGTAGGCGGTGGCCATCCCACGGGATTGAACCGCACGGGGATTATCAGGAGCAAGGGCCATGCTGTACGTTCTGCTAGCAGCAGTCGTCGTCTGGGGCTTGCCGACGATCTACCTCGCGTACCGTTTCCGAGAATACCGTAAATTCTTGGCAGGCGCGTTCTTTGTCAGTTGGGGAATCCACCTCTATCTCTATTTCGCAAAAGTGTCGGTGCCACTCTTGGGTACGAACCTTGTCTTCACGCCAGAGATTAGTGGCGCGCGCTCCATCCCCCATTTCATCTTCTTCCTGCTCTGCTTGTACTTCGGTTTTTTCTCGAAGCCGCAAGGGTCGTTGTTATCGACAGGGGCGACCAGGACCCCTCAGGAACCCCGACGAGCTGGATGACCTGGCAGCATGACGGCCCTTGCGCCGGTTTTCTGTTCCATGAGCGGATCGGCTCGGCGATCGTCGCGGACACGCCCGATGCCGCGCGCGACCGCCGTCGGCAGCCCGCCCATCCGGCCGCCGGGCCGCTCGCATCCCCCGCGCGATTTCCGGTATGCTGGATCCCGGTGCGATCCGGCCCCGGTCGGCGTGGGACTCCGCACGGAGATCGCTGCATTTCGTCGCCGGCCTGATCGAGCCGCTGCGCACGGTTTCGGTCGTTCATGACGCGTGATGGACCCCATGAGTTCACCCTGGCGGGACGTCGGCTGTGTCCGGATCGCAACCGAAGACTTGCGGGTCCTGGCCGACCTGCGCGGCCGGGTGGAGATCCGCGTTGCGGTGATGGGGGACCAGGCCTGGGTCTTCTGGGAACCGGGAACCGAGCCGATGCCGGAGGTCCTGGTTCGGCGGCTCCTGCCGTTGCGCGGGGTCGAGGCGTTCACGCGGCGGGGCAGGACCTGGTATCGGCCGGGTGCGCGCTTACCGGCCTTCGAGGTGCCGATGGCGGAGGAATCGGCGAGCGTCCCGCTGGAGCGGATCGTCCTGCCCCAGCCCATGACCGCTGTCCCGCCCGAGGGCGGCGGGTCGGGTCCGCTCTTCCTGCGGCTGGTGCGCGATTCCCTGGGCCGGCCCCGGCCGGCGAGTGGCGTGTTGTGCTCGATGGCCCGGCTCGCCTCCTGGGCCGAGCACGCGACCACGGGGCGGCTCGCGGCCCTGCGGGCCGCCTGGGCTGTGGGCCCGGAGGGCGGCCCCGACGATCGGGAAGTGCTCGTGCTCGGGGACCCACGAGCGCTGCCGGCAGTTCCGGAGGGCGTGCGCTTCTGGGGGGCCAATCTGCTGATCCCGCTCGGATTCCGCCCCGACCCCGAACTGCCCGAGCCGGCACTCTGCCGCGCCCTCGGGGCCGGGCCCGATGACCTGGTCGTCCTGCTCGGCCAGGACCATGAGCGGATTCCTCGTGCGGCCTTCCAGACGTTGAGTCGCGCGGCAGTTCGCCTGGCGCGGCGTGGGATGGGGCGCGGTCCGTCGCTGGGAGGCCGCCAACCATGAACCATCGCCGCGCCGCGCTTTACCTCCAGATCCCGGCCGCGTACTGCCGGTCGTTCGGCGGACTGCGGTGGGCCCAGTACGGCGAAGCGGTCGAGTTCCTGGATGGACCGGATGCCGGTCGGACGTTCGCCTTCGCACCGGAGATCGCGCGGTTCCTCGAGGGCGTGCTCAGCGGCGAGGGATCGTACCTCGCCTTCGGCTTTGTGCTGCACCTGCTCTATCTGATCGGTCTGGGCTCCCGCGGCAAGGAGCCGGGGGCGGATGCCGTCCCGCGCGCGGCGCGGATCGCCGAGCCGTTTCGTGCCCTGGGCCAGCAGGCGGTGGCCCACCGGCTCCGCAATGCGGGGGCCCTCTGCGGCTGGCTGTGTCGCGACATCCCGGGTGTCGCCGAACCGCCCGAGCTGGACGCGGTCCTGGCCCTGCTCAACGGCGGGAGCTGGGTCCCCCAGATGGTCCTCACCCATCCGATGCTCGGCCAGGCCGACTACGCCGAACAGCCCGGGTTGGAGGCCGGGGAGTTCGAGGCGCGGTTCCTGCGCGCCCTCGAGGCCCTGTCAGCCGAGGAGATTCAACACTGGCTGAAGCACGGCCGCGGTCCGATCGGTTCCCCCGGGGATCGGCTGGCCCCGCTCCCGCCGCTGGGCCTGGCGGGTCTGCTCGTCGAGGTCGAGCAGCGGCCGCGGCTGGCCGGCATGACCCGGCTGGCCGGCCGGCTCGAGGGGGCGCTTTGCCTGCCGCCCCGCCGGCTGGCCCCGGCCGAGCTCCAGGCCGGCGGCTACTCCGACCTCACGACGCGGGGCAACCCCGACCAGATCCTGCCGTTCCAGTTCGCGCTGGATGACCAGGAGTTCCTCCGCCGGTTCGCCGAGCACGAGTTGCTCTACTTCCACCGCGAGCCGCCCTGCCGGCCGGCGGCCGAGGAGCTCGTCCTGCTCCTCGACCAGGGCGTGCGCACCTGGGGCGACGTCCGGCTGGTCCTGGCCGCCGCGGCCGTGGCCCTGGCCCGGCAAGCCCAGCGCCGCCGTTTGCCGCTCAAGCTGGCGACCACAGCCAGCGGCGGTGCGGCGGTCGACCCGGCCGAGCTCGAGCCGGAGGACCTGGTGGCGCTGCTGGAAGCCAGCGACCTGTCACCCCACCCTGGCGATGCCCTCGCCCTCGTCCTCGAGACGCCCTCGGCCGCGCGCCGCGACGTGGTGCTCTTGACCCATCCGCGCAACCTCGCCGAGCCCGACGTCATCGCCGCCGCGCGCCTCCCCGGCGTCGACGGCGCGATCCGGCTCTTCGCCGTGTCGGTCGAAGCGACCGGGCAGATCGAGCTGGCCGAGCTGCGGCGCGGGCTGCCCGTCGTGCTCAGCCGCAGTCGAGTTCCCCTCCGGGACGAGGTCCCCGTCGCATCCCATGCCACGCCCGCCACGCGGCGGATGCCCTGGCGCGGCGAGGTCCAGCCGATCCCGTTCCCATTCGTCTGCGGCGCCCTCGATCGCCTGCTCAGCAAGGCGCAGCGCAACAGCCTGGAACGAGAGGGCCTGGCCTGGAAGTCCTCTCGGCCCCGAGAGGACCCGGCCCAAGTCCCCGCGGCGCCGCTCGACGATGCGGAGCAGCCCTTCGACTTCGATGATGCGGGGGATCGCATCCTGGTGATCGGGCGTCATGGCCTGCTCGGCTCCTGGCGCATCGACGGCACCGACGCCGAGATCCTGCCGCGACCGATGGTCGACGACCGCTTGATGATGCCGGTCCGAGGGGTCATCGGCGTGGCCGGGGGCTTCGTGGTCAACGGCTACCGCCGCGACCGGCAGGTCCTGGCCCACTATGATTTCGCCAGTCGCACCTGTTCCCTCCACACCGTCGAGGACGAGGCGAGCTCGATCGCGTTCGTGTATTTTCGGGACCTGCACACGATCGTCGGGCGCGTCGGGGGCAAGCTCCGCCGCGGCCTGGCGTTCGACCTGGCCGCCGCCGGGGCCTCGGCCACCGTCACGCCGCGGGCCGGCCTGGCAACCCAGCGGCTCCAGGAGTGGAGCTCGGCCGGCTCATCCGTGCTGCAATTCGATTCTCGGTCCGGCATCCTTCACTACTGGCGCGAGTCGGGCCCGGTGACATCCCTGACCCCGCTCAGTGACGGTCTGCCGGCCTTCAAAGGGGGCCGGATTGTCCGCGTTCGCGAGGGGGGCGACGTGCTGGCGGTGCAGATCGAGGGAGGAGCCGCGCCGGGTCTGCACTTCCTCTCGCGTTCGCGCGCGGCCGTGCTGGGGACCTTCCTGCTGGGAGACGACGGCGTCCCCAACCTGTTCGCCCTGTCGCGCGACGGCCGCCGATTCGCCCGGCTGATCGGCGACCGGCGGCTGGAAGTGCGCGACGTGCCGGGCGATGTCCCACCGGTGCTCGTGACGGCCGAGGAAGATGTGGGGATCCATTTCGGGTCGCTGGGGCGCTCCTGCCTGCTGGTCCGCGAGTTCGATGCGGCCGGTCCGCGGCGCCCACGCTCCTTCTGCCTGATCCGCTGGGACCAGGGCCGACTGGAGTTCGTCCCGTGCGACACGCGTGGTTCCCTGGAGCCGCTGGGAGCCGTTGTGGCCGAATCGCGGAGCCTGCCCCCCGGCCATCCGGCTCATCGGCCCGATCCCGACCCCCTCCGCTGGGTGCAATTCATCGAGCACGGCGGTCTCCAGATCCTGATCGACCGGTATAATCACCTGGCGGTGCTGAGGCGGGGTGGCGGGTTGCTCTGCATGTTTTACGTCAATCGCGACGAGGCCGCCGCCTGGATGCCGGACGGGACGTGCTGCGGCTCGCGCCGGCTGATCGGTGGCGAGGCGACGCCCGGAGCGGCCGAACGGATCGCAGCCGTCTTGCACGCTGCCGAGCGGAGTGGGGGAGGATCGGCATGACGGTCCGGGTCGGGTTCGCGCTCCGCCGCCGTTGCACCGCGAGACCAGCGACCGCTCTGCTGGTCCCGGACCGTGATCCGGCCGTGCTGCTGGCGTTCTGCGCGCGGCTGGGTCTGGACCCCTCGGGACGGGTCCACGACGTTGCGGGTGGCTTCCTGCTCAAGCTCGATCGGCCCTCGGGAGCACCCGCGCCGGCTGCGATCCGCCTCCACGAGCGGACCACGGACTTCTATCTGCCCGTCGACGCCGAGCTCATCCCCGCCTTGCTGGATGACGAGGCCACGGCCCTGGTGCGGGACGGGGGACTCGTCTTCTTACCCGGTGCCCGCATCCTCCGCTTCGATCGCCGGACGACGGTCGGATGGGGCGAGCTCTTGCGCGGGTCGCGACGGCCGCCGCGCACCTGGTCGCCGCTGCCGGAGCCCCCCGCGCTGGCCGAGCGAATCCACGAGATCGCCTGGGAATTGCCCGAAGTCTCGCCGGAGGCCCTCTACCAGGGATTGGGGCAAGGTCTCCGTCGCGAGGGACGGTCGGCCGGGCGGCCGCGCACGGGTGCAGGGACCGACCCCGGCACGGCCGGCTCAGCGGCGGGACCGGGCGCGGCCGACCCGTTCGAGGCCAACGATCCGGCAACCGGCGGGACCGGTGAGGGAGCCCCCGGCAGCCGGACCGGCGGCGGCCTGGCGGCGGGCGTGCACGGCCTGGCCCGGTCGCTGCACCACCTGCTCGGCCAGGCCGGGGCCGGCCTGGCCGGGCTGGGGGAGAAGATGCAATGGGAGTGGGTCGACCACTCCGCCCTGGTCCGCAAGCTGCTCCGCGAGTTTCGGGAGGGCGATCCGGCGCGCGCCCTGCGCCATGCCTTCCCGATGGCTCCCCTCGACCCGGGGCGGCCCGTCGTCCCCTGGGGCGACCGGCTGCCGTGGAACCGCGCGATCTACAACCTCCTCGACCTGCTGCGCGGACCGGGACGGGGCGAATCCTCGGCGGTCTGGCGCGCCCGGCCCGACCTCCTGCACGAGTTGACCCGGGAATATCGCAAGGCCGCCGAGCGGGCCCTCCGCGCCGGCGACTGTCGACGCGCCGCCTACATCTACGGCAAGCTCCTGGGCGAGGACCGCCTGGCCGCCCAGGCCTTGCAGCGGGGCGGCCTGCACCGGGACGCGGCGACACTCTATCTCAAAAAGCTCCACGACCCGGCCGCGGCCGCCCAGGCCCTCGAGGCCGCCGGTGCGGTCGACCACGCCATCGCCTTGTACCGCCAGGCCGGCCATCACGAGGCGGCCGGGGACCTGCTCCGCCGGATCGGCGACGAGGACGCCGCCCTGGCCGAATATCGCCGCGCCGCGGCCGTCCTCGCCGCAGCCGTACCCCCCAACCATCTGGCAGCCGGCTCCCTGCTCGCCCAGAAGGCCCACCGCCTCGACCTGGCCATCGAACAATTCCAGGCCGGCTGGGATCGCAGGCCCGATGCCGCCGCGATGTCCTGCGCCCTTGAGCTGCTGCGGCTGCATGCCCGTCGCGGTGCGATCGGGCCCATCCGCGAGCTGCTCGATCAGGGGGACGCCTTCTACGCCGCGCAGGGTGATGACCATGAGGCGGCGCTGTTCTACAACGGGATGATCGTCTTCACCCGGCCCTCGCACGAGTTGAAACCGTATGCCGAGGAGCTGCACGACCGGATCCTCGGCGCCCTGGCGCGGCGGCTGCGATCGGGCATCCACGACGGTCGTCCCAGCTCGAAGGTGATCGCGGACCTCCTCTTCGAGCAGAACTGGTCACCGCCGCTGCTGCGCGACGCCGAGTTCGCCGCGATCGCCGCGCGGAAGCGCCCGCGTGGTCGTGACCCTGCCTCCGGGAGAGACGCGCGCGTGCAGGGCGTGCGGGTCGGCCGGGGGGCGCTCACCACCGCCTGCCAGGCCACCGCCACCGGTGAGCTGTTCCTGGGCTTCGACAGCGGCGTGGTGCTGGCGTACCACCCCAGGCGAAACCAGGTCGTGACCGTCCTGGAGTGTCTCCTGCCGGTGGCCTCGCTGGTGGTCGACTCCGACGGCCGGACGGTCCTGGCCCTGCACCGGTCCGAGCGCGGGGCCGTGCTCTCCTGCGCCGTGCGACGACCCGACGGCTCGTTCCGGCCCCGCCCCGAAAGCCAGTTCCCGGGGATGCGCCAGGGCTGGCTCACCCCGGTCTTGCCCTGGGGCGTCGACTGGCTCGTCGGCCTGGGGGACGGCCACGAGCTGCGGCTGGTCGAGGCGGTCTCGGGCATGCATTGGGGGGTGGTCCACCTCTTCCCCGCCGCGGAGGAGCCCCCCGCCGCGGCGCTGTTGCTCCCCTTGGGATCGACCCACGGCCTGGCGGAGGACCGCCTGGCCGTCCTGACCCACGACGGCCCGCGCTGGATCCTCGTGGACCTCGATGGCCAGTGCCTCCGCCGCTCCTGGGCGACCTGGCGGCCCGCGGCCCCGGGGCCACCTTCCCGCTTCAGTTCCATCCCGCTGGCCTGGCGCCACGCCCCGCCGGTGCTGGAGCTGGTGGGCCTGGACAAGGATGGCACAGTGCACGCGGCCCGATTCTCGGTCGACGACCGAGGACTCGACCCCCTGCCGGCGCATGTCGCGACCACGGAAAGCGGCTACCTGGCCGCGACCTATTCCGGGACCAGTACCGTTGTCGCGGTGTCGCCGACCCGCATCGATTGGCTCAGCTCCGTCGCCGACCGGCTCCAACCGGCCCACCATCTGGGCGTGCGTCTCCCCGCGACGATCGCCTGTTTCCCGGCATCTTCGCCGCAGGAGATCCTCGCGGTCGGCTCAGATGGATTCATCGCCCGAATTGCCGCGCCGCGGCGCGGGGGCGCCGCCGCGGACGTTGGATAAGTCAGGATCGATCGCGAGTCACCGAGGCGCACCGGGAGTCGCCTTTCTCCTCCAAGTCTCGATGTCGAAAAAACCGGCATTCGGGCTTGTAGAGCCGGCGAATCGCCATCTCGAGCCGCCCAAACTGCGAGAGCTGGCGACCCCTGGAGCTGCGGCGAGAGGACCCCGCCGCCGTGGAACTGCCCCCGGCCCGCGGCGATGCTCAGCAAGTTCTCCGGGGCATCGAGCTCGGTGTCGGCGAGGTAGAGCAAGCGGCCCTTGGGCAGGACCTGGGCCAACACCTTGAGGTTCTCCAGGTGCGAGTTGATCTCCGCCGCGTTGCCGTCCAGCGGCCGATGGGCCACCGGGACGCCGCCACCACCGGTGACGTCCAGGCCGAATTGGATCTGTTTGATGTTCTTACCGGACTCGTGCCGGTGCGTAACGCAGTCTCGGTTGAATACCGGTAGAGTCTTCCTCCGTAGGATCCCTGCGCGCACGGCGCAGGGATCCTACGGAGGAAGACTCTAGCTCCGCCGCTCAGCCGCTGCCGGAAGCGGCAGCTCAGCGAGCGCTGGAGGCAGTCGGCTGCAGCGGTTTGTTAGCCCTCACCGCCCAACTCACGATGTGGTAAGCTCACAACAACACCGCCAGCGAGGCGACCGCTAGGGCCAGATACCCCATCGGAAAGGCGATGTTGTAGAAGACTCGGGCCCGCACGTGCGTGGCGACGGCGCCGATGAAGACCATGACGAGGCCGAGCGCCGCGGCAATGCCGATCGGGCGGACACCGAGGAGCCCCAGCCCCAGAAGCAGCCCCACCGCGCCGGCGGCCTTCAGCGCACCCAGCATTGGCAGCCACCTCGTTGAGACACCCACCTGCGCGGAGTTATTCAGTACGAATTTCGCCGACGAAAAGTCCGCAAGCGCAATGCCCATATTGGCCACGATCGTAACGATGAGGACTACAGCTGAGACGGTGTCGACCGGTTGTAGGCTCATGGCTATAGGCCCTGCTGCGTTGTGCTTGAAGTTCCCCAGGGGCTGACGCCCCTGGCTCCGTTCTTCCGCCCCCCTTCGGGGGCTTCCGGAACAGACTCTCAATTGCAGCGAGGTACTTTTGCGTGCGCCGTGCAACGTCTCGAATGACCTCCGAATACATCATCGCCGTGATCTCCTCCGCGGCCGAACACGAAGCCCAGCGGCCCGGCCCGCCGAGAATGAGCTTCGCATCCGAGCAAGCCGCCGCGGTGGGCCGGGTCCGCTGCGGCGCCGGGTCAGGCGATTTCTCCTTCCGGCAGGTCAATCGCAAATAGCTGCTCGATCGTGTACGGGCAGTCCGCCGGGAATGAGGCCCTGGGCAACCCGGTCTCCGAGGCGGCCAACTCGACGGCGTTCTCGTACGCCTCCGGCAAGACCGCCTCCGCGTGGGCCCTGAGCACCCCGCGGCCAGCGAGGTCAGCCAGCTCCTGCCGCTGGTGAAGCACGGTCGTGCGCCAGCTACGCGACCGTTTGTCCCGCTGAAACTTCCACTTCAACAGATGGGCCATCAGGACAACGAGGCGGCTCTTAACCTCTCGGCGGTCTCGCCGTGCCATATCCGTCAGATACTCGCCCAGGTTGTCCAGGTCCAGCCCCGCGAGATCGCGGCGGCGGATCAAGGCGGCCATCGCCTCCAGCCACGCCGTCTCATCTTCGGCATACAGGGCGGCCATCGACTCTGTGGTAGCGACTGCCATGCGCGTCTCCTCCCACTCGAGCCAGAATACCGCGCGTGCACGGGTACGAGCAACTCGTGATCTGGCCGACCCGCGCCACCAGCAACCTGCGCGCCGCCTCACGCCCAAGCTCAGCGGCCCGCGGAGCGGGTCCGCTGCATCGCCATGTTAGGCCCCGTTCAAGGCAGCGGGGTGATCTCCACCGCACCATCCGGGACCACCGCAATTCGCAGCTCGTGCCCCGCCAGCATGCGCATGCCCAGAAGGGCTTCGGCACCGACGGCCGACACCAGCACCGGTCGCCAACCGCCTTCCCAGGCCACCTCCGCGGCGTAGATGTCGAACTGCCGGACTGACCCGTCGGCCAGCACCGCTCCGCCGCCCGACTGTCGCACCAAGCCCAGTGCAACGACCGTTGTCACCGGCAATCTCAGGGACGCAGTGAACCCGGATCGACCACGGCGTCCACGTCCAACTCGGAACCTCCTGGCCCTCGCACACGGAGGCAGACGATGCCCTCATTGCGAGCGTTCACGACACCACGGATCACGGGCACCGTCCCATCCGATAAGCCGCCGGCGCCCCGACGCGGCCGAGCCAGATCTCCGCTTGAGGGCTGCGCGTCCGCAGTCGCATGACGGCCGCGTAGTCGTCATCGTCGATCTCAAAATCGCCGGTCCCGACGTCGAGGGCGACGAACTTGCCGTCGTCGTCGGGGCGAAACAACGGCCGCACCCGGCGGTCGAGGAGCTCCGCTCCGAGCCGGGCCAGTTCCTCCGGAGTCCGGTGTGGATCGAGGGCGGGCATGACATGCCTCCGGGTGGCTCGAGTCTCGTTCCCAGTATATCGCCCGGTTGAGCGATTGTCACCAACTTACGTTGGAGGCTTCTGCCGCCTAACGCCCAAGCTCACCTACCCGGGGCCGCCATCAAGACTGTTGAACTCCAAGAGGCCGAAAAGGCGGCCCCGATCAGGTGTAGCGCCTGGTTCGGCGGTTTCTTCGACCGGGCGGTGAGAGATAACGACTTCATCCAGAATCTCGATCAATGCGAATGCCACGATGTGAAACGCATCGGCTTCGCGCTGGTGGAGCCTCGCAATTGGAAGGTCCTGCTCCCAATTGTAAATGACAATGTACGAGTCACCACCCACCACCTCCCAGTCGAAGCCCCAGTGCGCGAAGCCATTCCTCACTTGCAGGAAGAGCTTCTCGCCGATGAACGCGCGGGCTGCCGCGAGTAACGGATAACGTCCATCCAAGTAGGGGTGAAGAGGTGATGCCTTGTGGCAGACGAACCGTCCAATTGGCCCGTCGATGATCAGGAAGGTTGGCAACCATCTGCCAAGGAACCATCCCCTTGCGGCAACGCCCCTGATTGCTGCCGGCGCTGCTCTCCAGTCGGCGCGAGCCGACATTGAAATCTGTGTGAAGAACATCTGAATGGCGCGGCGCAAGATGGTCCGAGTGCGCAGATACGCAGCCAACTCGTTCGCGAAGGCGTGATCCTCCATCAGGCGTTTGCACTCTTCATGCAGGGCAGAATGCGGCCGCGTCGAATTCGTCCAGTCTGAGGAGATACCGCGATGGCGCAGGCATTCGAACGCGCCTCTGAGAATCTGGTCCTTTTCGGCTGCGGAATAGCGGGTTGTCATTGCTTGCTTCTCGAAGGGAGCCGTGAATCCACCGACATAAGACAGCCGTGGGCCGGTCGGGGTTCGGTCGCCTTCGCCGGCTAACGAAAAAGCTCAGTGGCCCGGCCCGCCGAGAACAACCGTTGACTGACCAGAACGCGCCGCGGCGGCCCGGGTCCACTGCAGCGCCAGGTTGGGCGTGATCGGGGCTCCGCGGAGTCGTCACGCACCCACAGCCACCACGTACCCCTCAACCCAGTGGTCCTGATCGACGCAGTACTCATCGATGTGAAACCCTTTCGGGGCCTCCGCGAAACCGGGCAGGCGGGCCAAGCGTGCCACGGCCGCGTCGACTTTCTCTCGTGAGGAATACACGCCGATGAATTTGACATCCTCGACGCCATCTTCCCGCGCATGCACGTGCTGGAGCACGAAGACGCTCGCCATGGTCGGCCTCCCGCTCGTCACTCGAACGCCCGGTCGCCCCACTTCTTGATCTTGCTGAATTCGCTGCCCGGCCCAGTCGGGTAGTTCCCAGCCCCATACTTATCGTCGAGCAACCGCTTGGCGAAGTCGCGCCCGCTCTCGGTCGTCAGGGGCCGCTCCCCCTGCGCCCAACTCGGCACATCATCCGCCGCGTCTTTGCCACTCAGCCCCGACTTCCACTTCTTGTGCATCGCATCGGCCAGGTCACAGCACCCGTGAGACAGTGACAGCGAAGCCCATCATACCAAGCCCCGCTCCGGCTCTGCGACGCCTCACGCCCAAGATCAGCGGCCTGCGGAGCCGGTCCGCTGCATCGCCTCGTTAGGCGGGTACTCCCCGGCGGGATCGCCATTGCTCTAGGTGCTCGCGCGCGACCGCGAGCAACTCCTCGTCCTCCATGTTCCAGATGGCCTCACTCGACAGGCCACGGGCGAGGTACGAGAGGTTGGCCAAGAGCTGGCCGAGCCTCACCTCCGGGACCACCTCGCTCAACTCGCCGAGGACCTGCAGGATCTCCTGCCGCACCGGATCGATCATGGCAAACCCTCCCCGACGGTTGGGTAACTCGCCCCGGGCGACGAGAGGCTCCCGATCACTTCCACCGGCACCGTCTGACCCGGCAGGAGCTTCGCCACCCGTGTCGCCCGCGTGACGCCGTCATAGACGATCAACTCGCCGTCGATGCCGCGGTACACCACCAGTCGCGGCATGCCGATCACCGACTTCCCGTGGCGGGCGATTTGCCGCTGCAGCTTGGCCGGATCAGCCCCGGAGCGGCTCGATGGCGGCAAGCGGAGCGTGCGCGGGTCGACATCGAGTAGCTCCGAAGTAGCCATGCCCTCGATTCTATCGCGTATCCCTCGAAGTGGGACGCTTTCCGAGCCGTCTAACGCCCAAGCTCAGCGGCCCGCGCAGCGGGTCCGCTGCATCGCCAGGTTAGGCCTTTAACCGGGCCAAGAGGGTGTCATACTCGGCATGTGAGCCGATCCAGAACCACGTGATCGTATCCCCTTCCCAGAGCCCGAGCACCCGGTATCCCAGTCCGACGCGGGCCGAGTAAATGGGCTGGCGCTGGCTGACCCTCTTGAACTGCAGGCTCGGGTGGTGCGGGTCGGTGCGCCAGAACGCGTAGGAGCGGGACGCTTGCTGGCGCACCGACTCGGGGAGCTGACCCAGCAGGGCTCGGAATCCCGCGGTGATGACCGAGTTCACGGGAGTGACTCGCCGGGTGGGAACACGTCGTCGAGCGGGAGCGTGCCCCCTTCCGCGACATCACGGCGCACCTCCGCGACGAGGCGATCCCACTGGTCGTCGGTCGTCGCGGCGAAGCGCTTGTCCCACTGCCGCTCGTCGTCGACCTCCGCGAGCAACCGGGCGGCGATGGCGTCTTGATCCTGGACGGGGAGCTTCTCGACCTCCGCGACGGCTCGTTGAAGCAGCGTCGTCATGGAACCTCCGATGCGGCAACGCGATCGACATGCACCTCGAACCCGCGATCCACCTATGACAGTATCGCCTCCCCCGCCCGAGCCGGCAAGTGGTTCTCTCCGCTGCGGGGGCCCGGGTTCGCTGCAACGCCAGGTTAGGCCGGCTCTTGGAGGGACGGTGGCTGCTCGACCCAGCCCAGGCTGGGGTCGCGGCCCCCGTGCCGAAGGAAGTACTCCAGCGCCCGCAAGCCTTGGGCTCGTGTGACCGTCCAGGACCGATGGATGTCGTCCTGCTGACCGTTGCTGAGCAGGAAGCCAATCTTCTGATCCGGTGGGGAGCCCTCCAGGTCGCGGCAGTACGAGTCCACCCCGCCGAGCTGGGTGAAGTGGGTGACCCAGGCCCTGTCCCCGGTCAGGTGGACCCAGACCGAGCCCGACTCGCCCCCGTCCCGGTCCAGGTAGATGACCAGCCGCTCGTGCTCCGCGTACGGGGCCAGCACCCGGCGCAAGGCCGCGACGGTGGAGACGCGATGGCGGGGGCTGCCCTCGCGCGTGGGGGCGAACCAGACGACCTGCACCGAGAACCCGGGCGGTGCGGGCTCGTCCCGGTGCAGGTCGACCTCCTTGCGGCCCTCGATCGCCACCCATTGCCGGTGTTCCGGCCCGGTGCCGCGAGGCGGACGAATGATGCCGTTTCGCTCCCGCCAGTACCGGACTGTACTCGGCGACACCCGCACTCGCTCGGCGATCCCCCGGTCGGAGAGGCCCTCCTGAACCCAGGCGACGATCTTCTCCCGATAGCCGTCGAGGTACATGGGACCGACCACCAGCCCCCATACATGAAGCTGCCTAACGAAAAAGATCAGCGGCCCGCCGACAGGCGGGTCCGCTGCATCGCCTTGTTAGGCTGGCCACGCCTTCAGGCACTCTGCTTACGCGCGAGCAGGGCCCGGACTTCGGGGACCAGCTCCGTGGGGATCGCCATCAGCGTCATCCCTTCGGCCTCGCGTGCCGCCTCGATCTCAGCGAACTGCTCGTCTTCGGTCTGGCCCTCATAATGGGCCAGCACCTCTCGGACCCGATCCTCATCCAAGCCGGGCGGGAACTTCTGCTCGATCATCTTGGCCTCCTCCGCCGTCGGCGGCGAAACGCCTTCTTGGCCTTGCCTTGCAACTCATGGGCGGTGATCACGAAGACGCCCTCACCATCCTCGTCGGGCACGTAGATGACTTGCAGATAGCGACCGGTCCCCGTCTGGCCCAGCTTCATCCGCGACCCGCGGGCCGCCGGGAGGTCTTCCCCCGACCCGCGCAGGATCTGCTCGACTTCCGCCTCGGTGACGCCATGACCAAAGATATGGGGTTGGCCCGTCTCGGCATCCAGGAAGTAACGGACTTCCATGCGCTGTCTCCGGAGGCGGGGATCGCCATCTACCAACGACCATTATACCTGTTAGACTGTTCTCTGTGATACTCGAGGAATCTCGGGGCAGACTGATCTCCCGGATTACGCGGGAGTCGAATACCGCGCCCGTCGAGCTCGGCATAGATCGAACCCTGAAGCGCCGAGTCAACTGCGATGGTCATCGTCGCCGTATCGACGGTGAGCAGGCCCAAGTCGAATCGGGTGTGTAGATCAGTGCGGAGGAGAAGCCCGTTCCTGACGTGACTGGTCGTTTGCCCCTGATACGGGACGATATGCACCGCCTCCAAGACCTGTTCGACGGTACAGCCAGAAAAGCAGCAGGTGGAATCGTGGGCACGGAGTAGCGCTTCGCGAAACGCTGTTTGGCCCCGACGCTGAACGATCAGGGCGAGATTTCGGGTGCGCGCATCGTCGATTACCTGTGGATCGAAGGGCAAGAGAGCGCTTTCGGTCTCGTTGCCGTCGGGGAGATGCCCATGATGGGCGCGCAGCATCTGCTCTGTGACCGTGAGGAGTTGGCCCGTCCTCGGCAACCGATCCGTAACGTCGATGACGCGGTCCAAGAGTGCGGCGGGCTCCGGCGTTAGTTCGGGAAGGCCCCGGGTGGCCTGACTGGAGAGTTCCGTTTCCGAAACGAAGAACGGCTCTCTTGGGCCCATTTTCGTCAGGTAGCGCAGTTGCTTCGTCAATGCGGGGGACAGCCGACGATGGAGCTGGAGCAACGTCCCGGACTGTTCCGGTCCGACGACCCACTTTACCGCGTCGTCGTAGAGATCGTCGTCGTTCCAGAGCAGGAGCGCCTCCGGTCGGGACACGAACCGCTCGACGACCATGCGGCCGCCGAGGTAGAGCTGGCCGGCGCCGAGCGAAACGATGTAAACCGAGTCGCCGGCCGACACCCCACGCTTGCGAAAGATGTTGCTGCCCGCCAAGCGTACCGGCTGCCCCTCCCGTTGGGTATCGGGCCGCCAGTTACGGAAGAGCCAGTGGCAGACCCAGAAGCGATCCACTTCGCATGCCTCCCGCCGCCTAACGACAAGATCAGCGGCCCGCGGAGCGGGTCCGCTGCATCGCGAGGTTAGACGTCCAAGCCCCGACCGAGTGGACCGGATCCGACCGCACTCAGCACCACCTCGCAGTAGGGATCGGCCCGCGATTGCCATTCGTCGTCCACCAAGTCAGCAGGTTCTTCCAAGATGCAGACGCCCAAACGTCCTCGCCGCGGCCATACCACCAGCAACTCACCCGCCTCGTCGTCGAACGCAACCAGCAGCGCGCCCGCCTCCCTCGCGATGCCGGCGAACACCTCGCAGACATTCGTCGACTGTTGGAACATCAGGCTCATCGCCGTGATCGCCGCCATGGCCCGGAACAACAGGAAATGGTCGCCGACATGCAGCTGACTCCAGACGCATCCGATCTGCACGCGGCCCCCCGTGGGGACGGACGAGGCGTAGGTCGCGGCCTACTTTGCGATCCATTCGTCCGGCTCGAACAAGAAGCTCAAGCAGAGTGAAAAGTCCCAATCACCATCTCGATGGGCGAGGCGCATCACCCGTCGCGGGTCTTCCCGGACGGCGGCCAGCAGTCGGGCCGCGTCGCCCGGGACAAGGTGGGCGGTGAGGGCCTCCACGAGTTGGACCGCCGAGACGCTCGGGGCAATGATTTCGTAGCTATAGTCCAGGCCCATCGCACTGATGACCCCGCCGTCTAACGCCCAAGATCAGCGGCCCCGCGCGGCGGGGTCCGCTGCATCGCCCTGTTCGGCGTCACCGCCACCGGATCGACCCGAGATCGCCCCCCAGAGCAAGACGCCAAGGAACCAGTGTAACCCACCGGTGTCCAGCGCCGCGACGGCCAGGGCGGTGTAGGCCAACCGCCACGCCCTCCACAGCAGGACCGCCGAGGTGACCAGAAGGAGCGAGCCGACGAGCGGGAAGCCGGAGACGAACCCCGACGGCCGGCCGAGGGCGCGTAGCAGCGGGACGCGGACGAAGCTGAGGTAGAAGTTGAGGAGGCTGAGGAACGCCCCCAGGGCGAATGCCAGGTAGCCGAGGATCGTGAGCATCGCGCCGATGGTAGCCGCCGAACGACCAAATTCAGCGGCCCGCGCAGCGGGTCCGCTGCAATGCTTGGTTAGGTGGACCTCGCCTCTCGACCGAACCGGCCGGGGATCGAGACGGCGAACAATAGTACGACACCGACCAAGCAGCCCAGAAGCCAAAAGGCGCCGGGGAGGTTGATCAGCAGGCCGGACGTGATCGTCAGCAGACCGCCGGCCGTTCGCGCGGGCCAGCGGTCGTCGAGCATCAAGGCGAGGCCCGCTGCGGCGAGGCACGCATAGGCCAGGG
>JAJPJC010000265.1 GCA_021324445.1 Isosphaeraceae bacterium
ACGGGGGTTGGGACCGCCGGAGAGTAGAAGGTACGTGTTGACATCGAAGATTCGATTGTGCGAATTGCACATAGGTCGTACTTCTTATCACGCTTGTTTTGGGTCTAGCCTGACTCTCTCGGAATGTCAGGCTAGACAGCCTGACCTACTTGAGGTCCTTGAACTGGATATTCCGGAAAGTGACTTCCATGCCCGGGTAGTCCCCGCGCAGTTGCCAGGCGATGATGCCCTCGTCGGGGATTTCCGGGAAGTGGTCATCGACGGTGGTGGTGCCGTTGAGCTTGATGGTGACCCGCTTGCCCACGCAGGTGATGACATAGTCGTTGAACTCGGCCGGCTTGACGATCTCTCTCACGACTGCCTGCTTCGGCAGCCGCAGCCAGCGGCCCGGGTCGCGCTCGCCGTAAAGGCCGCCCCAGAAGGGCCGGCCCATGTTGGCCTGCGGACCCGCGACGGCGAATCTTTCGGCGTCGACGACCCGGCTCCGGAACTGCACGCCGCTGTTCCCCTTGCCATCCCTGATCCGGACCTGGAGCGACAGCTCGAAGTCCTTGTATTTCCGACGGCTGCACAGGAACGTGCGGAACGCCAGCCCCTCGGCCGGTACCTTGCCCACGATCGCCCCCTCCCGGACCGTCCAGTACGCACCGAGCCCCTCCCAGCCGTCGAGGTCCTTGCCGTTGAAGAACGCCTCGGATTCCTCGCTGCCGCGGAGCGGGGCACGTTCCACCGGGTCGGCCGTCGTGAGGGCGCACACCACCAGCAGGAGTGCGCCTGCACTCAGCCCCGTCGCCGCTCTCATCGGATTTCCTCCCTTGGGCATGCAATCGACCAGGGGTCGATCATTCGACGATCGCTTGCATCACGGCCGTCTCGAAGTCCCGGTGAATCCCTTGCACGACGGGTCCGGCCTGGGCCTGGACCAGGAAGACGCCCACCAGCTGCTCCTTGGGATCCACCCAGAAGTGGGTGCCGAACGCCCCGTCCCAGCCGAAGCTGCCGTTGGAGCGGAACAACCCCGCCTGGACGGCGTCCACGACCACCTCGACGCTCAGGCCGAATCCCATCCCCTTGCGGCGCCCGAGCTGGCCGCCGAACATATCGCCGACCTGGTTCGACGAGTAGAGCTCGACCGCGCGGGGGCTGAGCAGGCGATGCCCGTTCAACTGTCCACGATTGACCAGCATCTGGGCGAACCGGAAGTAGTCGGCCGCGCAGGAGACCAGCCCGCCGGCGCCCGAGAAATAGCTCTTGGGGAAGCGGAGCGTGAACGTACTCTTTTCCAAACCCTTTGCGGTGCCGCGGTAGACCGTGGCCAGGCGGGCCTGGCGGTCGTCCGGTACGACGAAGAAGGTGTCCTTCATCCCCAGCGGCTCGAAGATGCGCTGCCGCAGGAACTGATCGTACGACTGCCCGGAGGTGACCTCCACGACTCGCGACAGGACGTCGAGGCCGGCCAGGCCGCTGTACCGCCAGCGCGTCCCCGGCTGGAAGTCGAGCGGGACCGACGACAGACGCGTCATGAGCGAGGCCAGCGTGTCCTCACCTCTGGGGAACAAGGCCTCCCGGGGCAGCTTCCGCGTGCCGAGCCCGCCGCTGGCCAGGCCGGAGGTGTGCGTCAGCAGGTCCCGGATCGTGATCTCGCGATCGGCGGCGACCAGCTTGAGGTCGGACTTGCCCTCCTCCTCCACGGCGACCTTGGTCCCCTTGAACTCCGGGATGAACTTCGAGAGCGGGTCGGTCAGCCGGACCTTCCCCTCCTCGATCATCATCATCACCGCCACGCCCGTGACCGGCTTGGTCGAGGAGGCCATGCGGAAGAGCGTGTCGGTCTTCATCGGCCGCTTCGAGTCGAGGTCCATCAAGCCCTGGGCCTCGAAGTGCACGACCCGCCCCCGGCGCGCCACCAGCGTGACGGCGCCGGCGATGTGGTGCTCAGCGATGTGCCGCTGCACCACGTCGTTGATCCGCCGGAGCCGCTCGGTCGAAAACCCCACCGCTTCCGGGTTCGTTCGCGGCAACTCCTCGCTCGCGCTTGCCCACGGCGATGCCACCAGCGGCAGGACGAGAAATGCGAGGAGAAAACGCCTGCGGGGGCTGCCAGGGCGTTGCCCTGGGCTGGTCGGTTGCGGCCCGTACCGGGCGGAAACCCGATCCGTTTCGGATCCGTCGATGATGCCAATGCCTCGCATGGGACCTCCTTTTATCGGAACAGCTTCGGCGCGAACTCGTTCAAGTAATGGCGCCAGTTGATCCAGGTGTGGCCGCCGCCGCTGAGGTGGAATTCGTGCTTGATCCCCTTCTTCTCCAGCAACGCCGCGAGGTCCTTCGATCGGGCCAAGAGGGAATCCTTGTCACCGACGCTGATCGAGAGCAACTTCACCAGCTTGTTGACCCGGTCGGCATCACCGAGGAATGCCGCATTTCGCTCTTCGAATTGCCTGGCGTTGCCGAAGAGGCCGGCGCTCCAGACGCCGACGTAGGCGAATTGATCCGGGTGGGTGGTGAGGACCCGGAGAGTCTGGCCTCCGCCCATCGACAGCCCGGCGATGGCCCGCGCCTCGCGGTCGGCCACCACGCGGTAGTTCTTCTCGACGAAGGGGACGACCTCCTTGAGCAGCTCGTCCGTGAACCGCTGCTGGGCGGCCTCCCTCGCGGCGGCGAGCTCGGGCGAGGGCGGGTCGCCGGGCCGGAACGCCGGGAGATTCCCCCGGCGCGGCAGGCTGCCGTTGGGCATCACCACGAGCATCGGCCGGGCCTTCCGCTCCGCCAGCAGGTTGTCGAGGATGAACCCGGCGCGGCCGATCGTGCTCCAGCCGGAGTCCTCGTCACCGCCGCCGTGCAGCAGGTAGAAGGCGGGATAGCGCTCGCCGCTGCTGGCGTCATACCCCGGCGGCGTGTACACATGCATGCGCCGCATCATGTTGAGTGTGCCGGAGTGATACCACGCCTGGCGGATCTCGCCGTGGGGGATATCCTTGTTCGCCTCGAAGGCGGCCTCCGGGCCCGGCACCTCGAACATGCTGTCCAGGCTGGCGACGCCCGGCTTGATCATGGCGTTCTTGGGGTCGGCCGTCCGAACGCCGTCGACGGTGAACGTATAGCTATAGAAGTCCGGCACGAGCGGGCCTACAGTGATCGACCACACTCCCTGATCGTCTTTGTGGAGCTTGCCGCCGCTCCCCAGGCCTTGCGCGATCCAGTCCCCCCCGATCGTGACCTCGCTCGCCTTGGGCGCGTAAATGCGGAAGGTCACCCTGTGGTCGGGCGCGATCTCCGGCGATCTCAGCGTGTCGTTGGGCGTCCGCGGCCTGTTCGAGCGCCGGGCCTGCGCCGGCTGGGCCCGCTGCCCCGAGAATGAGAAGGAGCCGGTGTTGCCCCCATGCTCGAACTCGATCTCGCCCTGGATCGTATCCCTCTCGGGCTTGCCCTTGAACGTCAGCGTGAAGGCCGCGCCCTCGTGCGTCCCGCTGACCTGGAAAGTCAGCTCACTCCCCTTGAGCGAGATGCCCTTGACCTCGAGGTTCGACCCGGCGAGGTTGTTCAGCATCCCCTTGAGATGGTCGCCGTCCCGGGAGAGCACCAGAACCGGGGCGTGCTCCTTCCCGTCGGGGCTGGTGAACTTCAATTCCCAGGTGCCGATGAGCGCACCAGGACTGAGATCCGCAGCCGCCCCCTGGGCAGAAAGGACCACGGCCACCCAGGCCGCCAGGAGCCAGCTCGAGAGGCTGCCGAACGCCCATGCTGCACGTCGACGCATCGCCGCACCTCCTCCCTTCATGGGGACCACAGGGGATCCGAGCCCCAGGGACCATCCCCGCTCCCGCCAGGCGGTGCCCACGCCACCACCGTTCGCGGAGTCCTCATTCATTCCCGGGCCCAGTGGCGCCGTCAAGAAGCCACTCCTGAGCAACCTTGCCCACATCGCTCCGATCCGTGGCCTGACTGGTCTGATCAGTGGTTCAGGATCCAGACCACTCCGATCGGTGGATTCTGTCGTCTGCCTGGCCCCTCGGCTAGAATCATCTCCTGCGCTGCCCGGATGATACCCACCCGATTCGACTTGCCAGGATTCTCCGCCATGCAACGAATACCGCTTCGCTTCGTCCCGCCGATCCTGAGCCTGATCATTGCCTGCCAGGTAGGATCGGTTCGTGCCGAGGACGCCAGGACGACCGCCCCACCCAAGGGCGAGGTGACCAGGTACACCTTCGACCACAGCCAGATCTTCCCGGGTACGGTGCGCGACTACTGGATCTACGTCCCGAGCCAGTACGACCCGGCCAGGCCGGCTTGCCTCTACGTCGGCCAGGACGGCATCCAGTACAACGCGCCGGTCGTCTTCGACGAGCTGATCTCCAAGAAGGAGATCCCGGTGCTGATCGGCGTGTTCGTCCGGCCGGGGCAGGTGAAGGCCCCCTCCGACCAGGCGCGGGACCGCTTCAACCGCAGCTATGAGTACGACAGCCTGGGCGACAACTACGTCCGGTTCCTGGTCGAAGAGCTGCTGCCCGAGGTGGAGAAGAAGACGACCTCGGACGGGCGGCCGATCCGGCTGTCCAGGGAGGGCAACGACCGTTGCATCGCCGGGGCCAGCAGCGGGGCGATTTGCGCCTTCACGGCGGCCTGGGAGCGTCCCGACGCGTTCGGCCGCGTCTTCAGCGCCATCGGCACGTATGTCGGGCTGCGCGGCGGCAACGTCTACCCGACCCTTATACGCAAGTACGAGCCCAGGCCGATCCGGATCTTCCTCCAGGACGGCAGTGCCGACCTGAACCTCTACGGCGGCGACTGGTGGATGGCCAACCAGGAGATGGAGCGCGCCCTGACCTTTGCCGGCTACGAGGTCAAGCACGACTGGGGCACCGGCGGTCACAACGGCCAGCACGCCACGCGCATCTTCCCCGACGCGATGCGATGGCTGTGGCAGGGCTGGCCGGAGCCGGTCAAGGCCGGCGCCGGCTCGGAGCAGCTCCGCCAGATCCTCCAGCCCGGCGAAGGATGGACGCTCGTCGGCGAGGGCTATCGATTCACCGAGGGCCCGGCCGCCAGCGCCCGGGGAGAAGTCTTCTTCAACGATATCCCCGGCAACAAGACCTACAAGATCGGCCCGGACGGCAAGCCCACCGCCTGGCTCGACGACTCGAAGCGGGCCAACGGCCAGGCGTTCGGTCCCGACGGCCGGCTCTACGCGGTCGCCACCGGCAGCAAGCAGGTCCTGGCCTACGATGATGCCGGCAAGCCCACCGTGATCGCCGAGGGAATCGACGGCAACGACCTGGTCATCCGCCACGACGGGGGGATTTACGTGACGAACCCGGTCCGCGACAGCCGCGAACCGAGCAAGGTCTGGTACATCAGCCCGCGGGGCGAGAAGCGGGTCGTGGACGACAAGGGCTGGACCAATCCGTCTTTCCCCAACGGCATTGCCCTCTCACCCGACCAGACCCTGCTCTACGTCGCCGACAGCCGCAGTCACTGGATCTACAGCTACCAGGTCCAGCCGGATGGATCGCTGGCCCACAAGCAGCGATACTTCCATCTCCACGTGCCCGACACCGCGGATTACGCCGGCGCCGACGGCATGCGCGTCGATCGCGACGGCCGGCTCTACGTGGCCACCCGCATGGGCATCCAGGTCTGCGACCAGGTCGGGCGAGTCAACTGCATCATTCCCACGCCCAATGGCCGGATCGCCAACCTCTGCTTCGGCGGGCCCGAGTTCGACGTCCTGTACGCCACCTGCGGCGACCGCGTCTACAAGCGGAAGGTCAAGGTCAAAGGCGTCAATGCCTTTGAGGCCCCGATCAAACCCCCGGCTCCCCGGCTTTGAGATGGAGGAAGCCACGATGAGTACCCTGCACAGAACAACCCGATGCTCCACGTGGTCGCCACGGCTCGTCCGGGTTGCCGCGACAGCCCTGCTGCCCGTCCTGCTCGGCGGGACGGTTCTCCAGGCCCAGGATCGGCCGTCCGACGGCGGCTGGATTGCCCTCTTCAACGGCAAGAATCTCGACGGCTGGACGCCCAAGATCAAGGGTTACGATCTGGGTGAGAACTATGGCGATACGTTCCGGGTCGAGAACGGCGTGTTGAAGGTCGCCTACGACAAGTACCCGCGGTTCGACGGCAGGTTCGGCCACCTGTTCTACACGACGCCGTATTCGCACTATCGCCTCCGGATCGAGTACCGGTTCGTCGGCGACCAGTGCCCCGGCGGGCCGAGCTGGGGTTGGCGCAACAGCGGGGTCATGATCCACGGCCAGCCGCCCGAGAGCATGAAGAAGGACCAGGATTTCCCGGTCTCGATCGAGGTCCAGTTCCTCGGCGGCAACGGCCGCGACCAGCGCCCCACCGCGAATGTCTGCACGCCCGGCACGAACATCGTCATGGACGGCAAGCTCATCACCCGGCACTGCACCGACTCGAAGTCCAGGACCTACCATGGCGACCAGTGGGTCACAGTGGAGGCGGAGGTCCACGGGAACGGAGTCATCAAGCACATCGTCAACGGCGAGACGGTCCTGGAATACGAGAAGCCTCAACTGGACGATCGCGATCCGGACGCGCGCCGGCTGATCAAGAACGGCGAGAAGATGCTCCACGGCGGCTCGATTTCGCTCCAGGCCGAGAGTCACCCGATCGAGTTCCGCAAGGTCGAGCTCCTGCCGTTGAAGGACTAACGACCAAGGACCACAACGTGAAGATCATCGGCTTCGAGACGTTGCTCGCCAACGCCGGGCTGAGGAACTACCTGTTCATCCGCCTGCGCACGGATACCGGGCTGACGGGCATCGGCGAGGCCACGCTCGAATGGCAGGAGCGGACCGTTCAGACGGTGGCGCACGAGTGGGTCCAGGGGCGGGTCGTGGGCCGCGATCCCTTCGATGTCGAGGCGATGATCGGCGGGATGATCCGCGACCAGTACCAGGGCGGCTCGACGGTGATGACCGCGATCAGCGGCGTCGAGATCGCGCTGTGGGACATCATCGGCAAGGCGACCGGTCAGCCGGTCTACCGCCTCCTGGGCGGCCGTTGTCACGATCGGATCCCGGCCTATGCCAACGGCTGGTATGGCGGCGCGCGCACGCCCGCCGACTATGCCGAGCGGGCTCGCGCCGCGGTGGCGCGCGGCTATCGCGCCCTGAAGTTCGACCCGTTCGGCACCGCGTGGAAGGTCCTGGCCGCGGAGGAGCTCGATGCGGTCATTGAGGTCGTCGCGGCGGTCCGCCAGGCGGTGGGTGAGGCGATCGGCCTGATGATCGAGTTCCATGGCCGGCTGGGCGCGGGGGCCGCGATTCCGGTCCTCCGCAAGCTCGAGCCGTTCCATCCCGTGTGGTGCGAGGAGCCGGTCGCGCCGGAGTGCCTCGACTTGCTGGCCGAGGTCAAGCGGTCGACGGCCTGTCCGATCGCGGCGGGGGAGCGCCTTTATACCCAGGCCGACTTCTACCGCCTGACGGCCCTCCGCGCCGTCGACGTCGTCCAGATGGATCTCGCCCACTGCGGGGGCATCCTGGCGGGCAAGAAGATTGCGGCGATGGCCGCGCCGCAGGATATCCTGCTGGCGCCGCATTGCTCGATCGGGCCGGTCGCCCTGGCGGCCTGCCTTCACTTCGACGTCTCCACGCCCAACTTCCTGATCCAGGAAGCCTTCGCCGAGTTCGACGTCCCCTGGCGGAACGCGATGGTCGCCGGCTGGAATCCCATCCACAACGGCGCGTTCGTCCTGGGTGAGTCACCGGGGCTCGGCCTGGAGCTGGACGACTCGGTGATCGCGGAACATCCGTACGTCCCCAAGGCGTTCCCCAGCCTTTGGGACGGCGACTGGCAGACCAATTTCACCCAGGATCGTTGAGCGAGGGCGCTGATCTTGCGAGTCTTTCGGATCGCGTTCACCGGTGATTTCCTGGATGAGTCAGGGTCTCCTGCCTACGGCGACAATGCCCTGGATAAGCTGAAGAGCCGGCCGTATGTCCGCTGGCACTTCGTGACCGACCTGGCTCCGAAACCCCATGATCCCGGCTACTGGTCCCGGTTGTATTCACTCGAGGTCGCGGCTGATCACATCCGGGACGTCGATGGACTGGTGGTGCTGCGCCCCTGGGTCAAGCGGAGCACGTTCGCCGCGGGCGCGGAGGACCTGGTCGTCATCGGCCGCTCGGGGGCGGGCTACGACAAGATCGACCTGGCTGTGTGTACCGAGAATGGCGTGGCGGTTTTCAACGCGCCGATGGCGCTGAACCACCCGACCGCCTCGGCGGCCCTGCTCTTCATGCTGGCCCTGGCCAAGCGCCTGCCCGATCAGGAGCGCGTCGTCCGGCAAGGGCGCTGGGACCGCCAGGCGGCCGTGATGGGGGGCGAGCTCCGCGGTCGCACTCTGGGCATCATCGGCCTGGGCCACACCGGGCGCGAGCTGGCGCGGCTGGTGGCACCCTTCGCCATGCGCGTCCTGGCGTTCTCGCCCCATGCCGACCCGGTCGAGGCCCGCGCGCTGGGCGTCCGCCTGACCGCGCTGGAGGAGGTTTTGCGGGAGTCCGACTTCGTCAGCCTGCACTGCCGGCTGAGCGATGCGACCCGCCGGATCATCGGCGCGGCGCAACTGGCCTTGATGAAGCCGAGCGCGTACTTCATCAACGTCGGACGCGGCGAGCTGGTCGATCAGCCGGCGCTGGTGGCCGCGTTGCGCGATCGGAGGATCGCCGGGGCCGGCCTCGACGTCTTCGAGGTCGAGCCCCTGCCGCTGGGCGATCCCCTGCTCGAGCTGGACAACGTCCTCGTGACGCCGCACTGGCTGGCTTCGACCTCCGACGTCTGGCACGCCACGGGGACGGCCATGGCGGAGGGGATGCTCCGCGCCGCGCGCGGCGAACTGCCCGCGAACATCGTCAACCCCGACGTCCTCGACCGGCCTGATTTTCTCCGGAAGCTCTCCCGGTTCACCGAGAACGCCGGTACAATTCGAGGAGACCCGGAAACGGCCTGAGGGGATGTGGCTCGCCTGGAACCAATAGCATGAAGCGCTGGGGTTTCCTCGGCTCAGGCAAGATGGCGACCGCGATGATTCAGGGGATGCTCCGCGCCGGGATCGCGCCGGCCGAGGCGATCTGCGCCAGCGACCCGCTCCCGGCCGCTCGCACCGCGCTGGAAGCCGATACCCGGGTGGCCGTCTTCGAGTCCAATCTCCCGGTGGTCGAGCGGAGCGAGGTGCTCGTGCTGGCGGTCAAGCCCCAGACTATGCGGGAGGTGCTGCACCAGCTCCGGCCGGTCGTGACAGCCGAGCACCTGGTCGTCTCGATCGCGGCGGGGATCACCCTGGCGTCGATCGAGGACGGGTTGGGATCGATCGGGCGGCTCGTCCGGGTCATGCCCAACACGCCCGCCCTGGTCGGGCAGGGTGCGTCCGCCTATGCGATGGGACCGCGGACCCGTCCGGAGGATGAGGCGATCGTCGCGTCGTGCCTGGGCGCGGTGGGGCGGGCGGTCCGCGTGCCGGAATCGGCGCTGGACGCGGTGACCGGCCTGTCGGGGAGCGGGCCGGCATTCGTGTACCTGATGATCGAGGCGCTCTCGGATGGAGGGGTCCGGGTTGGACTGCCGCGCGAGGTGGCGACCCTGCTGGCGGCCCAGACCGTGCTGGGCGCCGCGATGATGGTGCGCGAGACCGGCCAGCATCCCGGGGTGCTCAAGGACCAGGTGGCCTCACCGGGCGGCACGACCATCGCCGGGCTCCATGCCCTGGAGCGCGGCGGAGTCCGGGGCGCCTTGATCGACGCTGTCGAGGCGGCCACCCGCCGTTCGGCCGAGCTGGCCGCCCTCGCCCAGGCACCGCCGCCGTCCAGTTCCTCAGCCGAGGCCCCTCGATGAAGCTCGGCCTGATCTCCGACGTCCACGGCGACCCGATCGCGCTGGAGCTGGCCTGGTCGTACCTCACCGTCATGGGCGCCGACCGGATCGTCTGCGCCGGCGACCTGGTCGGCTACGGCCCCTTCCCCGACCGCGTCGTTGCCTTTCTGAAAGAGCACGAGATCCCCTCGGTTCGCGGCAACCACGACCGCTGGGCCCTCGAACGCGGCCCGGGCGGCCCTGATGAGTTCGGCGGCGGCACGCCCAGCCGGGAAACCCTCGACTATCTGCGGACGCGGCCGTTCGACCTGCTCGTGGCCCAGGAGCGGACCATCGGCGTCGTCGTGCACGGCTCGCCGCGATCCGACATGGAGTTCGTCAAGCGGAGTACCCATCCCCGCAAGGTCCTGCGCGGTTACCTCCTGGACCTGCAATGCGACTTGCTCGTCGTTGGCCACACGCATCAGCCGATGTGGTTCCGTTGTCCCGACGGCGTCGTGGTCAATCCCGGCTCGGTCGTCTCCATGCCCGTGGTCGAGAGCTCCCGGACGTTCGCCCTGATCGATCTCGACACGCTTGAGGTCGCGTTTCACGATGTCGAGAGCGGCCGGGCCGTCGAGGTCGAGCCCTGGAACTGACCGCGCCGGCCGGGATCGACGTCAATCAGACCGACCAGTCCTCGAGCGGGAGGTTGGGGATCCGCAGGAAATCGCGGCGATTGCGGGTGACCAGAGTCCAGTTAGAGTCTGTTCCACAAGCCTGGTCGAACCGTTGTAGGGTGGGTGAAACCCACCACCGGAAGGCCTTGGTGGGCTTGAAGATCGGTGGGTTTCACCCACCCTACAACATCGACTTCCCCACCCTTCCGGGACAGACTCTTATTCGCCAGGGCAATCGAAGCGATTTTCCGGTCTTGTGTGCCGATACGAATGGGATGAAGCTGCTGAAACTCGTTCTCGGCTCGCTGATCATAGGAGACGAACTGAAACTGGTTGATGAATTGGATTGTCTTCTCCAGCAAGGCATATTGATGAATCCGACTCGGCCCGTCACCTGCGCGCGCCACTTTGGCCAGCCGTCCGCGAAGGGCCTCCTCGACGGTCACCACGGTGATCCCGACTTCGCCAGCGGGCCACGATCTCACGCGTTGGGTCACCAGGGGGCTGCCCGTGCTCGTACAGCGTCAGGTGGTCGGAGTCGAGGAGGTATTGGAGCATTCATCCGTGTCCGGGACGTAACCCTCGCGGCGATCCATTTCCTCGCGGAATTTCCGGATTTCCTCTACATAGTCATCAAAGTCAGGGTCGTCCTTCAAATAACCGGCCCACTTCGCCAAGGGATGTTGCTGTGGGATCTCGACGGCCACGAGTGAGCCCAGGTTCACTTGCTGTTGGAGCAAACGCTGAAGCCGCTCCACGGCCTCTTCCTGGCTCGGTGCCGTCGCGTGGATGTCCGGGGCGCCTAACAACTCGGCCGTGACTTGCCCATCCTGGCCGGACGAAATCCGGACGAGGCAGGAGGACGCGGGAGCTGACGAGGAGACTTGCCGGCTGATGACTGGACCACCGAGTTCCTGCCGAGGGACTGCCGCGCTCATCACCTGGAAGTCCAGGCCCGCGGTGGCCAGGTCGGCCAGCGTATCCGCCGGGACGTGCAGTTCGTCCTGCCGGCAGTTCTTCACAGAGTATCGCCCGCCCAGGCGGGCGAGTGCCCGGTTCTTGGTGTCCAGATCGGGAAAGCGGATGGGGATCATGACGGGAATTCTATCGCTCGAGGCCAAGAACAACAACCCAGGTGCCGGCGAGCGGCGATGGCTCAAGCGCCGCCGAAACTCCTCGAATTGGCGTTTCGGGTCTCTTCTGGTAGACTCGCCACACGGATGACTGGTTCGCACCGAAGTCTCGTCGATTTCTTTCCCGTCGAGAAAGCGGCTCATGGCGGATTCGGATCCGGCGTTGAAACCGGTGCTCGTCCTCGACTTCGGCGCGCAGTACGTCCAGCTCATCGCGCGGCGGGTGCGGGAGCGGCACGCCTTCGCGCGGATCGTCCGCCACGACATCACGGCGGAGCGGGTCCGCGAGCTGGACCCCCTGGCGTTGATCCTCTCGGGCGGCCCCGCGAGCGTCTACGAGCCCGGGGCGCCCCACTGCGATCCGGCCCTCTTCAGCCTGGGGATACCGGTCCTGGGGATCTGCTACGGGATGCAACTGATCTGCGAGGCGATGGGCAGTCAGGTCCGGGCCAACCCGGCCCGGGGTGAATACGGTCGAACCCCGTGCCGGGTGCTCGACTCCAGGGAACCGCTCTTCCACGACGTCCCCCACGAGACGATCGTGTGGATGAGCCACGGCGACCAGATCCAGGATGCGGGCGTTGAGTTCGTCGGGCTGGCGGCGACGCCCAGTTGCCCCATCGCCGCGGTCCGCCATCGCCGGCTGCCGGTCTATGGACTCCAGTTCCACCCCGAGGTCTCGCACACGCCCTATGGCTCGCTGATCCTGGGCAACTTCCTCGACCGGATCTGCAACAACCCGCGCGCCTGGACCATGGGCGCATTCGTGGCGCGCTCGATCGCCGAGGTCTCGCGGCGGGTAGGTTCGGCCGACCGGGTCGTCTGCGGCCTCTCCGGTGGTGTCGATTCGGCGGTCTGCGCGGCACTCCTGGCCCGGGCATTGGGTCCCCGCGTCGTCTGCGTCTTTGTGGACACGGGCCTGTTGCGCAGTGGCGAGCGCGACGCGGTCGCCGCGGCCTTCGGTGCGCGGACCGCCGCCGAGCTGCGCGTGGTCGACGCGGCCGGGCCGTTCCTCCAGGCGCTGGCAGGCGTGATCGACCCCCAGGAGAAGCGGCGGCGGATCGGTCATGTGTTCATCGAGGTCTTCCGCGAAGCGGCCCGGTCGATCCCCGGCGCCCGGTTCCTCGCCCAGGGGACGCTCTACCCCGACGTGATTGAGAGCGGCGGGGAGCCCGACGGTCCCACCGCGACGATCAAGATCCACCACAACGTCGGCGGGCTCCCCCAGCAACTCGGCTTCGAGCTGATCGAGCCGCTGCGCGACCTGTTCAAGGATGAGGTGCGGCGGTTGGGCATCGAGCTGGGCCTGCCCGATTCCCTGGTCTGGCGCCACCCCTTCCCCGGCCCCGGCCTGGCGGTACGCTGCCTGGGCGAAGTGACCGCCGCGCGGCTCGACGTGCTCCGCCAGGCCGACGCCATCTTCCTCGACGAGTTGAACCGCGCCGGGCTCGAACGCCAGGTCGCCCAGGCCTTCGCCGTCCTCCTGCCGGTGCAGGCCGTCGGGGTCATGGGCGACGCACGGACCTACGAGAACGTGATCGCCCTCCGCGCCGTCGAGACCGAGGACTTCATGACGGCCGACTGGTCCCGCCTGCCGCAGGACCTCCTCGCCCGCGTTTCGACCCGCATCACCAACACCGTCAAGGGCGTCAACCGCGTCGTCTACGACATCACCAGCAAACCGCCCGGCACCATCGAGTGGGAATGAGCCGGCCGGCCCCGAGCCGCTGTGGATCGGCGGAGACCTCGGTCCGTTCCGCGTTCTCCTCGAAGCAGCGGGGGCGATGACCCCGTCGCCGTCTTCCGGCCACGCCCCGCCCAAAAATGGCGAGCGCCTCGGGCGCCATCTTGAACCAGCCTGGGGCTCCGAGGTATCCTGAGGGAAGAGCCACGGTCACGGAGTCTCGTCCGCTCCCTGGGGTCGGACAGGTTCCGTCACCGGGTGGCGAGGAGACTGGAGTCCTCCTCCTCCCCGTCAGGGCTTCGTGGCCGGGGCAGGTCCCCAGCCGGATGTCAATCCTCTCCCCCATCTCGATTGGTGGTGGAACCTCGCAGTCGAGTCTCGAGCCAGGGCTGGGCAGGCAGTCCCTCGAGGAACCCGGGCCGCTCCCCCGGCTGGGTTCAGCTTCCAATGCATGAGGCAACACCCACGCGCCGATCGCGGGGCGCGCTGGGGAAATTCGTCGAGTCTCCTCCGCGGTCGAGTATAATTCCTCTGGCCGAGCCCAGCGGCACCTGTCACCCCCACGGCGACATCCCGCGCGACCGACCCAACGCGACCTCACATCCGAGAGAACGAGGGCATCATGAGTTGGAACTGGCACCTGGGACATTCCGCGACTCTCGAAACGACCCCCAGGGGGTGCGATGGTAAACGACTGCGTGCCCTGATCGACCAAGCCACCAGCGACAGCGTGGACGAGAGTGACGAGCACGCCGGATTATTGAGCACGATCCGCGAGGAAGTGGCCTGCCCATTTCGCGCGCGGCTGGCCGGCGAGGAGGTCGAATGCCTCCGCTTTGAGTGGCCCAAGAACGGCTATGGCCTCAACGCCGTTTGTAAGTTTGGAGGCAAGACCCAAGTTGTCGATATCACCCGGCTGGAGATTGTCGAGCCGCTGCCGAAAGGCCACGAGTGGATCGAGGCCTACTTCGCCTGGCGAGACCTCGTCGGTTGATCGATCTCGTTGCTGCTGATCCCCGGTCCGTTGTCGGCCTCTTCGAGCCTCGAGGGTCCGCCTGGCTCGGCGCCGGCTCTGCTCCCAACCGCGCCGCGCCCCCGGGCCGTAACGCACCCAGACCAAGAGAAAACCACGCGATGGCATCACGCAAGCTTCCCAAGCGCCTCTTCAAGAACAGGGACGTGGTTCATACCTACCAGCATGATCGCGAAACCAAGGTCGGCATGAAGCAGATGACCCGCGACCATCTCGACGTCCTCCAGAACATTGAATTCGTGCTGGTCACCCACGCTCGGCATGATCCAACCATCGACGATGACATCATTGATCGAGCTCTCCAGATCGCCATGGGACGGACTGATGTGGTGGGCGAGACTGATCCTCGGGTCATGACCCTTTGCGAGAGCCTCGAGGAGATCCGCGAGTCACGGGAGGACGTGTCGGACACCATCTGGCGCGCCGGCTTGCGCACGGTGGATGAATCGGTCAGGCGGCACTCGCGACGGGGGTCGGGCGAGAAGAGTTATCTCCAGTTCGTGGGCCCCTACATCAAGTGACCGGTGGCCGGTGCGCGGAGGCTCGCCGGACTCCTCGGGAGTCGCCGCCGCTTGCGCCGGGAGAGTCCGAGCAGGCGCGCACCCCACCTACCGACGACGGGGGAAAGGGAGAGCATTGTGTCCTGGGTGTGTTGGTTCTATGATGGACCCTTGTTGAAGACTCCCCCGGGGCCACCCGAATTGTGGGGATCGGCTCGCCTGACCATGCCTCGCTTCCGCGCGAACCGAGGACCCTGCCGATGAGGACCTGCCGAGAGTCGCGGAGGCAAGCTCCGAGCTTGCCGCTGGTCACGTCCATCGTGCTGACGTCCGCGTGGTGGGTCGGCCTGGCCCGGGGCGGGGAGGGCGGGCTCAATCCGAAGGTCCAGGCAGCCCGCGAGCAATTCTTTGAGCAAAGCGTCCGGCCGCTGCTGGTGGAGAATTGTTATTCCTGCCACGGCGAGAAGAAGCAGAAGGGTGGGTTGCGGCTGGACAGCTTGGAGGGGATCCTCAAGGGTGGCGAGTCCGGCCCGGCCGTCGTGCCGGGCAAGCCCGAGGAGAGCCTGCTGGTCGTCGCGGTCAACTATGAGGGGCCCGAGATGCCCCCGACCGGCAAGCTCGCCCCGGAGAAAATCGCCGTGCTGGCGCGATGGGTCTCCCTGGGCGCACCCTGGCCCGCGCGCGATCGCGCCGCCGCACATGCCACGGCGGCCCTCGGCAACCCCCGATCGCAGCCGGACCGCGCGGCCGCCGATCGCGCCTTGTGGTCGCTGCAACCGCTCCGGCGACCGGAAGTGCCAGGAATTACCGAGGCCCAGTCCCTCGCCGGGTCCGAGTGGCTGAGCAACCCGATCGACCGGTTCATTCTCAAGAAGTTGCTCGATCGCGGCCTGATGCCGGCCCCCGAGGCCGATCAGACGACGCTGATTCGACGCGTGACCTTCGACCTGACGGGCTTGCCCCCAACTCCCGAGGAGGTCGATGCGTTCCTTGCTGATGACCAGCCGGATGCCTATGAGCGCCTGGTTGACCGCCTGCTGGCCTCACCCCGCTACGGTCAGCGATGGGCGCGCCACTGGCTCGACCTGGTCCGTTATGCCGAGTCGGACGGCTACCGCCAGGACGCGTATCGCCCCCACGCCTGGCGATATCGCGACTATGTCGTCCGTTCCTTCAATACGGATAAACCCTACGACCGCTTCCTGACCGAGCAGCTTGCCGGCGACGAGCTGGACCCCGAGGATCCCGAGCTGCGGGTCGCGACCGGTTACCTCCGGCTGGGAACCTACGAGTACAACCAGCGCAACGTGCGCGGGCAGTGGGCGGATATCCTCAACGACATCACCGACGTCACGGGTGAGGTCTTCCTCGGGCTGAGCCTCGGCTGTGCCCGCTGCCATGATCACAAGTTCGACCCGATCCTTCAGAAGGACTATTACCGGCTTCAGGCGTTCTTCACGCCGCTCCTGCCCCGCGACGACCTGACACTGGCTGGGCCGCAGGAGTGGCGGACGTATCAACAGCGGCGCGCCGCCTGGGAGGCGGCCGCGGCCGACGTCCTGCGGCAACTCCAGTCGTTCGAGCAGCCGTATCGCGAGAAGGGGACCGCCACGGCCATCGCCAAGTTCCCCGACGACGTCAAGGCGATCCTGGCCAAGCCCGAGGTGGAACGCACCCCGCTGGAGCGCCAGCTCGGCGCCCTGGCCTATCGCCAGGTGACCTACGAGCACGAGCAGGTCCCGGCGCTTTTGAAGGGGCCGGCCAAGGTCCGATGGACCGAGCTGCAAACCGCCCTCAAACGGTTCGATCATCTGCGACCGGTCGCACCGCCGCCGGTCTTGACGGCCACCGATGTCGGACCGGTCGCGCCGCCGACGGTGATCCCCGGCGGACGCCGGCCGGAGCCGGTCGAGCCGGGCTTCCTCTCCGCGCTGGACCCGTCGCCGGCCCGGATCGAGCGCTCGCCCGCGGCGCCGCAGTCGACGGGCCGGCGTCTGGCCCTGGCCCGCTGGTTGAGCCGGCCGGACAATCCGCTCTCCACGCGGGTGATCGTCAACCGGGTCTGGCAAGACCACTTCGGCCGGGGCCTGGCCGGGACCGCCAGCGACTTCGGCCGCCTGGGCGAGCCGCCCAGCCATCCCGAGCTGCTCGACTGGCTGGCGACCGAGTTCGTGGCGCGCGGCTGGCGATTCAAGCCGCTCCACCGGCTGATCTTGACTTCGGCCGCGTATCGCCAGGCGTCGCGGCGCAGCCCACGCGAGATCGCGGCCGCCCAGCAGGTTGATCCGGAGGACCGACTCCTGTGGAAGCAGACGGTCCGGCGGCTCGACGCCGAGGAAATTCGCGACGCCATGCTCGAGGTCAGTGGAGAGCTCGAACCGGTCCTGGGCGGCCCGAGCGTCCCGACGTCCCAACCGCGCCGCACCCTCGACACTCGAGTCATCCGCAACGCGCACGACGCCCTCCTGGACGCTTTCGATGCTCCCGATGGCACCAGCCCCAGCGCGCGTCGCAACACCACCACGACCGCGACCCAGGCCCTGCTCCTGATCAACGGCGACTGGACCTTTGCCCGCGCGAAAGCCCTCGCCGCCCGGCTGGAACGCCGCGAGCTCAGCTCGATCGATGAAGAAGACCGGATCGCGCTGGCCTACCGCCTGGCCCTCGGCCGCCGCCCCGAGCCCGAAGAGATGCTCGAGGCGGTCTTCTTCCTGGATCAGCAAGCCCATCAGTCCCCAGCTCGGATCGGCTCTGCCAGCCGCTCGGCCCTGGTCGACTTCTGCCATGTCCTGCTCAACTCCAACGAGTTCCTCTACGTGGATTGACCAAGTCCGATTCAAGGGGATTTCCGTCGGGAAAACGGGTGTCCCGACCGGCGCTTCCGGGCATCCCCAAGGCCCGTGGCACCGGCCCACGTTCCAGCTACCAGGCCCAGAATGGCCAGCCCAGCCGCGGCGTCCGCGGGCGATTCTTGCCGGTCCGCCCGTGGGAGAGGAACGGCGATGACCGGGTCGCGAGTCACCCTGTTCGTCGGGAGAACCGGTAAGGTCATGGTTCCATTCCCTTGCTCTGCCGGCTCCAGGACGACGTCGGCGGTCAGCTCCTCCAGGACCGCGTCGGTCACAAGGTCTGTCCGATCTCGTGACGGGATAAACCGATCGAGTACGTTCAGTCTCGGTGCCGGCGATCCGCTCGGACTCGCGAAATCGACCGGGAAGCTCAGTGCGGAGTGTGCTATCCAGCGTGCGGCCTCATGCGGACCAAGACCGGTGGCGTCCGGCGTGGTCGTGACTGTGGCCGGTGCATGAGCCGTCTGACCGAGGGGGCGAGGATTCGTCGCCGCGCCGAGCGCCTGGAGGGATCCGCCCTGCGACAAGGAACTGGGCGGCAGTCCGAGCGTCGTGCCCAGCGTTCTCACCAGAGTGGCCACCGAGCGGCTCGCAGTCACGTCCTGTGCCAGCGTCCCACCCATCGGCGTATGGAAGGTGCCGGCCGCGCCGGGCTGCGGACCAGAACCAAGACCGCTGCTCGACACGAGGATGGCATTCCAGACGCCAAACACATTGTTCGGATCGCTGCCAGTCGACCAAGTGCCCGAGAGGGTGGCATCCTGCAACGGGCCGACCTTGGCGCCCGCGTAGGACGTGGTTGGACCATTGTAGGCCGCCAGGTCGGGTACGAGGAGATTGGCCACTGGCGTGCCCAGCCCGGTCACGAGGTTGTAGCCCGCATTGGCGGTGTAGCCGTTGCTGCCGCTGGTGATGATGTTGTAGTCGGCCTGGGGAAGGCTGTACAGCGCTTGCTGGATCTCGGTGGGGCTGGTGCTGTTCAAGACGGCTGAGCCTACCGCCACCCGTTCCTGGTTGACCAGGGCGATCAAGCCCGCGAAGGCTGGGGCCGACAAGCTGGTGCCGCCCACGACCTCGAACGGATTGGTGGGATCGAGGTTGTAGGTGTCGGCGATCCACGCACCGGTGGCCGGGTCGGCGACCATGGAGATGTCGGGCGTGGTCCGCATGCCGGTGGACTGCACGCCCTGCTGGTAGGACGGCTCGGACTCGTACAGGCTGATCCCGCCGCCGGAGCCGATCGACATCCCCACCGAATCGGAGTCGTAGCCCCAGCCGGTCTCGCTGTTGTACGAGTTATCGGCGTTGAGGTTCAGGCTGGTGCCGCCGACCGCCACCACGTTGGGCGAGAATGCCGGATACTCGGGATCGGCAACCCCGTAATCACCTGTGCTGGCCACGAAGGTCACGCCGGGGACGTTGAAGACGCTGTCATAGTTGGCCTCGTCGTCGGCGAAGACCGACTGGCCCTCGGGGAAGCCCCAACTCATCGAGACCACCGAGACTCCGGGCAGGCTCGCCGCGGTGGCCGCGGCGGACATCAGGTCGGACAGGGATTGGCTGTTGGCCTCGACCAGGATGATCTGAGCGCCGGGGGCGATGGCGTGGATCCATTCCACGTCGAGGGCTTCCTCCACTTCCCAGTTATCGGTGCCGGGACCGCTGGGGTCGGTCCCGGGCAGGGCGGAGGTCTGACCACTCTGGTTGACGATCGTCAGGGACGCACTCGCCGGCCCGTACTGTGCGGCGAGCGACGGTCCCGATGCCGTCAGGCCGAATTGCAAGTCGAACGCGTCCACAGCCTGGTCGATGCTGGGATCGTCGTAGGCGTCGACGATGGCGATGGTCTGGCCGGTGCCATCCTCCGACAGACTGCTGATCCCGTAAGCGGCCCGGATCTGGGCCGGAGTGTAGGCATTCGTGCCGGCAGGCGCAGACAAGGCCACGGTGTTGGTGAGATCGCCCGCCGTGTTGATGCCGTTCACGACATTGTTGGCAGCGCTCGTACTGGCCTGGTTCCCGCCGTAGAAGTTGCCGGTCGAGGCGCTGAACTTGTTATTCAGGATCTGTAGGACCGTGGTTACCGACAGGTTGGTGTTGTTGGCCACTCCGAACGCCGCGCCGTTGCTCCCGACGTTGAACGTCGCCGGCCCACCCCCTGCGGCGGTGATGGAGAAGCCGTACCTCTGGGCAGTCGCGTCTCCGCCCAGCGAGGTGGTGTCGGCGTAGATGCCCAGCGCGACCGCGAACGCCTGCACATAGGTGTTCTTGGTCACGCCGTTCGGGGTCCAGAGGTTGGTGTAGACCTGGGCGATCTGGGCGTTGGTCAGGCCGGCGAGACTCGTGTCGGTGTACGGATTCGATGTCCCGAAGAGGTTCGGGAAGTTGCTTGCCAGCCAGTTACCCAGCCGCCTCTGGGTCGAACCACCGTTGAAACTGTCGATCACGGCCTGGCCGTTCTGATTGTGCCAGAAGCCGATGGTTGCGAATTGACCCGCCCCGACCGGGCTGGCCGCCGCCGACTCGGGCTCGCTGCCGAAGGGGCTCGTGACCCCTGCGTTCTCGCTGTCGCCGCTGTAGACGGCCACCCACTGGTAGGTGCCGGCCGCCGTCGGTGCGGAGCCACCGGGGTTGTTGCCCATGCTGGTGGTGTAGGTGCCGTCGCCGGCGACCGTGACCGAGTCGCTGTAGACGTTGTTGCTGTCGGCCCCGTTGGGGGTCACTCCCGGCGCGAACAGGTAGAAGGTGATCGTCCCGGTCGGATTGTTGCCGCCCGAGAGAGTCGCCGAGTCGGTCAGATTGGTGCCGCAACCAATCGTCACGGAGCCGCCGGGCGTGGTCGCGATTGTCAGGCTGGCCGCCTGAACCGACACCGGCTCGCTGCCGAGGAGGCTCGTAACGCCGTTGTTGTTCGGATCGCCGTTGTAGACTACCACCCACTGGTAGGTACCGGTCGCGCTGGAGGGGGACAGCGTGTAGCCCCTCGGCGTCGTGTACGTGCCGTCGCCGTTGACCGTGACGGTCTCCGTATCCACCGGGCTTCCACCCGGCGCGACCAACGTGAAGGTGATCGTACCGGTCTCATGGTAGCCGCCGGAGAGCACGGCCGTGTCGGTCAGGGTCGACGTGGACGTGGGTGTCGTCGTCGTCGGACTCGATGGTGTGGGCCCGGGACTCGGTGTCGGCATGGGATTGGGAACGGTGGTACCCCCGTTGTCCCCTGAGATGTAGCGATCCTGGGCGTGATAGAGAATCTCGGCGCTGTCCGGACCATACGCATTACCGTTCTCGATCGGCTCCAACTGGGTTAGCGCGGCGCCGCAGATGAAATCAATCTGGTAATAGCTGTTCGGGAGCCGGATCGTCAGCGAATGCGGCCCCGGGGTGAAGGTCCCGGTTGCCTGCTGATAGATCACCTGCTGGTAAGCTGTGGAGTCGCTGAAGCTGGGTCCCGGCGCGAGATAACTCACCAGGGTGAGCTGGTCGTTCATACCCGATGGCACGGTGAACGTGACCGTAACCGTGTCCCCTTGCTGCGTGTTGCCGGCGAGGTTCGTCACCGTCGTGGAACAGTTGCTCGGGGTGGTCACCTTGTAACAGACATTGGTGGGCGTGCACGTGGGGATCAGGTAGTCGGCGAAATCGTAACCGGAGTAGCTGTGTCCGCTCGTGGCGACGACTGTGTAATAGGTGTTTCCGGTGCTCCCGTTCGGCCCGCCGCCAGTCTGGACATAACCCGACGGCACCGACTCTTGCACATTGTACGTGCCTGGGCTGACCGAGAAGCTGTAGGTGCCGTTGCGCGCGGTCGTCGTCGTGGCGACCAGCGTCTCGCTGCCGCCGACCTGCTGGTAAAGGTCGATGGTCACGCCGCTCTGGGGAGTGTCCGCGGACGTGAAGCCGTTCCCGGTCGGGTCCAGATACTTGGTTCCGCTGATGGTAATTGAGGTCGAACCCAAGGTGCCGCTGGACGGGCTGGGGGTGGTGGCCAGGGACGGGCTGGCCGGGCTGACGGTCTGCTCCTCGGCGGTGCCGCCCTGGTCGTTGGCCGTGTCGTTGTTGCTGTCGCCGCCGTAGCTGGCGTGCCAGGTATAGCTCCCGGTCACCGTGCCGCTGCTTGGCAGCACGTAGCCGCCGGGGTGCTCGCCCTGGCTTGTGGTGTAGGTGCCATTGCCGTTGACAGTGACCTGGTCCGTGTAGACCACGGCCCCGCCCAGCGCCGCCGGGGCGTTGAGCGTGAAGGTGATCGTACCCGTTGGTCCATAACCGCCAGCGACGGCGGCCGAGTCGTTGAGTGTCGGGGGTGTGGCATTGCTGAGCGTGATAGCGGCGCCGGCAGCGGTGACCAGAGTGGGGCTCGCAGGGCTCACCGTCACTTGCTCGATCGAGGCATTGTTCTCGCTCGCTGGAGTATTGAAGGTATCGCCGCCGTAGCTCGCATCCCACTGATAGGTCCCGGTCACAGTGCCCGTCGTCGGCAGCGTGTAGCCCGTCGGCGTCGTGTAACTGCCGTTGCCGCTGACCGACACCGTCTCGGTGTCCACCAGCGTGGTGCCCAGATAGAGGGTGAAGGTGACCGTGCCGGTTTCGGAGTAGCCGTTTGAGAGCACCGCCGCGTCCTTCAAGATCACTGGTGATGTAGCCAGGGTGACCGAGGTCACGCTCGGCGTCGTCGTGATGATCGGGATCGCTTGATTGGTCAGGTTGAAATCCGCGGTGTTCGAGATGCCCCGCGCTCCGGCCGAGACAATGTAGCTGCCGACGGTGCCGTTGGCGGTGGCGGTGACGCTCGCCTCGCCGTTGGCGCTGATCGTGGCCGGGCTTCCAGTCAGGATCGCCGACGCCCCGCTCTGCGGCGGGGTGAAGGTGACCAAGCCCCCGGCCACGGGCTCGAGCGGGTTATTGGCAGTGACCGTCGCGACCAGGGGGGCGGGGAAGCCTGTGAAGATGCCTGTGGATTGGTTGCTTCCCGAAGTGACGGCGATGGTGAACTGGCTCGACTCGGAGGCGCCGATGTCCACGACGCCGTTGACGATGCGAGGGAGGCCGCGCTGGTCGGTGGTGACACCGACGGGAATGAGGGCGTTATTGCCCGCGTCGATGGCTGGGCTGCCGGGCAGGAGGGCCATCGTTTGGGTTGGGCCGCCGTAATTGCCCAGGGGTGCCAGCAGGGGGTTGAGCGGCTGGGCGCTGGTGCCGGTCAAGTCGGAGGCGACCCATCCGGAGCTGCCGTCCGTCTCGCCGACCAGGTTGGTACCCAGTGAGTCCACGGTTCCGAGTGCATCGGGTCCGCTGGTGGCGGCCGTGTTCTTCGCCAGGATGGTGTTGCCGATGGTCACAGTGCCATCGAGGTTGTCAAGGCCGCCGCCGGAGATGCCGGCGGAGTTGGCGCTGACGGTGTCGTCGGTCAGCGTGGTCATGCCGCCGCTGGTGTTGTACAGGCCGCCGCCATTGTCGCGAGCGGCGTTGCCGCTGACGGTGCAGTTGGTCAGCGTGGCCGCGCCGTTGTTGTCGGTGTACAGGCCGCCGCCACTCACCGACGAGTTGCCGCTGACGGTGCAGTCCGTCATCGTGGTCGAGCTATTGTCGGTGCCCACGCCGCCGGCGTTGCCGCTGGCAGCATTGCCGCTGACGGTGCAGTCCGTCATCGTGGTCGTGCCGTAGTGGTCGGTGCCCACACCGCCGCTCGAGGCGGCGGTGTTGCCGCTCACGGTGGAATTGAGCAGATTGGTCGTTCCCGAGTTGTCGAGTACGCCACCGGCTTCCCCGGCGGCGGTATTGCCGCTGACGGTGCAGTCGGAGAGCGTGGTCGTGCCGCCGTAAGTGGCCAGGCCGCCACCGTCGTTGGCGGAATTGGCGCGGATCTCGGCGTTGTCGAGCGTGGTCGTGCCCTTGAGATTGCACACGCCGCCACCGTGCCCTGACGAGTTGCCGCTGACGGTGCAGTCGGAGAGCGTGGTCGTGCCGCTGGAATTGGCCAGGCCGCCGCCGTTGAGAGAGGCGGAGTTGTCGCTGACGGTGCAGTTCGTGAGCGTGGTCGAACCGTAGTCGTTGTTGTACAGCCCACCCCCATTGACTGCGGCCCTCTCTCCACTGATCGTGCAGCCGGTCAGCGTGGTCGTGCCTCCCTTGTTGTACAGGCCGCCGCCGCTCACAGAGGCGACGTCCCCGCTGAAGGAGCAGTTGGTGAACGAAGTCGTGCCGAAGAAAATGGCCAGGCCGCCGCCGCTCGCGGCGAGGTTTCCCTGGACAACGACGTCGGACATCGTGGTCGCACCGACGAAGTCGTACAGCCCGCCTCTGTTCCCAAGGGCGGAGTTACCGCTCACGGTGCAGTTGTTGAGGGTCGTCGTACCGAGGAAGTCGTACAACCCGCCTCCATTCCTGAGGGCGGAATTGTCGCTGATGGTGCAGTTGTTGAGGGTCGTCGTGCCGTACTGGCCGGTGTACACGCCACCGCCGCTCGATGCGGTATTGCCGCTGATGGAGCAGTTGGTCAACGTGAGCGTGCCGTCGTTGGTCAAGCCGCCGCCGGGGCTGGTCACGCCGCCTTCTGTGATCGTCAGTCCCGAGATCGACGCCGTGACCTGCTCATCGACCTGAAACACCCGGCTCAGGCCACCGCCGCTGACTGTCACGCCTGCCGGCGGCCCCAGGATCGTCTGGGTCCCGCTGGTGTTGCTCAGCTCGAGCTGGCCGCTGGTCAGGGTGATCGTCTGCGCCGTCTGGAACGCGTTGGTGCTGTCAAACTCGATCGTGTTGGCTCCCGGGTTCGCATTCGCCAGGTCGATCTCGGCGCGCAGCGAGCCGGGGCCGCTGTCGGCGGTGTTGGTCACGAGGAATGTGGCCATCAACCTGCGGTCCTCCAGCGCCATCACCGCGGGTCGCGTCTGCCGCCGTCGGCCTTGCCGGCCCTCGCCCGTGCCTCGCCCGCCTCTCCGCTGAGCCCTCGCTCCGTTGCGAATCATGGTTCCTTTGCTCCCGTGTGCTCCCGTGATGATCAACCAAATCTTGCGATGAACATCTCTTTCATACCCGGGCGAACTGCGATGGCTCGCTCCTTGTGTCCGGCAACTCCACCACCCCTCGCGTCGTCGCGCCGGCCAGCGCCAGCAGCAACTTCCCCACAGCGACCGGCGCCAGCTCGCGGTCATCGGGACCCGGCCTCGGTCGGTTGGAGAAACTTGGTGCAGCCATGACTTCAAGCATCCACGTCCAAGCGCCGATCCGGGGGATTCGGAGGGGATGCAGGGCGGTGGCACTCGCCGCGCCTGACTCCCGGTCATGACCGGGCTGACGACTGGGAGTCATCCGGACTCAACGATGAAGACCATTGTCGTCAAACGGATTACGACTCCGATCGGCTCGCCCTGGAGCCGATCGAGCCAGTGGACGGTCTCGCAGGGCGACTCGTTCCTGACGTTGCCCATACTTCATGACATAGGGCGCCGCTGCGGTTTCGGGGGAAAAAAAACGAGATTCTTCCCAAAAATGGCGTTTCAGAGACCGGAAAGAGGGGTCCGAAGCGTCCTTCCACCCGTCACGCGGGCCGGGGTCGGCGCGGGGGATCGGGAAGGAATGGCGCGTCCGAATGTGGGCTTGGGGCGGCCTGATGTGAGGGAAGAGGCCCGTCGCCTCATGACGTCTCTGCCCAACGGCCTGTCACCACGACAGTCGCAGCTTCAGCCGGCTCGGTTCGCGGCAGGCCGTGGTCTTCACCAGGCTCGAACCGAGCGCGGACCTCCGCCTCCGGCCTCCCTCGTCAGGCTGGGGAGCAACCCGTTACCATGGAAGCCGGCCCGGCGCGATCCCGACATAACCCCAGAGGAGACATTGAGCGGTGGATTCCCCTTCCCTCAGCCCAGGCACGACGGAACTGGCGACGCGTGCTCCGACCGATCGGCGCGTCCTGTGGATCTTCCGGCTGGTGATGTCCGTCCTCTGGACGCTCGCGATTCTGATCGTGTGCTGGCTCCCCGGTGAGTTGGTGCAGGACGTTGAGGGGCGGGCGCCGGTCTTCAAGATCCCATACCTCGACAAGCTGGTCCATTGGGGGATCTTCGTCGGGTTCGCCATCCTTTGGCTCCGTGTTGGCGAATCGCGGCGTCGGCACGCGTGGGTGTTCCTCGCGGGAGTCGCCGTGGCGGCCCTGACCGAGGTCGTCCAGGCCCTCGTGCCCGCGATCCACCGTGATGGTGAGATCGGGGACTTCCTGATCGATGGCCTCGGTGTCCTCACCGGGATCGCGGTGGCTCACTGGGTGGAACCTCTGCTCCGCCGCGTGGAACGGCGCATCCTGCCGGGATCGCGGCGCTGAGGGGCTCGGATCACTTCGGCTGGGGAGGGCGGATCATGGCGCGCGCTCGAAGGCGAATCGGAGCTGGAATCGTCCTGTCCTGGGTCACCTCGATGGCAGCGGCAACCGCGGCCGGCGCAGGCGACCGGACCCTATCCTTGAGCTGGGACAAGGAGATGTTGACCATCCACGGGGCGCACCTCCCCGGTGGCGCGCTCGAGGTCTGGTACATCGAGGCATTTTGCCGGCCGGGCTCGACCCGTCGGGATTGGAAACAGACGGTGATCCCGCACCAGACGAAGCTCGTCGAGTCCAGCCCGGACGGCCGTCAGCTCCGGCTCCAGTCGCGCCTGGAGGACGGCGTCGTGGTCGACCACGAGATCCGAGCCGGTCGCGATGAAGTGGAGTTCCGGGTGGTCGCGACCAACCCCACGCGGATCGACTCGCAGGCGCACTGGGCCCAGCCTTGCATCCGCGTCGAGCGGTACGCCGGCACGAAGGCGGAACGCGCCTCGGAGGCCTACCTGCCGCGCTGCTTCCTCTACCGCGACGGCCGGCCGACTCGCCTGCCCACGACGCCCTGGGCTCGCTCGGCGCTGTACACTCCCGGCCAGGTCTGGTGCCCCGAGGGCGTCAACCGCAACGACGTCAACCCGCGGCCATTAAGCTCGATTCTCCCCTCCAACGGACTGATCGGCTGCGTCTCGGCTGACGGGCAGGAGCTGCTAGCGACGGCCTGGGAGCCCTACCAGGAGCTGTTCCAGGGCGTCATCGTCTGCCTTCATTCCGACTTCCGGATCGGCGGCCTGAAGCCGGGCGAATCGAAGACCATCCGCGGTAAGATCTACCTGATGCCGGCCGATTTCCCGGCCCTGGAGGCGCGGTACCGCCAGGATTTCCCGGAACAGTCGCGGCGGGCTCCCGGGGCCACGACCGGCGCGCCGGCCCGGACACTCCTCGAGTTCGGCTGGGACGAGCCGGGCACGAGCTTCCTGCGCCGGCATCTGGCCCAGCTCGAGGCGACGCCGTTCGACGGCTGCGTCTTCCACGTCGAGGCGCGCCGAGCCCAAGGATCGCCCGCGAGCCTCACCTGGCTCGGCTGGGGCCGGCGGACGTTCACGCGGGATGAGCTCGAGCCGGCGCGCCAGGACCTGGAGTCGATTGCCGCGACCGGAACACGATTCCGTCACAATTTCCTCCGGTTCAACGTGACGCCGGCCGACCTCGACTGGTTCGATGACTACGGGTCGGTCGTGAGCAATGCCCGCCTGGCCGCCCAGCTCGCGCGGGCGGGAAACGGCCGTGGAATCCTCCTCGATACCGAGCAATATGAGGGGCACCTCTTCGACTACGCGAAGCAGCGCCACGCGGAGCGACGCACCTGGTCCGACTACGCGGACCAGGCCCGTCGACGCGGTCGGGAGGTGATGGCGGCCTTCCAGGACGGCTTCCCCGACCTGACCGTGTTCTTGACCTTCGGGCATAGCCTGCTCTGGAAGCAGAGCGACCAGGGGAAGAAACCGCTGGCCGAGTGCCGCTACGGACTCCTCGTCCCCTTCCTCAATGGCATGATCGACGCCGCCGAGGGGAAGGCCCGGATCGTCGACGGCCACGAGATGTCCTACGGCTATCGCGACGCCGGCGCCTTCATCCGGGCCCACCGGGCCATCGCGGCCGACGCCGCGGCCCTGGCCGCCGACCGCGCGGCCTATCACCGCGTGGTCTCTGCCGGCTTCGGACTCTGGCTCGATTACGACTGGCGGAAAAAAAAGTGGCAAACCGACGACCTCGAGAAGAACTACTTCTCCCCCGCCCGGCTCGAGACCAGCCTCCGCGCGGCGCTGGAACAAGCTGATGAGTTCGTCTGGATCTACACCGAGACGCCCCGCTGGTGGTCGGAGCAGGGTGGAGCGATCAAACTGCCGCCGGCTTATGTCGAGACGGTGCGGCGCGTCCGGCGGGCGCTGGTGGGAGAGTGATCGGACTTGTGGTAGGATGGGGGATCTCAATCCACCTCCTGGGGCGAGCGCATCATGCAACTACGCAGATTATCCGAGCTGGAACAGCGGATGACGGAGGACTCCAATTGGGGTCAACACGCTCCAGAAGTGCAGGAAAACCCTGATTATTACGGGAAGCTGGTGGTGTTGCATAACAAGCGGATCATCGCGGCCGGCGATGACCGGCAAGCCCTGGTTGAACACGCAGCGAAGGAGGTCGGGGTGCCATGGCAGCATCTCGTGGTGGTCCTCGTGCCGGATCCCGGGATGTGGGAAATCCCCCATTGAGTGATCACCCTGAGTTGGAGGAAGCATGGCTTCTCCCTCGAACTGGGCCAGGACCCCTGTGGGATGGTCGATCCGACAGATCTCTTTGAGCGGGATCTCATTCCCGGTGGCGCGCCTCGTGGTGCAACTCTATTTCGGTACCAAGCCTCCAGGCTCCGCGTCCGCCCAAGAACCTTGCTGGCTGGACACAGGCGCGCCGCTCTCCGTGGTGCCATACTACCTTCATCACCAACGCCTGGTTTGGTAGCCGATCCCAGGCGGGCGGACGAGTTGGGCGGGCCAACCATGCGATCTGGGTCGGATTGATTTCTGGTTCATGACCGACCAGCCGCCGCTTCTCCACGGTCCCTTGTCACTGCTGGCCAAGTTCGCCCAGAGCGATCCGCCTGGGCAGAAGACCCCAATCCTGCTCGGCCTGGAATTCTTCCTGTCCCACGGGGCTGAGCTCCAGCTCCCGCTGCCGCCGCGGGATGGGAGTATCCTTCTGCCGTGAGCCGGCTCAGACGCTGGTCTCGGTCGACTCGCTGCTGATCCGTGAGAACCCCGGCGCGTACATGCCGGCCCAGCGTGCCGGTACGACGATCCCCTGGTCGCGCATCCAGAGCTCCGCGTCGTCGCGGAGCGCGCGGGTCTCGTCGCCGGCCTGGACTTCGCCGAGCCGGAACCGCATGATCTGGGCGTTGAGCGGCATCTCGGCCTGGTCATAAAGTCTCGCGGCCGAGTCGAGCTCGGCGCCGCAGCGCGCTGCGTCTTCCTCGCACGCGGCGATGGCGGCGCGCACGTAATGGGCATGGGCCACGGCCCAAGGTTGTCCTTCGCGCTGGAGCCTCTGGGCGTCCCTCCTGGCCTGGAGGAGCAAGGGCGCGGGCTGATCGGACCGTTCCGCCACAGCGATCGCGCACCGCGCCCGCAGCTCGAGCATCTGGATGCGGATCACCTGGACGCGGAAGAGCAACGAGCGACCATACTGGGGCCAGAGCGTGTTGAGGCGCACCCACGCGCGGGAAAGGTCGCCGCGATAGAGGTCCAGGTAGATCAGCGAATCGAACGCGTTGGAGTGCTGGAGGTTGAAGGGCTGACCGCCGCGACGGCTGAGCCGCTCCTCGAGCTCCGCCTCCAGCTCGGGTTGCTGGTTGGCGGCCAGCTTGATGATGGTCATGGGGAACGTGGTCAGCGTGGCGGTGGCGTACAGATCGCCGCGTTCCTGGGCCTCGCGGAGCAGCACGGTCCATCGGCGTTTGAGCTCGGCCAGCTGGCCCATCTGCCAGAGCGCCCAGAGGGCGAAGTTGTGCCCGGTATCGCGTTCCCAGGCGACGCCCGTGCAATGGTTGCGGAAGAGCCGCTCGGCCTCGTCGAGCGACGCCTGGGAGGCCTGCCAGCGTCCGAACAAGTACGAGCTGACGCCCCGGACCAGCTGGACCATCCCGCGGGCCTGCGGCGACTGGAGTTCTTCAGCCAGGGTCGCGGCGGTCTTGAGCAGGGCGGTGACCTGGGGTTGCGCGGTGACTCCGACCGTGGCTCGATGCGCGGCCTCCATGGCGAGGGCACGGGCGATCCGGAAGGGCTCGCCGGCCCGCAGCGCCAGCAGCAGCCCTCGGGTCTGGAACTCGGCGCCGCGCACCGGCTCGATCACGCTCAAACCCGCGACGGCCGACCAGCAGAGGTCGATCCGGGTCAGCTCCATCGGAGAGATCTCGCTGTCGTCGCGGGCCCGGAACCGCGCGCCGCGAAGCCGGAGCAAGGCCCGATGCCAGATCAGCGAAGCCAGGGCGCCTCGAGTCGTCTCGGGCATGGTCATGCCCAGCAGGCGGAAGAGCGTGCGGAGCAGGGCCAACCCTTCCTCGAGGTGCCCGCTGATCAAGAGCTGGGTCGAGGCCAGCCGCTTCAGCTCCAGGGTCTCGGCTGCCGGCGCGGATTCCGATGCCGTCAGGTAGGCCTCGGCCGCGTCGGCCCCGCGGCCGGCGTTGGCCAGGGCGTCGCCCAACCTCCTCCAGAGCGATCGCGCCTGGGCCGGCGGACCCGGCTCCAGCTCCAGCGCGATCCGATAGAGCCCCGCCGCGTGGTCGAACGCCAGGGCCGCGGCCGCCAGGTCGGCCCCCTGAGTGTAGTAGTCGCGCGCGCGGGCCAGGTCGCCGGCGCCGCGAGAGTGCTCGGCGAGGACCTCGGGGTCGACCGCCCCGGCGGTGGACAACACCAGCGCCAGCCGTTGGTGGTGCCATCGGACGAGGTCCGCCGCCAGGTGGGCCACGACCGTCTCCCGGATCCGGTCGTGATAGGTCTCGATCGCCTCGTGCTCGGCTTCACCGATGCACCGGACCAGCCGCGCGGCGCGGAGTGAGGCCAGGGCCGCCCGGCCGCCGGCACCCAGCTCGGTGGCCTGGAAGGCCAGGGCCTGGCGGATCGGACGACCCGAGACCGCCACGCCTCCCAGCAGGCGCTGCGCCTCCTCCGGCTGGCCCTGGATCCGCGCCCAGAGCACTTCGTCGAGATCCAGCCGGCCGATCGCGTCCCAGCGATCGGTCACCGCGCCGGCCTGGATGTGCTTGATCAGCTCGTCGATGAACAGGGGGTTCCCCCCCGACTCGCGCGCCACCATGTGGGCCTGGGCGCGGGCGAGGGCATCCTCGCGCCCCAGCAGGACGAGTGCCAGCTCGCGCGCCTCGGACTGGGGAAGCTCCTCGACGGCCAGCTCGCGGTGGTCCAATCCCGACCAGCCGCCGCCGGCAATCGACTTGCGGATCTCCCTGAGGAAGGGGCTGCCCTCGGCGTCTTCCGACCGAAAGCAGCCGAGGAACAGCATCACCGGCGTCGGCGGCGAGCCGAGCAAGTCCGACAAGAGGATGGCGCTGTCGACGTCGCCCCATTGGAGGTCGTCGATGGCCAGCACCAGCGGGGTCCGCTCTCCCAGCCGCTGGAGGAGCTGGCGCAGCCCCGCGACGGCACGCCGGCGGACTTGCTGCGGGTCGGGCAACTCGCCGGCGCCGCGCCGCGCCAGGACCACGGCCTCGACGCTCTGCAAGACCGGGAAGACGCGGGCCAGGAACGTCACGTCGTCGGGCACCAGCGCCTGGACGGCTCGCGGCGGCAGCCCCTTGAGGTGCCGGGCGAGGGCGTCGATCAGGCTGTCCAGGGCCTTGTAGGGGACCGACTCACGCTCGTAGCACCGCCCGGAGAGGATCACCGCTTCGTCCCGTGCGATCCCGTCCTCGAGGAAGGACCGGATCAGGGTGGTCTTGCCGGTACCGGTTCGGCCGAAGACGAAGACGGTCTGGCTGCGGCCGCGACTCATCTGGGAGAAGGCCGTCTCCAGCACCTTCAGGTGCCGCGATCGTCCGATCAGGGGCAAGACGCGATTCGGCTGGGACACCGCGCGGGAGCCCTGGGCCTGGCCGCTCAGCCGCGCGATGATCTCACGCCCGGGGGGTCGGAGCACCGGGTCGCGCTCGAGCAGCTCGACGCAGAGCCGCACCAGGTCCGCCGGCAGGTCCTCGACCAGGGAAGCCGGTGACGGCGGGGACTGGGTCCGCTTGGCGATCATCAACTCCTGAGGCGAGCCCAGGAACGGAAGCTGACCGGTGAGGACCTCGTAAAGAATCACGCCGACGCTGTACCAATCGCTCGCGGGCGTGATGGCCAGCCCGGCCGCTTGCTCCGGCGACATGTGGGCCAGCGTGCCGACGACCTGACGGTCCCGGCTGCGATGCCGACCCGAGCGCTCCAGGTCGGCGGTCAGCCCGAAGTCGAGCAAGACGACGCGCCCCGCGAACGTCATCAGAACGTTCGTGGGCTTGATGTCGCGGTGCAGCTTTCCCGACTGGTGCAGCGCGTCGACCCCCTCGGCGAGCTGCCGCAGCCCATCACGGAGCCGGGCCTCGTCGAAGGGGTGTCCCTCGGGGTTCATCCCGCACGAGCCGGCAGCGGGTCGCCGGCGCACGGCGGTGACGAAATCGCACCCCTCGACCAGCTCCATGGTGAAGAACCAGCGGTCGTCGACGGCGAACAGCTCGTAGAGGTTGACCAGATTGGGGTGGGCGATGTCGCAAAGCGCGCGGAATTCCTGCTTGAACCGGACCAGGGCGCCCGGGTCGACCCGCCGCATCGTCTTGAGGGCGACCAGCTCCCCGCGCTTCTGATCGTAGGCCTCGTAGACCACCCCCATTCCCCCGGCGCCCAGGCGGCGGACGAGCGTGAACCGCACCGCGTTGAGCATGGCCTTGAGGCCCTCGGCCTCGGACTGGAGATGATGGTTCTCGTCCAGCTCGTAGGACAGCCGGTCGGGCTCGACTGTCCGGTTCGCGCTCCCCCGATCCCGGGTGCTGGGCAAGCCGCTTTCGGGGCTCGACATCGGCCGGGTGGGGGCGATCTCGGCCCCAGGGGCGGTCTGGTCTGGGTCGGTGTCGTCGCGTGGCAATTCCGCCGGGAACTCGACCGCCTCGGTGGGCACCTCCGAGAGCGAACCGGCCGGCTGTCCCGAGATCGTCTCGTTCAGCCGCAGGGCCGACCGGCGGCGCTCCTGACGCTCGCCATCGACCAGCGCACGGATGAGCTCACCCCGCTCGGCGATGTCGGGGAACGCCGAGAGGTAGACCCGCAACGGCAGCGGTTGACCGCGCAGCCACCGATGGTGCTGGTCGACCAGCAGGACGTCGAGCCGGTCCGTGCAGGGAACATCGCGATGCGACGACAGGAAGCTGAAGACGTCCGGCGCAGACTGCCCGGCCTCCCAGAGCTGGGAGAAGCGCACGGCCAGGCGCTCGTTCTCCATCGTGCCTGCGCTCGCATCCATCGGCCGCAAGTCCCTCGTCGCCCCTGGGGATCCCCGCACCCGGCCACCGCTCTAGGATACGGACCGGGCGTCAGGGCGATCAATCGCGCACCCGATCGGCATCGGACCCGAGCCGACGATCCGACTCCTGCCATCCTTGACTCCATCGCTTCAGCGGTCGTCCTCGACGGCGGCCGCCGTGAACTCGGGGATCTCGACGCGGGGGCTGACCGGGGCGGGATGGGCGGCGGCCGATTGGGCGGCGACCCGGGCCGTCGCCGCCACCGGCGTCCAGAACAGCCCCAGGACGACCGTAAGGCCGGCGCAGGCCCCCACCGCCGCGGCGACCGGCCAGCCGCCGCGGATCTGAACGGGCTCCCGTTCCTGGTCCGGACTGAGATACATCAGCACGACGATGCGGAGGTAGTAATAGGCGCCGATGGCTGCATTCAACACGCCGATCACCGCCAAGAGCGGGAACCACCACCGCTCATCGGCGGTCTGTGCAGCCAGGGCCGCGGTGAAGATCTCGAACTTGGCCCAGAAGCCCATCAAGGGAGGGATGCCGCTCAGGCTGAGCAGGCAGATGGCCAGCGCGATCGCCGGCCAGGGCCGGGTCCAACCCAGGCCGGCCAGGTCCTCCACGCGCTCGACCGGCCGATCCGGGAGCCGCAGGCCGATGATCACGCCGAAGGTCCCCAGCGTCATCAGCGCGTAGGCGACCAGGTAGAACAGGATGCCTTCGCTGCCGTGATAGAGCAGGGTGGCGCGCTGGCCGTTGGCGAAGGCGACGGCCACGCCGATCATCAAGTAGCCCGCATGCGCGATCGAGGAGTAGGCCAGGAGCCGCTTGAGATTCTCCTGGAGCAAGGCCAGGAAGTTGCCCAGCGTCATGGTTGCCGCCGCGATGACCCAGCAGAGGATGATCGCCTTCACGACCAGGGGCTCGGTGGCGATCGAGAACACCGCGGTCACGGCGCGGAGGATCGCCAGGAACCCGACCGCCTTGGGCACCCAGGCCAGCAGCGCGGCGATCACCATCGGCGACCCCTGGTAGACATCCGGCGCGTAGGATTGGAGCGGGACGGCGGCCACCCGGAAGCAGAGTCCGGCCATCACGAAGACAATCGCGATCAGCCCGAGCTGGGGGTGGGGGATGTACCGCAGCTTCTCGATCAGGAACGTCACGGCCTTCAAGTTGCTGATCCCCGTCGTCCCATAGAGGAACGCCAGGCCGTAGAGCAGCAGGCCCGAGGCGAAAATACTGAGGAAGAAGTACTTGGTCGCGGCCTCGCGCGTGGCCGCATCGCGCCTCGAGAGATACAGCAGCAAGTAGGTGGGCATGCTCACCAGCTCGAGCCCGACGAAGAGGAACACCAGCTCATTCGCCGCGGCTACGAGCATGGCACCGGCGTCGATCATCAGCAGGGCCCCGAAGAATTCCCCGGCGCGGTCGTCGGCGGGTTCCTCGTGCGCCAGCCCGATCACGATCAAGCCGGTCAGGAGCAGGACCAGCCGCGCCCAGAACGACAGGTCGTCATTCAGGGCGACGGAGGCATACATGTCGGTCTCCTGCTGCGAGACAGCCACCAGCGCGGTGAGGGCGGCGAGCAGGGCGCAGACGCCGACATAGCACCATCGCCGCCGCGGCTGCTGGAGGAAGGCCGACGCCGTCATCATGCCGATGGCGGTCAGGAGCAGGATGATCTCGGGGAGCAGGATCAGGGCCGTCTGCTGCGCGGCCGCGAACGCATTCTCAGCCATCATCGTCGGCCTTTCTGGGGTGTCTTCCGGCTGGGGCCGGCGGGTCCCTGGGTCGCCTTGCCGCTGGGCCCGCGCCGCGGGGGAAACCCGACTGCCGGACGCGGTGCGGCCGCCTCGCGCGCCTCTTCGCGCTGCGTTTGCAGGTTCCGGTTGAGGGCATCCACGGCGGGCCGGATCTGGTCGAAGATCGGCCGCGGATACACGCCGATGACCACGATCAGAAACATCAGGGGCGCCAGCCCCGCAACCTCATGCCAGCCCACGGGCCGGACCGCCGCGTGCGATTTCGCGTCCTCGGGGGCATCGCCGCCGCCATTGCCGGCCATCTGGGGAATGCCCGCGGCGGCGTGCACCGCCGGCTCGCGGAGCGGGCCGAAGATCACCTTCCGGAGCATCCAGAGCAAGTAGTAGGCCCCCAGGATCATCCCCATCGCCCCGAGCACGGCGGCGCGCGGGCTGGTGCCGAAGGCGCCCACCAGGATCGGGAACTCACCCACGAATCCGTTGAGGCCCGGCAGTGCCGCCGAGCCGAGGGCTGCCAGGATGAAGAAGAACGCCAGCAGAGGCAGGCGATTCCACAAGCCGCTCAGCTCGGCCATGATCCGGGTGTGATACCGTTCATAGAGCACCCCCACGCAGGCGAACAGCGCCCCGGTCGTGAGGCCGTGGTTGAGCATCTGGATCACCGAGCCCTCCATCCCGGTGGCATTCAGCGCGAAGAGGCCCAGCACCACGAAGCCCATGTGGCTGACCGAGCTGTAGGCGACCAGCCGCTTGATGTCGCGCTGCGCCAGGGCCGCGAGGGCCCCGTAGATGATCCCGATCACCGCCATCGTGGCCAGCAGGGGGAACAGCGACTCGGCGGCCAGCGGGGTCATGCCCAGGTTGAACCGCAGCAGCCCGTAACTTCCCACCTTGAGCAGGACCCCGGCCAGGATGATTGAGCCGGCCGTCGGTGCCTCGACGTGCGCCAGCGGCAGCCAGGTGTGGAACGGGAACATCGGCACCTTGATCGCGAAGCCTGCCAGCAGCAGCAGGAAGATCAAGACCTGCGGGCTGCTCCACGACCCGGCCGTCTGCCACTCAGGCCACGGCAGCGTTGCCAGGCCGCTCGTCAGGTCGGGGATCGAGAAGGTCAGGACATTGCCCTGGGAGAATTGATAGTGGACCACCACCAGCGCGATCACGCCCAGGAGGGTCGGCAGGCTGCCCGCCAGCGTATAGAGGAAGAACGTCACCGCGGCGCGCCGACGCTCCGGCCCGCCCCAGATCCCGATGAGGAAGAACAGCGGGATCAGGGTGAACTCGAAGAAGATGTAGAACAGAATGACGTCCAGGCTGGCGAACAGGCCGAGCAAGCCCGTCTCGAGCGCCAGGAGGAATGCATAATGGGCCGCCACGCGGTCCGTGATCGATTCCCACGACGAGCCGATCGCCGTGATCATCAACAGCGCGGTCAGCACGAACAACCAGAGGCTCAGACCGTCGAGGCCCAGGGCGAAACGGATGTCGGGCCAGTCGCGCGTCTCGGGCGAGCTGCCCGTCCAGGAGAAGCCGAAGCGGCCTTCCGGGGAGACGAACGCGAACTGCGGACCGTCCACCTCGGGATGAAACCCCGCCAGCAAGATCAAGCTGAGTCCCAACGTGGCCACGGCGATCACCAGCGCGATCGTTCGCGTCCGGTGATCGTCCTGCCGGGGCATCAGAACCAGGGCCAGGCTCCCGAGCACTGGGAGGAACACCGTGATCAGCAGGAGTGTCGCCATTCCTTCGTCCTCGTCGGCCTCGCCGTTTCACTAGCGGATTTCGTAGATCATCATGATCAAGAGCACGAACAGGAGCACCGCCACGCTCAGCGCCGAGAAAGCCGCGTAGAACTGGATTAGACCGTTCTGCAAGGCCGCCAGTCGTTCCCGGCCGATGAAGCGGGGAACCCGCGCGACCCCGATCACCAACCGATCCAAGAAGTAGTCATCCAGGAACTCGCAGACCAACGCCAGCGCACGGATCGGCCGGACGACCACCCATTCGTAGATCTCGTCGACGTAGAACTTGTGCAGCGACGCCTCGTAGAGCGGCCGGAAGCGTTCGGCCAGTTGGCCCGGGAGCGGGCTGGGCTGGGCGTACATCACGTAGCTCAGGCCGAGCCCACCCAGCCCGGCGATGGTGCCGAGGATCGCGGTCAGCCAGGAGAAGCCGTGTTCCTCATGACCCAGGCTCTCGAACCCGAGCGTGCTGTGCAAGTGGCCCGCGAACCACTCGGTCGTCCCGCCGAAGAAGGGGCCGGCGACCAGGCAGATCAGACCGATCAGAACCGTGCAGCCGGCCAGCGCCAGGAGCGGGACCGTCATGATCGGCGGCGATTCGTGGCCGATGTCCCCGTGGTGCGCATGGGGATGGCCGGCCTCCCCCTCGGCGTGCTCGCCATGCGTCTGGCCCTGGGCCAACCCGGCGTCCTTCGCTTCGGGGTCCTCGGGGCTGGGCAGCTTCTCGGGCCCGAAGAACGTCAGGAAGAACGCCCGCCCGGTGTAGAATGCCGTCAAGAACGCCGTCAGGATCGCCAGCCAGTAGATCAGTCCATAGAGCCAGCCCCATCCGAGCTCGTGCGCGCCATGGGTCGCGCTCGAGAGGGCCAGGAGGATCTCATCCTTGCTGAAGAACCCGGAGAGCGGAGGGATCGCGGCCAGCGCCAGCCCGCCCACGGCAAACGTCCAGCAGGTTGTCGGCATCCGGCGGCGGAGCCCGCCGAATCGACGCATGTCGATCACGTCGCCCATCGCGTGCATCACGCTCCCCGAGGCGAGGAACAACAGGGCCTTGAAGAAGGCGTGGGTGAACAGGTGGAACATCGCCGCCACGACCGCGAGCTGCGCCACCCCCGCGACCCCGGCCCCCAGCGCCATGAACATGTAGCCGAGCTGGCTGACCGTCGAGTAGGCCATCACCCGCTTCAGGTCGTACTGGGTCACGGCGATCGCCGCGGAAAGCAGGGCCGTCGCGCAGCCGGTTGCCGCGACCAGCAGTTGGACTCCCGGCGCCATTGCGATCATCGGCGTCGACCGGGCGATCAGGTAGACACCGGCTGTCACCATGGTCGCGGCGTGGATCAGGGCGGAGACCGGCGTGGGGCCCTCCATGGCGTCGGGGAGCCAGACATAAAGCGGGATCTGGGCACTCTTGGCCGTCGCGCCCCAGAACAGCAGCAGTGAGACCCCGACGATCGCGGCGTGCGGCAGCACGCCCCGCGCGGCAGCACCAAAGACGTTGTCATAGCTCAGGTCGTGGTTGGGTACCATCGACCAGAGCCAGAAGATCGCGATCGCGAATCCCACGTCGCCGACCCGATTGACCAGGAACGCCTTCATCGCAGCCGAGGATGCCGACGGCCGCGCATGCCAGTAGCCCACCAGGAGATAGCTGCACGCGCCCACACCCTCCCAGAAGACGTACGTCAGCACGTAATTGTTGGAGAGGACCAATCCCGTCATCGAGAAGACGAACAGGCCGATCAACGCGAAGAACCGCGGATACCCCTCGTCGCCGGCCATGTAGCCGATCGCGAAGACGGCGACCAGGCCGGAGACGAGCGTCACCATGGAGAGCATCATCGTGCTCAGGCCATCGACGCGGAGCTGGAGCGGGATGTCGAGATTGCTGACCGGGAGCCAGCTCAGCACCGTCGCGGTTTGCTCGTGCCCGGCCCGGGTCAGCGTGGGCAGGGAATAGAGGAACGCCAGGGCGATCCCCGCCACCACCGGAATGTGGGCGTGGAACCGCAACCGGCGGGCCCCGAAGGCGGCCACGGCTGCCCCCAGCAGCGGCAGCAGGGGGATCAGCCAGGCAGTCCACACGAAGAAGTCACTCTCCCGGGTCATGGGGCGATTTCCTCAAGGGGTGGGCACCGGCTCAGCCTAACTCCGCCGTTCGATCCAAGGCTGCCCCGGATGGGCCGGCTCGACGCCCGCCGGGGTCAAGTGGGGATACGACTCGGGTCCGGGCGCGACCTCGATGGGTTCGGCCTCCTCGACGACATCCGTTGTGGGAGTTTCGGGCGCGTCCGCCTCGCGGATGTCCTGCCAGAGCGTGACATCCAACGACGACCGCCGATTGTAGAGGATGACGATCAAGGCCAGCGCGATCGACGCCTCACACGCCGCGACGGTTAGAATCACGATCGTGAAGACCTGGCCCGTCCAGGTGCCATGGTATCGCCCGAACGCGACCAGGCTCAGCGCCGTCCCCTGGAGCATCATCTCGGCCGAGAGGAACATCACGATCACGTTGCGCCGGCTGAGGAACCCCAGCATGCCCAGCACGAACAGCGCGGCCCCCACCAGCAGGTAATCGCGAAGGACATCCATCGTGAACACGTCAGGTGATGGCATGGCGGTCTCTTCCGAGAGTTCGATGAATCCCATCGGCGCCCTGTCCGCGTCATGCGCCGTTTAGATTTAAATATTTGGAATCTGGAATCTGGATATTTGGAATCTGGAACTTGGAATCGCGAATCTTGGAATCGCGAATCATGGTCTGACCCTCCCCATCATCCTGGCCTGGGCAGGATCAGGACCGGCCGGTCGAACCGGACGCTTGGGGTTGGTAATGGCCACGGCAGCGATCAGGGCGACGAACAACAGGGCACCGGCCAGTCCGACGGTGACCAGGTGGTCGGTATACAGCGCGGCTCCCAGGCCGGCGACGTTGGGTTTCTCGACGCCGGGCGCGTCGTGGATCTGCGCTGAACCGGTCAAGGCGCGGTCCACGACCGCGACGACCGGCGAGGACGGTGGGAGCTGATTGAAGTCGACGAGATTGTAGGCTCGCGTGAGGTACGTCTCGGCAGCCATTCGTCCGCGATCGGTCGCGAGTCGGTCGACCGAGAGGTCTCGGGGGCGGATCGCCGACAGGGAGTAGATCAGGCACCAGAGGAGGAGAGAACACGTGAAGGTCGCCGCCGCCGGCGCCCGGGCCGCGCGGTCATAATCCGCCTTGCCCTCCATCTGGGCCAGCATGATCACGAACAGGAACGTCACGATGATGGCGCCGGCATAGACGATGACCGTACCGGCCGCGAGAAACGAGGCGCCCGCCAGCAAGAACAACCCGGCCGTCGACAGCACGACCGAGGCGAACCAGAGCGCGCAGTACACCGGGTTGCGGCTGGTCACGGTGAGCAAGCCGCCGGCAATCGCGGCCACGCCGAACGCGTAAAAGAACAAGGTCGGCAGGAACGGTCCCGGTGGACTCCAGGACAGGACGAAGCCCAGCAGCGCCAGCCCGGCAGCGACCGCGCCGGCGGCGTGTGCGGTGCGCGGCCGGGTCGCCCCGTGCCGGTGCGGCAGCATCAGGTATGTCCCGGTCGCGCCCAGCGCGATGAACAGCATGGGCAAAATCACGTCGCCGATCGACATCGTCGGAGGGCTTTCCTGGGTTCAAGGGATCCGGATACCGTTGCCGCGGACAGCTCGATGCGACCGACTCCCTGCCTGTTCCGTCACGATTCGAGGGACGGCAGGATCTGCGTCGTGCGGCTACCAGGGCCAGGCGGTCGGGCATACTGCATGGGTTCGGTGGACTGGGTCATGTCGAAGACGGAAAGCAGCTTGGCTTTGTCGAAGATCATCTCCTCGCGCGACAGCCCGGTCAGGTCGTAGAGCCCGGTCAGCTCGATCGCCTCGACCGGACAGGCCTCCTCACACATCCCGCAGTAGATGCACCGTAGCTCGTCGATGACGAAGCTTTCGGGGTACTTCTCCCGGTCGGGCCAGCTCGGCGGGGCGGTCGCGCCGACGATGTCAATGCAATGGGCCGGGCACGCGGTCGCGCAGAGCATGCACGCCACGCACTTGACCCGACCCTGCTCGTCCTTGTTCAGCCGGTGCACGCCCCGATAGTTCGGGCTCGGCACGTGCTGCTCCTCGGGATACTGCATCGTGATCGCCTGGTTCCGGAACGCGACACCAGCGATATGCCGCGCCGTCACGGCCAGACCTTCGACGATCCGGGGCAGATAGAACTTCTCGTGCAGTTTCAACCGCGGCGGGTCGATTCGCTTCAGGTTGCGGTCGCCGACTTGCACGTCATCATCCTCCAATCCAGGACCCCCTGGCTTGCCGATCTCGGCGGCCCGAGGCTCCCCCCCAGCCATCATGGCGAAACCAGGTAGTCGCCAACGTATTGCACGATCGCCGCTGTAGCCACGAGGTTCACCAGCGCCAGAGGGATCAGCGCTTTCCAGGCCAGATCCATGAGCTGGTCGTAGCGGAACCGCGGCAAGGTCCACCGCACCCACATCATGAACAGGATCACCAGGGTCACCTTGACCAGGATCACCACCAGCTTGGCGATCGCGCTCAACAATCCCGACTGCTGCTGGTTCAAGAACGGGAAGTCCCACCCGCCGAAGAACAAGATCACGGTCAGGAAGCTGACCGTGATCACGTGCAGGTATTCACCGAGGAAGAACATACCGAACTTCATCGCCGAATACTCGGTATGGAATCCGCCGACGAGCTCCTGTTCCGACTCGGGCAGATCGAACGGCAGTCGATTGGTCTCGGCGAAGGCGCTGACCAGGAAGATCACGAAGCCGATCGGCGAGACGAGGACCCCCCAGACATGCCGATCTTGCCAGTTGATGATCGTGTTCAGGTCAAGCGAGCCAGCGATCAGGACCATGCCCAGGACCGAGAGGCCCAGCGGGACCTCGTAGCTGATCAACTGCGCGCTGGAACGCAACGCCCCAATGAACGAGTACTTGTTATTGGACGCCCATCCGGCCAGGATGACGCCGTAGACCGCCAGGCTGCCGATCGCGAAGACGTAGAGGATGCCGATATCGACATCGGGCGCGATCTGGAAGTTGACGACCTGGTTGGGTCCGACCGGCCCGAACGGCACCACGGCGAAGCCGATCGTCGCGGCGATGATCGCGATCATCGGGGCGAGCAAGTAGAGGGGCGTGGTCACGTATGCCGGGATGACATCCTCTTTGAGCAGCATCTTGGCGCCATCGGCCAGGGGTTGGAGCAGACCGAAGGGAACTCCGACCTCCCGGCCGGCGCGATTCGGCCCGATGCGGTCCTGGGCATAGGCGGCGACCTTGCGCTCGACGTAGATCAAGTACGCCACGGCGCCCTGCGTCGCGCCGACCACGATCAGAATCTTGATCAGGATGCCGATCACTGTCAGCATGGGGCGTCCTCACACCGAACACTGAACACCGAACACCGTAGAAATCACCGCCATCGAGCGACCCCTTGCGGGACGAACCAGGTATCGACGAACCGGGGTGGCTCGGCCGGCCCGTCCCGGGACGCCGCCTGACCGATCACGCGGCCGAAGGCGGGGAGTTTGCCGCCCTGGGCGCCGGCGAAGGCCGGGACGGTCTCGGCCAGCTCGGCGAGGATTTCGCCGGAATTCGGCGGGCCGCCGGGGCGGTGCAGCAAGATGGCGAGCAGGTCGAGGTCTGGCAGTGAGCCGTCGCGCGGGGGGAGAGCCGCCGAGGAGTATTGGAGCCGGCCGTCGGCGTTGACGTAGCAGCCGGCCTTCTCGGCGAAGGTCGCACCCGCGAGCACCACATCGGCCCGATGCGCCAGGGGCGTGATGGTCGTGTCCTGGACCACCAGGAACCGGACTCCCGCCCGCAGTGATTCACTGCCGGCCTCGTCGATCCACGGATCGATGGCGTCCGAGACGGCGTACAGCCCCTGGAACTCGCCCGCGGCCGCGCGCCGGACCAGCTCCTCGTAATGGATCACCCGCCCCTCGAAGTGGTCGAGGATGGCCTCGACGCCCCGGCGGTTGGGGCACTTCTCGGCATGGATCGTGAAGGGACGCGGAACCACGAAGCTGGTATCACCGGTCCGACCCTGGGACTGGTCCGGCCGGAAGGTCTGATCGACACCCCGCGTGGGAATCGGTCCCATCGCCAGCAAGTTGGACGGGCTGAGCCCCTTGAGGTAACGTGCCAGCAGGTAGGCTTCCTCCACGGTCAGGAACGGCGAGAACATCCCCGCGACGACCCCGCCCCGGTCGGCGATCTCCTGGAAGCTTCGCTCCACCTCCTTGATGGCCTCGTCGACCGCCACGGCGCGGTGGTCGCCATTCCGCAGAACATACATCGCGGACAGCAGGTTGGGATCGTTGGCCGCCTTGTAGCTGTAGCGTCCCTCGTCGCAGATCCAGTAATCGTTGACGTGCGGGTTCGGGAGGGGCTTGTATCGCCAGAGGACGCCCCGGTTCTCCTCGGCACTGATGTTGCATCCGGTGGAACAGCGCGTGCAGATCGATGGGTGTGATGAGAGGAACCACACCCGCTGCTTGTGGAGGAAATCCTTGTCCAGCAGGGCACCGACCGGGCAAAGGTCGACCACGTTGCCGGCCAACGGGTTGTCGACCGGATGACCGGGGAAGACGTCGATCTCCGCGTGGTTGCCCCGGCGCATCACCTCGAGCTCACCGGTCTGGGAAATCTCGCGGGTGAACCGGACGCACCGCGTGCACATGATGCAACGGTCCTGGTTGAGCTGGATCCGGTCGGACACATCCTTGCGCGGATTGACCAGGCGTTCCTCGACGAACCGGTGGATCGCCTGGCCGAAGTGGTAGCTATAATCCTGCAAGCCGCACTCGCCGGCCTGGTCGCAGACCGGGCAGTCGAGCGGATGGTTCAGCAGCAGGTATTCCATGACCATCCGCTGGTGTTCCTTCACCTTCGGGCTGTTGGTCACCAGGACGGTGAGATCCTTGGCGGGCGTCTGGCAGCCGGGGACCAGCTTGGGGAGCATCTTGATCTCACCGGTCTTGGCGTCCTTGCTCCCGACCTCGACCTCGCACATCCGGCAGTTGGCCACGACCGACAGCGCCGGGTGCCAGCAGTAATACGGGATCTCGATCCCGACCCGCTTCGCCATCTGGATGGCGTTGAGCTTCTCGCCCTCGGGGATCGTGTATTCGTTGCCATTGATGAAGATGGTCGCCATGGGCTTGCGATTCCGCGGCTAGGAGACTTCGACTGCCAGGATGGATTCCGGAAGACACGGGGCGAGCTGCGGTGCGACCGGCTTTCCGTGCCGATCAGGCCGGCTTCGCTGATGGCGATCGCCACGCCACGGCGCCGCCCTCGGGAACAGGGCCGGGCGGTCCATCCATCTGGGGAAGGGGCGGATTGCCGGCGACCGGGAGGCCGTGAGCGATCCGCTCCTGGAGCGGCGTGACCTTCGTTGTGGCCGCCTGGTGGTGCCGGATGTAATCCTCAAGCTCGCCGCGGAACTTGGTGATCGCGTTCTTGACCGGCCAGGCCGCGCCGTCGGCCAGGCCGCAGATCGTGGTCCCGGGAATGATTCCCATGTTGTTGGCCATCTGGAGCATGATGTCAAGGTCCTCGATCCGCCCGCCGCCGGCCTTGATCCGCTTCAGCATCTTGTAGAACCAGCCGGTGCCCTCGCGGCAGGGGGTGCACTGGCCGCAGCTCTCGTGGGCGAAGAAGCGGCAGGTGTTATAGAGGTAGTCCACGATGCTGGTCTTGTCATCGATCACGGTCACCGCGGCGGTGCCCAGGCCGAGGCAGCCCGGCTTGCGGAGGCTTTCGAAGTCCAGGGGGGTGTCCAGCTCGCTGGCCGAGAGGAGCCCCATACTGATCCCGCCAGGCACGGCGGCCTTGGCCGTCCGGCCTTTCCAGACCCCGCCGGCATGCTCATCGATCAGGGCGCGGCAAGTGACCCCGAGCGGCAGCTCGACACAGACCTGCTTGTTCACATGGCCCGAGACGCAGTACAGTTTCGGCCCGTAGCTCTTGGGCACTCCGATCGACTTGAACCAGGTCGCTCCCCGCTCGAGGATGTGGGGCACGCAGCACAGCGTCTCGACGTTGTTCACCACTGTCGGCTTGCGGAAAGCGCCCTCGATGGCCGGGAACGGCGGCTTGATCCGCGGCCACCCGCGCTTCCCCTCGAGGCTCTCGATCAGGCCGGTCTCCTCGCCGCAGATATAGGCCCCGGCCCCGCGATGGACCCACACATCCAGGTTGAAGCCCGTGCCATAGATGTCCTTGCCCAGGTGGCCGGCCGCACGGGCCTCCGCGATCGCCGCCTCGAGGATGCCGAAGGCGCGGATGTACTCGAACCGGAGATAAATGTAGGCCGTCGCCGCCTTGGTCGCGAAGCAGGAGATGAGGATCCCTTCGAGGAACTGGTGGGGATCTTTCTCCATCAGGATCCGATTATTGAAGGTCGCCGGCTCGCTCTCGTCGGCGTTGACGCACATCAGCGTCGCCTTCCGGTCCTTGGGCAGGAAGCTCCACTTCAACCCGCACGGGAAGCCGGCCCCGCCGCGACCACGCAGTTCCGAGTCCTTGACGATATTGAGGACGGCCTCCGGATCCATCGCCAGCGCCTTGCGCGCGGCCTGATAGCCACCCCGCGATTCATACACTTTGAGGGTGTGGCTGTCCGGTACGTTCCAGTTGCGGCTCAGGACGGGTTCAAACGTGGCCACGGCCGTCTCGTCTCCCTGATCCTTCTCTCAAGTCGGTCAGGCTTGAGCCTGACAGAACCTGCATGTCAGGCTAACGCCTGACCTACGTGACTGAGGACGCATCGCGGCGTCCGCTCTTCAGCTCCTCCAGCATCGCGTCGACGGATGTCTCAGTGAGCGGCCCATAAACCCGCCCGTCGTCGGCCAGGGCGGCCGGGGCGAAGTCGCAAATACCCAGGCACTCGGCAAACTCGACGGTCAACTTGCCGTCGGAGGTCGTTTCGCCGGGTTCGATCGCCAAGCGGGAGCAGGCGTGCTCCAGCAGTTCATCGCCGCCGCGAATCATGCACGACAGCGAGCGGCAGATCCAGACCCGGACGTCGCCGATCGGCGCCTGGGGGAAGAATCCGTAGAAGCTCATCGTGTCGTGCACCTCGGCCGGCGTGATCTCCAGGAGCTCGGCGATCTCCGCCATCGCCTGCAAGGGGACGCACCGCAGGTGCTCCTGCACCAGGTGCAACGCCGGCAGAGTGACCGCACGCTTGCTGGGATAGCGGGGAAAGAGCGACCGGATTCGCTCTTTCATCGCCTCGCTCAGGATGGGAATCCGTTTCGGCTCAACCGGGGTCGTCATCGCTGCCTGCATCGGTCTACTCCGAGAAGATCAAGGCTCGCTTGCCGGGTGACGAGAGGATGGGTAATCGACTCCTAATGGCGCAGCGTTTCCTCCTCGTTCGTCGAGCGCTCCGAGCGCCGCGCCCCCCGAACGGTCCCCAACACCCTCCCCACCGCGAGGTTGCACCTGAGAGAGGACCCGTTCCCTGAGATCGTTCATCAACCCATTCATCGTGCTGATGACAGCCCCGGTCTTCACATCGGCATCAACGAACAGTCCACTCGGTCGATGAATCAAGCGAAGATGCCCTCCTCCGCTGACCAAGCGGGTATGCTCGATCGTCACATCATTCTCGTCAAATCCATTCATATCAAAATCCCAGTATAGCTAATAGCTTATTGAGGTTCACGACGGTTGCGGGACCAAATTGCTCCTGGGCCATGTAGGCCAGCATGTCGAATTCCGTTTCGGAAAGATCGAGGACCATCGGCGGCGTCGGCTTCGCCTGGAGGGCCGTCGCTTCAATGATCACGTGATAGAGAGTTACCGACCGCTCATAGGGAGATTGTCCCGGTGCAATTCGGATCGTCGTGGAGCGGGTGCTCAGGTTTATGGTCGTCTGACCCAAGGCGGCTCCACGAGAACCCAGTCCTCCTTCCGCAATGGTGACCGACACGATGCGAAAGCCCCCTCTGAGCGGTACATCCTGAAACGAGCTTTAGAGTCTGTTCCGAAAGCCCCGGAGGGGCGGTGGTCAATAGGTGGACCTGTCGCCCCTGCGGGGCTCTTCCAAGGGGAGGCGCCGGAACGCTCTCCCAGGGGCTACCGCCCCTGGCTATTGACCACCGCCCCCATTCGGGGGCTCAGATACCCT
>JAJPJC010000005.1 GCA_021324445.1 Isosphaeraceae bacterium
AGGGTGGGTGAAACCCACCACCGGAAGGCCTTGGCGGGCTTGAAGATCGGTGGGTTTCACCCACCCTACAACATCGACTTCCCCACCCTTCCGGGACAGACTCTCAAAATGCAAACCTGACGAGGCCGGTTGTCCGATCGCCGTCACAATGCTGAGATCCATTGAAATCAATAATTATCGCTCATGCTATCAAACGAAGCTGGAATTCGACCAGGCTCTCTGCGCGCTGATCGGGAAAAACGGGGTCGGGAAAACCAATATCCTGAAAGCCATCGAATGGCTCGCCGGCGCCGTGATCATCCCTGAACCGATCATGCTTTGGTCGTTCAGGAGGCCGGCGCCGGAGATCGAAGAGACGTCGATCCGCGTCCACCTGGAGCTCGACGAACACTCATTCGAGTATTCCCTCACGGCGCCCCCAATCCGCACGAAACTGGGAGATCAGGGACGGGGCCTATCCGAGGCATTGACTGTCCGAGACAGTGAAGCGGACGTGGTCATCTTCGATCGGGTCGGTGAGCAGATCCGGATCCCCGGGAGGACGGAGCCCATCCGAGTTGGTCGATGGACTCCGTGCATCCCAGCCTTGTTGTCCTTGCTGCCGGGGAATGATCCGATCCAGGGGCATCTGGTCGAGATCCAGTCATTCCTGGAGAGAGTCCGTTACTATCCACTCGGTGGGCCTCCCCCGGAGGGATCCGAGGATTTCGTGCTCGATCAAGACTACAGGGCATGGCGCGCGCGATTCGCGGGTGGAGGTGCTCCACCGAATTCTGCTGCCATGCGACTGATCGCCATGTGGGAGGAGGACCAGGAGCTCTTCAAGGAATTTGCAGCCTTGATCGGGCCTGATGGCCTGGGGTTGCTCGCACAGGTTCAGATCGCCCCCGAGAGTTCGGGATCCCCGTCGATTCCGCCCGGCACGACCGCGAATGGTCCCGCCCCGAAGATCTACTGGCCTCTCTTCACGCCATCGGCCGGCATGGGCGGTGAGCGTTTCCCATTCCGGTTCTCTGAACTCTCCGCCGGCACGCGGCGCATGATCGAGATTGTGGCTGCCGTGCTGTTCGACCAGCGGTCGTTGATGCTGACGGAGCAGCCCGAGGAATCGATCCACCCCGGCCTTCTTCGCAAGCTGGTCGATCTGCTCCGCTCCTATTCCGGCGGCTCACAGATGATCTTCACGACGCACTCGTCGGAAGTGCTGGACATGCTCCAGCCCGAAGAGGTGATCCTGGTGACGGCCGATGACGGCATCACCAAGGCAAGGAAGTTATCCCCGACCGAGATCAGCGAGGCCAAGCGATTCTTGAAGAACGACGGGTCGCTCTCGGATTATCTCGAGTTCGAGCCGACGGTGAGCGGGTGATGCCGATGTTCGCCATCCTCACCGAGGACCGCTCCGACGCCGAGTCTCTGACCGTCCTCGTGAGACGGATCCGCAACGAACCGAAATCGAGCATCCTAAGCAAGGGATTCAGCGGCTGCGGGGAGTTGTGCCGGAAAGCCTGGAGCCACATCCGGACGTTCGCCGACCGAGGGGCAACTCGCTTCATCGTCTGCCACGATGCCGATGGAACCGACCCACAGGAGATCCGGAACAAAGTCGAAGGCGCCATCAAGGACAGAGGCCCCGTCGATCACGAGTATTGCATCGTCGTACCCGTCCAAGAGCTCGAAGCCTGGATCATCGCCGACGAGAACGCGATCAGGAAGACGATACCGACGTTCGTCCTCAAGGCTGTCTCCAGGCCGGAGTCGATCAACAGCCCGAAAGAATGGTTGGTGAAGGAATCGAGGCGGGGCCGATCACGGCCCCTTTATGTTCCGACGATTCACAACTCGAAAGTCCTCCAGCACACGGACTTGCTGAAGCTGGGCAAGAAGTGCCCCGCGTTCATACCTTTAAAGACGTTCGTAGAATCCGCCTAGCCACAATGAAGTGTGACCGGTGGCCCAGAATATCCATATCCGTCTCGGTTGATTCCCCATGACATCAATTTCTGTCGTGGGATTGGGGTCGGTCGGCCGCCGACAGGCGAGTCCGCCGCATCACAATGTTAGGCGTCGTACTCGGGGGTTGAGGTTAGTTCCACTGGATTGAGACTTTCCAATCGACTTGGCCGTAGAACTCCCTCAAGGTGCCCTCGATGTCGCGGCGGGCTGTCTCCATATGTTCGGGCGACGACGCGGCTCGCTCAACGAGTTGCTGGGCCTCCCGCATCGCCATCTGTTACATGTTTTTCTTGTCGCCAAAAGCCCAGCTTGCGAGTGGAATCCAACTCGTCGACTTCACGTCCCATTCTTGGGTTTTCTCATGATTTACCCGGGGGGACATCACGGTTGGGGCCGGTAGGACGATGACCGCCTCGCGCTTCGCGCCGTCCTTGCCCTTGATCTCCGCCCTCGACATGTCCACGCCGATCAGGGCGTCGCCTTGGACGATCCAGGAACCCTTGAGCCACCGGGACTCGCCGACGAGCACATCGGCCACATGCACCCGAGACGAGACGAGGTATTGGAGACGTTCGAGTTGGTTGATCGTGGGGCCAACCGCGGAGAAGCCGGGTGGTCCCTCCGCGAGCGTGAACCCATGCCACGCCTTGTACCCGACGAAAGCCCCGATCAAGATGGCAACGACTGCGGCCGCGGTCATGAGCCATCCAACGATGGATCTCTGTGGCTGGACGACAATTACGTGAGGCGCGGGTGATTCACTTTTCAACATGGCTCCCGCCTTCCCGATTCCCGGTACCCGAGGGCACGGGTCTTGCGCCCTGGCCGTCGGTCGCGATCCCCTTGAAGACGGGCTCGGTATCGCCGCAGCCGGCGATAACCATCACGGCGACCAGTAGGGCGACCAATCGCCACGTCAGTATTCGGCCGACCGAGGGACGCATGGTGCCTCCAGATGGCGATGTTCGCGGACTCGCAGCGATAGCGCCTGGGTCTTCGGTGCCTCACGAGAAACCCAGCGGCCCGGCCCGCCCGAGCAAGGCGTGACTCGGGCAGCACGCGTACGGCGAGCCGGGTCCGCTGCACCGCCGAGTTCGGTCTCAGCCCGCCACTCCCGGCCACCCCGCACGGTCCACTCTTGAGGATCGCGCGCCACGGAGCGGACAGCAAGCGGAATCTGGGTAGCTTCATGGGATCGAGAGCGGACGCCCCTAACGCCCAAGATCAGCGGCCCGCCGCCAGGCGGGCCTGCTGCATCGTCCTGTTAGAGTCTGTTCCACAAGCCTGGTCGAACCGTTGTAGGGTGGGTGAAACCCACCACCGGAAGACCTTGGCGGGCTTGAAGATCGGTGGGTTTCACCCACCCTACA
>JAJPJC010000397.1 GCA_021324445.1 Isosphaeraceae bacterium
ACCGCCTCCGTCATGTGCTTCATCACATGGAAGCGGTCGAAGACGATCTTGGATCGGCCGTCGGGGACAAGCTCGGCCGTGGAGGCGACGAACGGCTCCCACATGTCGGGGTCCCAGCCCCAAGTCCGCGGAATCCTACGGTAGCGTATTGGGCGCAATGTTGACTCCCCCAATCGACCTCTTGTTTCTTGCCGTAGGATTTCGTGTGGATGGGGCCCGAACCCCAACTCGGCCATGCCCTGCGGGACCCCCTCGGCGCGGAGGAACGCTCGGATGCCGCGCTCGCGGTCCCTCCGCCAGATGAAGATGGTGTCGCCGGGGGCGATCTGATCCCGGTAGCGCGAGACGGTCCAGGTGATCTCGGGGTTCGGGTCGGCCAGGCGATCGTCGAGGCGATAGAACTCCGGGTTGTATTTGAAGATCCAATAGGCCATCGTCGGCACCCCGTCTTTGCTCGCTTGTCGGGAGTGACCAGGGCGGTGAGACCGCGGCGATCTGTCTGAGCATCTTGGCCGGGGCCAAGCGGCACCGGATCGAGCCGTGGGCGTACGTCTCAGCTTTACTGGCTGCCTTATCACCGGAGGAGGTGAACTTGGAGTCGCTCCTACCCGAGGTCTGGATCGCGGCGCATCCGGAGCACATGCTGACGTGCCGTCGCGATGAGGCCGAGGCCGCCGCGAGCGCGCGCCGTCGTCGCGCCCTCCGTCGGGCGCAGGCCGCGGAGCGGAGCCGGAGCCCTTGAGTGGCCACGGCACGGACTGAGGAGTGCGGAAGCGGGAGGGATGAAAGGGGGCAGCGGGCGCCGGGACGATCCAGTCGCACCGAGTCCGCACTCAGGTGCGCGCCCAAGCCCATGAGGCGAGGTCACGCGCCGTCTCAGTCGCGGGTCTTCCGGCGGTAGGTGGCGTCGGACCGTGGTGCCGAAGAGACCGAGCCAGAGGTTGGGGAGCGGACCAGAGTCCCCCACCGGGCGACGTTGCGGGCTGGAGTCCCGCCACAGGTCCGCCCCTTGTATCGATGGGCCTGGCTTGTCCACCCGCACCCAAGGTATGGCTTCTCCGAGCCCTTACTGACTCTTGACGCGGAACTGCCAACCAGGTAGTCTCGCGGATGATAAGATAGGTCCGCGCGCGGAAGGCTCCAGATCCATTATCGGTCCGCAGAAGGGCAAGCATCATCGAACGACCGGAGATCCACTCCACATGGGACTTCCAGTGGCCGTAGCATGCATGGTGCTTCGCCAGATTTTGGGGGTGATGCTCATCGCGGCTGGCTTCAGCAAGGCGATCGACCCGCAAGGCTCCATGCATGCGGTTGCCGCGTATCGCCTGATCCCTTCAGGTGCGGCGAAGGTCATGGGCTTGATCTTACCGTGGGTCGAGTTGGGTATCGGGATTTCGCTCATCGGAGACATTGTGACAGAGATAGCCCTGAGGGTAGGAGCCGCTCTGATGCTCCTATTTGCCGCAGCACAGTCCATCGTTCTTATACGGGGGCAGGAGACCCCTTGCGGTTGTCTCGGGGCGTGGAGCCATCGTATGGTCAGCTGGACCTCATTAGCGAGGACAATATGTTTGCTTATAGCATTTTTGATTCTCAAGCATTTGTATTATTCGGAGATGGTCAATAGCTCGCTCTTACCATCCGGATGGGGATCGTTGATTTGCCTAGCAATGGTGACGCTCTCGTTCCTGCAACTGCTTTGTGTGAGTCAAGTACGACAGAACAGACGTCTCGAGTGGGGAATTCGATGAGATGGAAACCATCATGATTGTAAGCCACATATCATTATGGGTGCTTTTTATCATACAGTCCCTCATCGTCCTCGCGCTTCTTCGGCAGGTTGGAACGATCAACCTGCGTATCGGGCCGCTTGGGGCGAGGATGATGGTCTTGGGCCCTGAAGTCGGTGACAACGCTCCTAAACTGCACTTGGTTGATATGGGGGATGAATCGAAGGAGTTGCATATCCCACCGGAGGATGGCCGGGACTGGGTGGTGATCTTCGTTACCCCCGGATGTCCTACATGCCAAACGCTTATTCCAGGGGTTAAAGTTCTGCTCCGGGAGACACACGATAATCTCGGTTGGGTCTTGGTGGCGCTGGGCGAGCGCACTGAGTGCGAGTTATTACGATATAAACATGGATTGGAGAGATTCCCTTTTTGCCACGGGGACGAGAGCGTAAGAGACCTGTATGCGATTGCTGCAACGCCTTATATGATTCTTGTCAGACGGGATGGCAAAGTCTTGTCGAAGGGGTTGGTCAATCATATTGAACATCTTGAAAGCGTCCTCTCTATGAGACGTATGGAAGACGAACAGAGTCTATCAGTTGGAGATTCAAGAAGTCTACTCCCTGCCCAGACGAACGTCCAAGCCCATGCCCAGGAGGTATCCATCAATGAATCAAGCTGAACCAAAAGGGCTAGAGAGCGTTGTAACCCGCTTGGGCGCGTGGATAGCGGCGAGATCTAGCCGTCGTTCATTTCTGGGCAGAGTGGCCGCGGTGCTCGTCGGTGAGTTGGGGCTTGTGTTATTACCCGTCGATCGGCGAGCCTATGCAACTGGACTGTCAAATATCAATTGTACCAGTCCCCTGTGGTGCGGGATGTCCGGCTATCCATGCTCTACGTGTACCGGCGGCAGCACAAACGCATGTCCGTCGGGCAGCCAGATGGGCATCTCCTCATGGACAGCATGTTGTCCAGGTTTTGGCAGCGGCTATCGGTGTGTGACGTATTGTGATTGCTGTTCTACCACTAGTCCGCCCTCTGGTTGGAGTTGCTCTTCCACATGCGCCAACCAGTCCGTATGCGTGTCTGGAACTCCGGCGAACGGAACGAATTACTGTTCGGCGAGTGCGAGTGTTTATTGGTGCACACTCACAACCAACAATCCTCAAACCATTTGTGGTCCGCCACCAAGGGCGTGCGACACACAGCATTGTCCCTAATCTGGCATACCCGAGGCTCAATAGGCTCATCGAAGGGGCACGAGGAGTTCGGGATTGGGTACGACAGGGCTCCGCTTCTTGCCTACGCCGAGGCGCGAGGCAATACGCCATCGAGGTAACCGGTCGCCTTTCTGGCAGGAAGTTGTGACACGTCTCCACCAATCGAGGTGCCATATGCGCCCGTTTTCCGCGAAGATCGCCGCCTGCATCGCTGCCCTATTCTTGTCGCTGTATGGCATGCCGAAGTGGGCCCTTACAGGGGAGAGTGAACATCGACTCTTGGTCCTCGACCGTCCTTCTCCCCCGATCGGACCCCAAATCGATGCCCCGCCGCAATTGAAGATCTTGGACATGGACCACGGCAAGACGCTCTTCAGGGCCGACGTCGGACGCACTCCCGATTTTGCGTTATCGCAGGACAGTCATCTCATCGCGGTTGTTTCATCGATGACGGTCGCCGGGAGTAGGGAGCTGATGCCGCGTCTGGCCATCTTCAGCTCGAAGGACCTTTCCAAGATTGCCGAAGGTGATCTGCCATTCAAGGACCGGTGGGGGTATGGGCTTGCAGCGGATTGGCCCGTCCTTTGTTTCTCCTCAGACAACAGAGCCGTTGTCATTCCTCGTGGGGAGCCCCATATGGTCGGTCAGGCTCCCCGCCAGCTTGCCCAATACGATTGCCACTGGACACCAGTGGAATGGCAGGCCGGCGATGGAACACCCTTGCCCGCCTTCAGGCAGAGCTCCCAATGGAAGGTTCCCTTTACCACCTCGGCCAGGAGTCCGATACTCTCGTCGCGCTTCTGGCCGCAGGTCGACCTCACCAACCGCGGTTACGGCACGATTCAGACGATCGATTTTAGCTCGGGTAAGATCGTGAACAGGCTCTTGGTCACGGACAACCCGGCTGCTCGGACCCTCGATCCGGAGCTTATGGAGAAGAAAGGCCCCCCCGATGTCGAGATGCTCTACAGTGGAGTCTGCACCCCGACACCGACGGGTCGATCCGCATACTTCATTCCCGAACCGAGGATCCCGGGTTGGATCAAGCGGATCGATCTCACGCAGCGTCCGCCCGCCATCGTAGCTGCGAGTCAGGTGGTCCATGGCGATTTGGATTCCTTCCGGGCTGCGGCATCGGATGAGGCGCGAGTCCTGTGCGTGGCCCGGGGACGGCTCCTCGGTCTGGGGGAGGTCGGCCTCCCTGATCCTCGACATGTAAAAATCTTTAACTCCGTCACGTTGGACTTGATCAGGGTGATCGAGTTAGATATGACTTTTTCTTATATGCTCATTAGTTGTGATGGCACACAGTTATATCTCGTCGGCCATGAGCCGCCTTCGATAATCGAAGTGATGGATACGAAAACCGGTAAGATCCTGAACACATTTCGCGATCTGGTCAAGTGGCCGATCGGGAGCCTCCCCCTTCCCCCGACGGGGGGATAGGAGGCCGAACCTCGGATGACTCGCGGATCATAGCCCGGAGTCGAAGCGATGAGCGTTCCCTGTCGACCTCCTCTACTTGCCGCGCGAGCGAGAGTCCCCGTCTATCCATTGGCTGGATTGTTCTCGGCCCTCGCGCTGGGCGCGGCTCTGGGTTGGCTCATGATATGGAGCTACCCCTATCCTTCGTCCAAATCGGCACTCGTCACTTCGATTCTCTCTCTGGCCGCCATCAATGGCGTCTCATCTTTGTGGTCTCCCTGAGGGTTGTCGATGGTGGGAACCATCGGACCCGTAGTTTACGGGTATGGGAGACGGTCGAGAATCATCCTCAATGGCCTCTACTGTTTCGCTCAGGTTGGGGCAGCGGCTCTCTTGGGGTTTCATGTTTCCCTGCTCGGTGCTGCCTTCCGAATCCCCCACCTGCTGGGCCCCGTGATGCCTCTGGCGGTTGGCTCTTTCTGTCTCATCGGCGCGATTCGGGAATTCAACGTGCTGCCCCTCCCGCTTCCTTCCTCATGTTGGCAAGTTCCAAGAACTTGGATGATGTTGCCTCCCGGCGTCATGGCTTCTTGCTATGGATTCATCATCGGGCTTGGCGTGCTTACGAGGATACCGTTCTCGACCTTCTATGTCATCATAGCTGCGTGTTTCGTGATCGGTGATCCTCCTATCGCTGCTTCGGTAATGTCAATCCACGCCTTAGTGCAATCGGGTGCCGTTCTCTTAGTAACTCGATCGTATATAAACGCGTGTGATCGCATTAAATTTATACACGATATATCTAATAATAAATCATATATAAAATAACTAAATGCAGTGGCTCTAGGTGTCCTAGCTTCCTTGCTTTGGCAGGGTTGGTTGCAGGGTTGGGGGCAGGCGTGAAAGATATCTCACCGCCTCGCGAGGGAGCAATCAGCGGATCTCCACCTCGATCGGCAAGATGTGATGGGGGACCGTTGCGAGGTCCGGATCGTCTGGAAGGGAGGGGACTGGACGACGGCCGTGCTCGAGCTGCCGGTGGTGACGTACGCCGAGATGGCCCACGGTGAGCAGTTGGTGTCCGAAGTGTTACAGCGGGCGCGGGCTGGCCAATCCGACGAGCAGATCGCCGCGGAAATGACGGCCGCTGGCTATCATGCTCCGCTCAAGAAGTGTTTGAGCGTCGATTCGGTCGTGCGCATCCGGCAGCAACACGGCGTTTACAGCCGCAAGACGGAGTTCCTTCGCCAAGGTCTGGCCGGCTGGATCACTCTGGGCCAAGCAGTCGAGCGGCTCGGAGAACACAAATCATGGGCTTATTACCTGATCCGAAAGAAACGATTACTCATCGATCGTGACTCGGAGATCGGGCTGTACTTGGTCCGAGACAACAAGAGGGTCCTCAAGGACTTGAAGGAGTTGCTTCGCGGCGAACGCTTCTCACTCACCCTGGAGCGGAGGTCATCATGAAGCGCCATCGTTCGACGGCCTCTCGGGTCTGGTCCAGGAATGCTTCGGCCAGGACCTCTTGACCGGTCATCTGTTCCTCTTCCTCAACCGGCGCAGGGATCGGATCAAGATCCTCTACTTCGACCATGACGGCCTGGCCATCTGGTACAAACGGCTCGAGGTCGGCTGCTTCCAGGCGCCCGCGACCGCCGCCCGCGACGGGATCGAGCTGGAGCCGGCGCAACTGGCCATGCTCCTCTCCGGCATCGACCCGCGCACCGCGCGGCGACGCAAGCGGTTCCAGCTCCCCGGTCGCGTCCCCGTGGGAGCCTGAAATCATTAGAACTGGACTTGCATGACATGAAAAATCGAGTAGGCTCTTCCGGGTTTTGTGTGGGTACCGATATGTGGACTGACGTCCACAATCCGATGGCCAACGCCTAGAAAACAAGGCGTTTTCGCGGCTTCAGTCGGGGTAGAGA
>JAJPJC010000135.1 GCA_021324445.1 Isosphaeraceae bacterium
CCGACCTCCAGGGGTTGACACCCCTGGCTACGGGCTGTCGCCCCCTGCGGGGGCTGGGACCGTCGCGGCTCGGCCCGACCTCCAGGGGTTGACACCCCTGGCTACGGCGTGTCGCCGCCTTCGGCTGCGCGACGGCCTGGGACGCCGACGGGGCCATCGACGTTGACGCCCCTGACTACGGCGTGTCGCCGCCTTCGGCGGCTGAGGCTGAGACCGCGCAGGACATTCGCACGGTCCAGTCCAGTCCAGTCCAGTCTAGCGGCCCGCAACCCTGGCTCCGCGCTGCCACCGTGCACCCACCCACCGGGGGCTCCTCCCGCGCCGCTCTGCCGCGCCGGGGCCTTGTTTTAATTTAATTTAGGAAAGAGGCCGAAACCATCGTCACATCACGTCACAGCCTTATGCCCCTTGGACTTACGACACGAAACCCGGCGAGACAATTACTTCACGCTCGTCACAACCTTATCCCGCTTGGACTTACGTCAAATTGAGTCGAATTCTTCCCTCTCGCTGCCGCTAACGGCTGGAAAATCGCCTCACCCCGCGCCAGAATGCGTGCTTGCGTCAGGAAGTAACGAGGAGATCCTCCGTGGATACGACGACGAGCAGCGGCCCGACGACGGGCCTCGACGCCCAGGGGCTGCTTCGCGACTTGCAGGGCCTGCTCAAGAAGGTCGAGGAGGACCTGCGCCGGCGGGAGCAAGGCGATGGGGCCACGGCCGAGGCGCTGAAGGGCCGGTATGCCGAGCAGGCCCGGCGGGAGCGGACGGCGCTGAAGTACGCCGATTGGCGGGACGACACCCTCACGCAGGTCGCCGCGGCGCGGGTGCTCTCGGGCGTGTTCCTCCGCTACGTCGAGGACAACGGCTGAGTCGATCATCCCTGGCTGGCCGGCGCCGACCCGCAGAAGCGGGCCTGGGCCGAAAGTGCCTACGACGCCGACTTCCACGCCCACCCGGTCCACTCCGACCGCGACTACCTGCTGCACGTCGCCCGCGAGGCCGGCTCGCTGCCGGGCCTGCACGACCGGGTCGACCCGCGCTGGAACCCGATCGGGTCGCCCGTGACCATCTCCGGCGACATGGCGATGGGCCTGCGCAAGTTCTGGACCGAGGTCGATCCCAACACAGGGACCCTCCGCCGAGCGCTGGGCGGCCCGTCGGGGGACACCCGGTTCCTGGGCGACCTGTACCAGGACCTCTCCGAGGCGGCCCGCAAGACGTTCGCGCTGTTGCAGACCCCGCAGTTCGTCGCTGACTTCCTCCTCCATCGGACGCTCGAGCCGGCGATCGCGAGCTTCGGCCTCGACCACGTCCGGCTGATCGACCCGACCTGCGGCTCGGGGCATCTCCTGCTCGGCGCCTTCGAGCGAGTGTTCCATCACTGGCAGAACCGCGAGCCCGGCGGCAAGGTCCTCGCGGCGGGCCGGATCGACCCCTCGGATCAGTCCGCCCTGGCCGTGGCGACCGAGGAGCTGCTCGAGCGCCGGCTCACTGCGATCAGCCGGGTGACGCCCCAGTTCGCCGCGGCGCGGCGCGGCTACGGCCGGGCGCAGGCGCAGGGCGCCGCGGCCAGGGCCGAGGGCCTGATCGCCTGGCTGGCGGGCCAGCCCCACGTCGGCGCCGCGGCCAAGAAGGCCGCCGGGATCAAGGGCGAGGTGGACCACTTCCCGGCCCTCAGCTTTCTCCAGGGGCTGCTGGTCGTCCTTCGCGACTCGGGCCATGCCGGGCTGGTCCTCGTCCTGGGCGAGGTCGAGACCTTGCAGCGAACCTGCGCACGCGGGGCGTGTCAACCTCCGTCGCGCACAGCTCGCTGGGGCTGGACCAGCGCCACCAGGCCGAGCGGGCCTTCGCCGCGGGGCGCGACTGGGTGATCGGCGCCACCAGCGCGCTGGAGCTTGGCATCGACGTGGGCGACCTGGACTGGGTGATCCAGGTCGATGCGCCGCCGACGGTCTCGTCGTTCTTGCAGCGGATGGGTCGCACCGGCCGGCGGCCGGGCACGACCCGGAATTGCCTGTTCCTGGCGACCTCGGACCCGGGGCTTCTGCGGGCCGCCGGCCTGATCGAGCTGTGGCCATCGGGGTTCGTCGAGCCGGCGGTCCTGCACGGCCGGCACGAGCTGGGCGCCATGGACGAATCGACCTTCCTGGTGCGGCGGGACGACGGGGCGCCAGTGCTGCTTGTGGCGGGCCGGGCCTGGCGGGTGACCCACCTGGACTGGAGACGCCGCCGCGCCTTCGTCGAGCCGGCCGAGGACGAAGGCCGCTCGCGCTGGCGCGGCCAGGGACAGTTCCTCGGAGCCGCTGCGGCCCTTGCGGGTGCCGGTCGATTAGCGCCGGAGTAGGTCCCTGGCGTGACGCTTGAGCTCCTTATCGAGATTCCCCAGCGATCCGAGCCGGGCCTCCGCGTCGGCCACCCGGTCCCGCTTGGCCTCGCCCGCCCTGGGCAAGCCGGCCAGGTACGCCTGAAACTTCGACCGCCAGGCGGGCGTCATGAGCCGGTGGACCAGCAGCCAGCTCTCGGCATAAGCCAGTTGAGCCGTCTCGGGTTTGTCGAACAGTCCGTCGTCGGCGACCAGCTTCGTCAGCGAAATCCACGGCACCTCGTCAGCCCCGGCATCAATGAGCACCTGGAGGCGGTGGATATTGGTCGTCCGATCGAACCCGCGTCCGCGCCGGTCACTGGGCTTCCACAGCTCGACATAGGTCGCCAACCCCTCGCTGATGCAGGCGGGGACGTCGGCCTCGCGCGCGAGGAGGCCCGTGTTGAAGCTCAGCATGTGGGTCGTTTCGTGGACGAGCGTGAGGGTATTGACTCGCTCGGCCTTCTCGGCGGGGACATCGGGCCGCGTGCGGAAATCGAACACCACGAGTTGATTGGTCTCCAGGTCGTACTGGCCGCCGACGTCGGGACCCGGATCCTGCCCGATGTAGGCCCGATAGGAGGCGTGATCCTTCAGGGTCACGACGGTCATGCGGTGCTTGGGCAGGTCCACCGGGAAGCCGCGTTCCCCGAAATGGGTGACAAAGGCCCTGGCCAGCGGCTCACAGACCTTTTCGACGGCCTCGGACTGAAACCGCGGCGGTGCATTGCCGAGGCCGAGGAAGTGTTCTGAGGTCCTGGACCTCAAGGGGCCCAGTCCGGCCTTCCGCGCTGTGTCTTGCACGCGCTCGATCAGAGCCTGCTCGCTCGCGTCGGTGGACCGTTTCGACGGTGCCTGGCCCCAGGCCGGCCACGCCAGGCCGGGAAAGGCCAGTGCCGCCCCCGTCAGCCAGCGGCGCCGCGAGAGCAACCGACCCGGGACGCCGCTCCGGATCGCCTCCAACACCCAATGGCTTGGCTTTCTCATCACGCCCACCTGCCCTTCCTTCGGCATGAGGTTCGCCACGACCGCCCCGAAACTATTCTAAATCGGTCCACGGCAAGGGGAAAGTGTGCCCACATGCCCAGGCAGCCGAGGGCGGCTGCCCCACATGAGGTTGCCTTTAGCCGGGGTGTCGAGTCGGAGTGTGGACCCGGATGTTGTGGTCCGACTTGAAGGCGTGCGTCGCCTGCACCCAGGTCCGGGGCATGTGGCACTCGATGCAGCCCTTGGCCGGGTTCACCGGGCAGGTCGTCTTGCCCGGACCGTGGCAGGTCAGGCACTTGGCCTCGTAGGAGGCCGGCGCGCGCTCGGCGTTCTGGTGCGGGTCGTGGCAGGTGACGCAGTGGAGCTGCTCGCCGCTGGCGGTGTAGCACCGGCTGCGATACATCGTCGTGGATTGGAACCGAAGCCAGCCCGGGTCGTCCACGGAGCCGGAGATCTTCTCGAGATGACCCATCCGGTGGCAGCGGTCGCAGACCTGGTTGATGGTGCTGGCGGAGGACGACCTGGGGGCGACGATGGCAGGGTCGTCGAAATCCGCCGCGCGGGCCAGGACATGATGGCCGCCCGGCCCGTGACAGGCCTCGCAGCCGATGGCGTGGTCGGCCGACTCCGGGCCGGTGCCGGCCTCGATGGAATGCGGATTCGTCGTGTGGCAGAACAGACAGCGCCGCGGGCCGTCGCCGGGAATGAGGGGATAGCCGAGAAACTCCGCCGGGTCCCCGGGGTGGGGAGCCAGCCCGCTGCTGACATCCAGCCCTGAGCCCCTGGGGGAATGGTAAGCGGAGATCCGGATCATCCGCTCGTGACCCCGATCATCGGTGCCGACGAGGGTCACGTAATGGTCGGGAGAGCCGAAGGCGTACCGGGCCAGCGCGCGGAAGACCTGGTTGCCCACCCGGGTCTGGACGCGGATCCCCTCCGCCGAGGGCTCGAAGCGATGCTGGACCTGAGGATCGGCCGGGTCGGTCAGGGGCTGGTCGGGGAACGACAGCACCCGGGGATCGCGGGCGCGGGCGAAGGTCGAGGCGTGCCGGCTGGCGAGCACCGCGTGGAACGTGGAGCGATGGCAGGTGCCGCACCGGGCCGCCCCGACGAACGGGGCCGGCTCGGGCTCCAGGGGCCACTCCTCTCGGTAGGATCCTGCGCGCTGGAGGGCGGCGGCGGCCGGTTCCCACGCCTTTTCCTGGAGGAAACAACGGCTCAGGAGCCAGGAGGATTCCGGATCGGCATCGGAGCCGGGAATCGACTCGAGGATCCGCCGCGCCTCGGCGGGCTGCCCCATCCGGAGCAAGGACCGGACCAGCAGCAACCGGAGCGGCTTCACCGGCCGGGGCTCGGCGGCCTTCCCGGCCGGATCGAGCTCGAAGGCGCGGCGCAGGGCGCTGGCCGCCCCGGCCGAATCATTGCGGCGGTCGCGGCAGGTCCCCAGCATCAGGAGGGCGCGGGCCTCCCACTGCGGCTCGCGGGCCAGTCGCTCGGCGATCGCCTCGGCCGCCGCGGGACGGTCCGTGCGGAAATACACCTGCGCCAGCTCGTCGAGGGCTTCCAGGCGATCGGGCTCGGCGGCCCGCGCCTGCTCCAGGGACTTCACGGCCAGGTCGTCCTGGCCGGTCCGGCTCAAGGCCCGGCCCAGCAGGTAGTAGTCCTCGGCGGCCATCCGCCGCAGCTCGAGCCGGGAGTACGTGGCGATCGCCGCCTGGTCTCGGTCCTGACGGGCCATCACGCGGGCCGCCAGGCGCAGGGCCTCCGCGTCGTCGGGCACCTCCTTCAGGCGCCGACGGGCCAGCAGGGCGGATCGGTCCCAGTCCCCGCGGGAATACGCCGCATTGGCCTGAGCCACCGGGCCGCGGTCGAGCCGGCTCGGCCGCCACCAGAGGCGCGCCCCGCCACCGAGCAGGATCAGGGCCGTCACGACCGCCGTCAACGTCCCTGCCACAGGTCGGCTTCGCGGTGAGGGGTCGGGCATGGTGTGCGGTCTCCTGGAGGCTTCGGCTCGGACTGGGGCGGAGTTGGGCCCGCGCGGCCGACATCCGATCCCTCGGTCGCCGCTGGCGACGCGTCCTAGTGGGCCGACAAGCTTCGATTGAGAGGTGGTCCGGGAACGGTTCTCTCATTTCACCGCAGAGCACCCAGAGCACGCCGAGGGGAAGACCGAGACCGAGAGCCGAGCCGGGAGGGCATCGGAACCATTCCCGGCAATCCGATCCGATCCGATCCCTCGTTCTGACCCCTCGTTTTCCTCCGCGTTTCCTCGGCGATCTCCGCGGTCTCTGCGGTGCATTTGCGGAAGTCGACCCATCA
>JAJPJC010000069.1 GCA_021324445.1 Isosphaeraceae bacterium
CGATCAGTACGCCGCCATCCTCATCGCCAAGAAGGACGGCCAGACCATCACCGGCCGCGTGGGGAATCTCTTCGGTGACTCGCTGAACGTGGTCGAGAACATGTTCGACCCGGGTCGCTTGACGAACGTGCGGCGCGCCGACATCGAGGAGATGAAGCCGTCCCCGGTCTCCATGATGCCCGCGGGATTGCTGAACAGCTTGACCGAGGACGAGATCCAGGACTTGCTCGCATTCCTCCTCGCGCGCGGTCCGTCGCAAGCGAAGGGTCCCGGTGAGTGAACAGCGGGCGGGAAGTCGTCGAGCTGCATCAGGCTGGCTCCACTCGGCTCGTCGCGATCGACCTGCCGTGGGGACCGATTCACGGCGGGCGATCGGCTCAGGGATGCTCCGATTCTCCGGTGGTTGCGACCTCGAGTGGCATCAGGGGCACCCCGCCGCGGCTGATGGACTCGCGGGCTCTTCGCGATCGCCGAGCGGCTCGGATGTGCTCGACACCGAGGGAAACCACCCCGGTCAACTGGACCAATTGCGTCGTGGACGCGACTTCGAGCTACGGGAGTACCCTGCGGCCGTTGGGGTCGCCCATCCTTGCATCGAGGCCTGGCTCCTCGCCGAGGCATCGGCGATCTCGCGGGCGATGGGACTCGCTCAGCAACCTCAGACTCCTGCGCAGACCGAGTGGCTTCCTGCGCCCTGTAGGAATCGAGGCCATAATCCCAAGACCGTGCTCGGTCGCTGCGCGGGACTCAACCGACACTTGTCTTCTGTGGAGACGACCCAGATCGTCCGAGAGATCCGGGACCTCGATGCGATGCGCAACCGCTGCCCAACGAGCTTCGCCCCATTCGCGGATGAGGTCATCGCAATCATCAAACCCATCTTCGAGAGGAGCGGAAGCGATCCGGCGGTTTCCGGAGTCGGCCGTCGAGACCTTGGTGTGTCGCGGAGTCGACCATCGGTGGCCCTGAGAGCCGGCTCGAGTCCAGGCCCGTGGATCCGAAGATCCACAGCTTGATGATAGGCTCGCTCCCCCCTGCGTTCCTCGCCAGGGGGACCCCGTCTCCGGCCACGTCGGTGAGCGATCTCTGGGACGGTCGGCGCGGCGGAACCCGGACTCAGCGCAGATCGAATGAGTAGTCGTTCCAGTCGGGGGCGACTTCCACGTCCAGGCCCGACGTGCCGGGATCCCGGTACTTGGCAGGCAGCGACCAGCCGCCGGGGTTGGGAAAGATATGAACGCGATACTTGCCGGGTGCCACACCCTCGCCCCGACCGTGCGAGTGGAGGGAGAAGGAGCCATCGGCTCCCAGCCAGCCCTGGGCGGCGTGGTCACCCGAATCGAAGCAAATCATCACGTGACCGAGCGGATGGCCCTCCAGGTTCACACGACCCGTCACGGGAGCCAGCCCGGCCGGCCCCATCGCCGGACCCAGGGGGTCGGCCAACGCCAGCGGCGTCAGCACAGCACCCAGACCCAACACCCAGCCAAACCAAAGACGTGCGGAGTGAATGTGCATTCCCACGGCAGTTCTCTGTTCACCTCGTGATTATGTGGATGGTTTCGTGGTTGATCCCAATCTTGTGCTCATGAATGCGTCGGGCCGAGGACGGGCTGACCGTCGCGCGCCGCGCGGGCCTGTGGTGAGTCGGCGCCCCGCTGAGCTTCGGGGCGGGAGGCCTTTGGATCATGCCGGGACAAGCCGGGACTGCACCACACAACTCGAGGAACGTTCGGGGTGAGATCTTGAGGACACGGGCGACTCCGCCGCGATGCGCAATCGTCGGGAGTAGTGGGACCGTCCCCACTGGGGAGTGAGGGTAGCTGGCCGTGCCGGAACCGGGGCGATCGCTCGTCCCGGCTCATCTCTACTGTATTATAGCGACAATTTCCAGGGAATGTTCCGGGATTCGTCACGCGGGAGCCGGCGGCGCGCTTCCGAGGACCTGGGGACTTGGCATCCCGCGCGGCGGCTGGCACACTACCAGATCGAGTCACCCACCGCCACCATCCGGAGCCCCAACGATGCACCGAGCCTTCACAACGCGGGCGATCGCGGTCCTGGGCCTGTCCCTCGCAACCGGCGCGGCGCTGGCCGATCCTCCGGGATTGAAGACCCTGGCGATCGGGTCGCCGGCACCCGACTTCCATCTGCCCGGTGTCGACGGCAAGACGTACTCACTGGCGGACTTCGCCGGCGCCAAGGTTCTCGTGGTGATCTTCACCTGCAACCACTGCCCGACCGCCCAGGCGTATGAGGGCCGGATCGCACGGCTCTACGCCGACTACCGGGAGAAGGGGGTCGCCGTCGTGGCCATCTCGCCCAACGACCCGGCCGCTGTCCGGCTCGACGAGCTGGGCTACACCGACCTCGCCGACTCGTTCGAAGAGATGAAGATCCGCGCCAGGGATCACCAGTTCGCCTACCCGTATCTCTACGACGGCCAGACCCAGGCGACGGCCAGAGCCTACGGTGTCCTGGCCACGCCGCATGTCTTCATCTTCGATGAGCAGCGGATGCTCCGCTACGTCGGGCGGTTCGACGATTCCGAGGTCAAAACCATCAAGTCGCACGACGCGAAGAATGCCGTCGAGGCGCTGCTCGCCGGCAAACCGGTCCCCGTCGCCACCACGCGCGTCGTCGGCTGCTCGACCAAGTGGGCGGACAAGCAGGCCGACGCCCAGCGGTCGCTGGCGCGCTGGAATGCCGAGCCGGTCGCGATCGCGCCCATCGAGCTGGACGCCGTCGCCAAGCTCGCCCGCAACGACACCAAGAAGCTCCTGGTCGTGAACCTCTGGGCCACCTGGTGCGGCCCGTGCGTCGCCGAGCTGCCCGAGCTGGTCACGATGAACCGGATGTATCGCCACCGCAACTTCCAGCTGGTCACGATCAGCATGGATGACCTGGCCAGGCGCGATGAGGCGCTCCAGGTCCTCAAGGACCATCACGTCGCCGCGACCAACTACATCCTCAGCTCGTCGGACCGCGACAAGTTCGCCGAGGCCCTGGACCAGGAGTGGCCCGGACCGGTCCCCTACACCCTCGTGATCGCGCCCGGAGGAAAGGTCCTCTACCGCAAGACCGGCCAGCTCGACGCCCTGGAGCTGAAGCGGGCCATCGTGGGCTACCTGGGCCGGACGTATTGAAGCCAGTCGAGGTGGGCATGCTCAGCGAGGAACTCGTTGCCGAACGGATATCCCTGGGCGGGATTTGGACCGGTGGTTGGCACGGCTCGAATCCCGGAACGCCGGGGATGACGCCGACTTTCATGGGGCAGGTGTCCGAGTGAAGATACCGAGGTGGTGTGTCAACGCCGACGGCGCGGGGGAGCATTTCCATGGTCTTCCCTTCCATACGGGCGTCCTCGGCTTCGCGCGGGGGTCGAGTCGAGCGGATGGGCGAGTTCTCGGCGATCCGCTCACCCCTGGACTGATCCCTCGGCCGGGCTGCGGGCCGCCACCTGCCGGATCGCTTCCTCCAGCCCGCCGAAGACGACCGGCTGGATCACGAGAAGATCGAGGGTCACCGTCCCGTGAGGGCCCCGGTCTGGACCGCCTGGTAGACCGCCTCGGCCACCTGGAAGGCGGTGCCGCCGCTCGGATCCTGACCGCCGTGAGAGGTGTTGATGGAGACGAAGACTCCGCTGTCCGAGGAGGGGTAGAGGATCAACTGCGAGGTGTATCCGGGGACGTTCCCGCCCTTGGTGACCTCGGTGGGCCCGGCGCTGGTGTCGATCGCCGTATCCCATCCCAGGCCGTATGAGGCGTCGGAGGGGGACTTCACCCCGTGTTGCCGCGTCGGTGTCGAGGTCCACATCAAGGCGTAGGTCGCCGGATCGAGGAGCCAGCCGCTCAGGAGTGCCGTCATGTAGGTGGCCATGTCCTGGGCCGTCGAGACCATCCCGGCGGCGGCGTACATCGCCTGTCCGTTCAGGACCCGGGCCCGCGGCCACTTGCCGTGCCGGGGCGCGCCGTAGCCAACCGCCTGGTCCGGGACCGTCGCGGACTGGCCCAGCACCTGGGTCGCGGACATCCCCAGCGGTCCCAGGATCTGATCCTGGATGAAGGTGCCGTACCGTTGCCCGGTCCACTGCTCGATGAGCTCGCCGAGCAGGTCGTAGTTCGTGTTGCTGTACGAGGCCTGCGTCCCGGGGGCGTAGAGGAGGGGCTCGTTCGCGATCGACGCGAGCTTGGCCCGCTTGGGCCGGGCGTCCCCCACATTCGGGATGCCGCTGCTCATGTCGAGCAGCTCCCTGATGGTGACCTGGGACCACTGGCGGGGCAGCTTGAACAATTTCGTATTGTGCAAATAGTCACCGATCGGAGCGTCGAGGTCGAGCGGGTGGGACGTGCCCTGGCTCTCCTGGTAGAGGAGCAGGACACCCAGGGCGGTGACCGTCTTGGTCAGGGAACCGATGTCGAAGCGGGTGTCGGCCTGGACGGGCGAGCCGGTCGCCACGTCGCCCAGCCCATATCCCTGCGCCAGGGCGACCTGCCCGTCGATGACGACCGCCACGGAGATGCCGGGGAACTGGTCAGAAGCGAAGTCGGGCTTCAGGGCCAGTGCGACGCGGTCGGCCAGGTCGGTCGCGTCGGCCAGACCCTGGGGGCCTGAGGCCATGAGCAGGCGCCGATCGAGCGCCTCGGCCTCGGGCCGCGCCCGCCGGCGGGCGCGGCGTCCGGGCGGATCGGCCGCCCGGGTCGGGGCCGGGCCCACGGCGAAGCCGAAGTGGGGGGTCCGGGTCCGGGATGCTGCGCGGGAATCCCGCCGTCGCGCGAACAGATGCATCCTGCTTGTCCTCACGAAGTTGCGCCCGATCTTCAACGAATCCCTCGACCGGGCCAACACGATGTGCAATGCCGTCCGGGGGGGCTCGGCCGTGGAACGAGAGCGCGGGCGATCCGGTGGGCCCGATCGATCGCCAGATTGCCTCGATCTGGCGTCCCTGGTCGATCACCACCCCTGCGGAGGTCGCGACGTGAGGGTGTCCGACCCATCCGTTCGAGGAGGCCGCATTATCTCCGGAATCCGCCGTCGAGCGAGGCCATCTCCGTCAAAATCCAGTGGTTTTCTTGTAAATAATCTTGAAGATGGGCCGGGCCCGATTCTGGACCTCGTGCGTCCCAGCCCGTCCTCGCGAGACGTCCGCTGGCGGCGCGGTCGTCTTCACCCACGAAGAGGGCAAGACCGAAGTGAACCAGGCCGCGCGTTTCGGTCCCTCGAGGGAAATCCGGATCAACCCCGGACAGAGGCACCGGGGCTTTCTCGGAGGACCGGGGGCGATGGGAACCGTGGCAGACTCTTCCCAAGACCGACCGAGACGACGGAAGCGGCGGGAGCGCTTCGATCCGCGGCTCGAAGAGATCTATCGAGCATCCGGGCTGGTGCGGCAGGGGCAGCCGCGGCGGAACTACCGCAATGCCCTCTGGGCCATGAGGGCCTTGGGTCGCCTCATGGACCACGGCCTGTCCTCGTTCGAGTGGCTCTACAGCAGCGATCGCGTCCATACCATGAGGAAGATGGTCCTCTCGGCCCTGGGCCGCATCGAGGATGAGGAGGAGATGGTCGCCATGGCGCGCGAACTCTGCCAGCGCCAGCCGACGACTCGCGATGCAGTCGCCATGATCCGGCGCTATCGGATCGAGCGTTCGCGGGAAACTCGCCACGGGCCGGGGTCGCTCGCCTGAAGGGACCCGCGCCATTGGGATGGTGGGGCAGCCGCCCTCGGCTACCCTTTGCCAGCCGAGGGCGGCTGCCCCACACGGTCCCCTCACCCTGGCGGCAATGACCTCCTCCGCCCAGCACCGACGCCCGCGCTTGAGGGACCCAGCCCGGGGAATCCCCGACAGACTTTGCTCGCATTCCGGAGAAGCCCGGTGCGTCCCTGCGGTCCCCTCGGGCGAACGGCGGGGGCTCGATCTGGTGGCCGCGCCTGTCGAGCCCCCTCCGCGGTCCGCCGTCGCTTTGGCGCGGCGGGCCGACGTGCTGATCCCCTCGCGCTCATCTTCCACGGCCGCGTGCTCGAGGCGTCCGCCTCGGGCCGCGGCCCTCGTGATGCACTGGCTGGAGGCCGCGCAGGATGGCTCGGGAGCGACGCGCGCACCCGCACGGCCCGGACCGATCGAATCCACCGCGGAAAAACCTGGGATTCCGCAGCCCAACCCGGTAGGAATCCGGTCACGCTTCCCGCACCGGCCGCCGGATTGCCCAGGCGATGACCAGCAGGGCCAGCCACCACGACACGCCGTAAATCAGGTTCTCGTAATCCTTGAAGCGAACCATCAACAGGGCTGTAAAGGACATCTGGACCGCCGGGATGAAGAACCGCGGGGTGAAGAGCCACGCCAGCGCCGCGAAGAAGAACGTGCTCAGGGTCCCCCAGGCCGGTTTGTACCATCGGGATTCCCAGCCGGTCAGCGCATTGAGCATGACCAGGTTGAACGAGAGGATCAGGAATGTCGCCCAGAGCCGGGTCACGACGCTGATCGACGGCGACGACCCGAACCAGCCGGCCCCGACCAACATGCGCAGGGCCGCCACCACGGCGGCCAACTCACCCGCCCAGAGGAATACCAGACGAGGATCGCGCCGGACACCGGGGTCAGAAAGGCCCTGGCACGCCAGGAAACACACCAAGTGAATCCAGGCCACGGCCGTCACCGCCCGCGACCATCGGTCCCCCTGGCGCTCCAGGGCCCGCTCCAGATCCGCGCGCAACACGTCCTTCCAACCTGCCGGAGGCGCCTCGACCACCCAGACGCCCGCGGCCTGCTCCTCTTCCGCCAGGGAGTCGATCATGCTTGCCACCTCGCTCAGACCCTTCGAGAGACCCTCGATCGCGAATCAACCCGTCGAAGTCTACCACGCGTCTTGGCAATGTGGGGATATTGGGAAATATGGTCGGGGTCGCCAGGGGCCCCACTGAGGCCGGTGTTTCCTCGCCGACCGCTCCGCCTGGCGGGGCGGTAAGGTCAGTCCCCGCGCCGCCGGCTCCGCAAAGTCGCTGGTCAGCCTGAACCGCAGCGGACCGCGGCAACGGCGTCGGCTCTGTCCTCGGCACGGTCTCTCTGGTCAGTTCGGAGGCATTTCGTCAGATCGGGCATTCGCTGGCGAGGCTCCTGGTGGCGGTGCCGGGCGGCGTCCACGCACGACGCCGCTGCGAAGCCCGGGCGGTGCGGGATCTGTCGGCGGAGCCCCACGGGCCGATGCGTTGATCCTCGATCGGCTTCCCGCGGGACCGGGATCAAAGGTCGGAGCCGGCCCCTCGAGCACGACTGGCGTGGACATGTCAGAGTTGTCGATCGCGGTCAGAACGTGATGGTTTTCCCACTTTTCGAGGATCTTCGGGCGGCACTGCCGACCACCGGCAGGTGAGTCTCACAGCTCCACCGAAGGTCGGGAAGCTCCAGGATGAGCGGCACACCCAAGCGAAGGCATCGACCGCCTACCGAGTCGAGGCCTTGTACGAAAAGTCGACCGACGAGACGTCCCCAGACTGCGAGACGACCTTGCCTGGAGGGAGCCGATTGCGCTGTACGGGGCCGAGATCCGATTCGTGCCAACTCGTTCGTTCGGGGGGGACGATCCCCGGGGGAATGAGAGAGCACGACGGCGGGAACGGCGCTTGCAGAAGCGGCCCGCTCGGGGAGACAATGTCAGACCCAGCACGCCTGGGATGACGTCGTCGAACGGAGGAGTGCCCACCGATGGCCGTCGACCGCGCCCGATCCAGGGAGATCTCGCCGGAGCTTACGCCCGAGCAAATCCGCCGTCTCCAGCCGTACGGCACGGAGGAATCGCTTGCGCAGGGGACCCTCCTGTTCGACGAGGGGGACCGCGCGATCGATTTCTTCGTCGTCCTGTCCGGCGCCGTGAAGATCTGCATGTACGCCGAGGGGGAACTGAGGGAGGTCGTCCGGCCCGGCCCCGGTCAGTTCATCGGCGACCCCTCGACCCTCACCGGCCGCGCCGCGGTCGTCCAGGCCTGGGTTGCCGAGGATGCGGAGGTCTTGAGGATCTCCCCCGGGGCGTTGCACCGGATCATCGTCGAGGACTCGGAGCTCTCCGACCTGATCCTCCGCACCTTCCTGGCCCGCCGCTCGGCCTTGATCGAAGGAGGTTTCAGCTCGATCAAGGTCATCGGCTCCCGATACTCGCGCGACACCCACCGGCTCCGCGAGTTCCTCACCCGCAACAGCCAGCCGCACCGGTTCCTCGACCTGGAGCAGGACGAGGGGGTGGCCGCGCTGCTGGAGACCCTGGGCGTCGGGGTCGACGAAACCCCGATCATCGTCTGCGGCGAGGGCCACGTGGCCCGCAACCCGAGCGAAGAGTTGGTCGCTCACTACCTCGGCTTCGACATCGTGGACGAGGGCGAGCTGTGCGACCTCGTGGTCGTGGGCGCCGGTCCGGCGGGGCTGGCCGCGTCGGTCTATGCCGCTTCCGAAGGCCTGTCGGTGATGGCGATCGACCTGGACTCGCCCGGCGGCCAGGCAGGGACCAGCTCGAAGATCGAGAACTACCTGGGCTTCCCGACGGGGATCTCCGGCCTGGAGCTGGCCCAGCGGGCGATGACGCAGGCGGTGAAGTTCGGCACGCGCCTGGCCAACCCGGTCAAGGCCGTCGGCCTGGAGCGCCACGGGGCCAATTACCAGGTCCGGTTCCAGGACCGCCGCCAGATCCGCGGCCGTGCGGTCGTGGTCGCCACCGGGGCCGAGTACCGGCGGCTCGTCGTCCCCGACGCGGAGACCTATCGGGGCTGCGGCCTGTATTACGGGGCCACCGCGATGGAGTCCGAGATGTGCGCGGGGGCCGATGTGGTCGTCGTGGGCGGCGGGAACTCGGCCGGTCAAGGGGCGGTCTACCTGGCCAGGCATGCCCGCTCGGTTCACATCCTGATCCGCCGCGACGGGCTGGCCGAGACGATGTCGCGCTACCTGATCCGCCGGATCGAGGAAACGTCCAACATCGTCCTCCACACCCGCTCGGAGATCACCCGCCTGATCGGCGACGGCAAACGGCTCCGCGCCATCGAGTACCACGACCGCGCCCGGGACCAGACCATCCCCCTCGAGGTGTCGTCGGTCTTCCTCTTCCTGGGCGCGCAGCCCTGCACCGGCTGGCTCCGCGGCACCCTGGCCCTGGACGAGAAGGGTTTCATCAAGACGGGCCCCGACCTTACGCCCGACGAGCTGTCTGCCCACAGCCGGCCGGCCGGCCGGCCGCCCACGCTCTTCGAGAGCAGCCTGCCCCGCGTCTACGCCGTCGGCGACGTCCGGAGTGGGTCGGTCAAGCGCGTGGCGTCGGCCGTGGGCGAGGGATCCATCGTCGTGCAGTTCATCCATCGGGCCTTGAACGAGGGTACGTGACGAGATGACGCCGTGGCTGACCCTGGCGCTGGGCCTGGTGGCGATTGCGATCGTGCTGGTGGATGCGTTCGAGGCGATGCTGCTGCCCCGGCGCGTCGCCCGCAATTTACGCCTGGCGCGGCAGTTCTACCGCGTGACCTGGCAGCCCTGGGCGGCCCTCGGCCGGCGGTTGGGACCCGGCAAGCGCCGCGAGATCTATCTCAGCGTGTTCGGACCGCTGTCGATGCTCGTCCTGTTCACGGTCTGGGCCGCCGGGTTGATCCTCGGCTTCGCCCTCTTGCACTGGTCGCTCGCCACGCCCCTGAGTTCCCTGCGGGCCGGCGCGAGCCTCTTCGAGGACTTGTACCTGAGTGGGGTCACGTTCTTCACACTGGGATACGGCGACGTGACTCCCATCGACCCGCTCGGCCGGATGCTGGCGGTTCTCGAGGCGGGGATCGGGTTCGGCTTCCTTGCGGTGGTGATCAGTTACCTGCCGGTGCTCTACCAGGCGTTTTCCCGGCGGGAGCTGACGATCTCCCTGCTGGACGCCCGCGCCGGCTCACCGCCGACCGCCGCGCAGCTCCTGGTGCGCTCGGCCGCGGTCCAGGACCGCGAGGATCTGGCGCGCATCCTCGGCGAGTGGGAGCGCTGGTCGGCTGAGCTGCTGGAGAGCCACCTCTCGTTCTTCGTGCTGAGCTACTACCGTTCGCAACACGACAACCAGTCGTGGCTGGCCGCGGCCACGGCCATCCTCGACACCTGCTGTCTGCTGATCGCGGTGGTCGATTGCGACCACGTTTACCAGGCCGGGTTGACCTTCGCCATGACCCGTCACGCGGTCGTCGACCTGGCCCAGGCATTCAAATCCCCGCCTCGCCTGCCGGACCACGACCGCCTCCCCCCCGACCGCCTCAGCCGGCTCCGCGACAGCCTGCGCTCCGCCGGGCTCACGCTTCGCGAGGGGCCGGCCGTCGCCGGCAAACTCGCCGAGCTGCGCGCGATGTACGAGCCGTTCGTCGCCTCGCTCTCCGCGTACTTCGTCTTCCCCCTTCCCGCCATCCTCTCCGACGCCCCCCCCGTGGACAACTGGCAGACCAGCGCCTGGATGCGTCGCACCGCCGGGATCACCGAGCTGGCCCCTGCCCAGCCCGACGACGATCACCTCGACTGAACCGTGCTCCACCGACCCATTCCTGCGAGAACGCATGTTATCGCAGGATTGCTTCACGCGGTGATCGGCGGTTCCCTCGAAAACCAAGGCTATCCCATGGCGCGATGCCGATTCTCGGAATAGACTCTTCGTGTCCAATCGTTTTTGCGTGTTGGGGAGCCACCTCGACCGCGCGTAACACCCTCGGCCGCCAGCGCCAGTCCCTCAAGGACCAAGGACCAAGAGGACTTTCTGGCGCAGGGCCTCGACGTAGGGGGCCAAGCCGCTCAACGATTGTGAGTGGATGCTCCCCTGGAGCTGAACGATCCGGGCATGCAGCTCAGACAGCTCCCGGTCGGAGTCGGCGCGGCGATCGGCATCGGCTTGCGGGTTCGATCGCAAGGCTTGACTCGCGCGGACCGCGCGGTGGGCACGGACAGCCAGCTCGCGGAGCGTGGTGCTGAGCAAGGCCGGATCGTGGAAAACCTTCGGGGACCCATCGTTGCGCCGAGGCTGGGGCGGGGTCCGGCGGGTCGGTTTGACTCGTGTCGAGATCATTCTGCGCTCCTCGCAAGCTCCGGTTCGGTTCCCTGGTCCTGGTCAGTCGGTGTGTTTTCCGGTTATTCGTCCCGCGCGGCCGATCCTTGGACTCCCGACTCCGAAAGAGGCGCCATCGACCGATTGCTGCAGATGCGCTTCAGACGCTTGGAACGGCCAATTTGTTCGCGCGTTCGCCTGGGTGAGGCTCCAGGGAGGGGTCGAAGACGGCGGAACGGTCTCAGGCCGAGCGCTGGGCGGGGGCTGCCGTGCGGGCCTGGTGCTCCAGCCATCGGCGGGCGAGTTCCGCGTCATCGAAGGGGACGACGCGGTCGGCGAGGATCTCGTAAGTCCGGCGGCCCTTGCCGGTGATCAGCACCGTATCGCCGGTGCGGGCGTCGCTCAGGGCGAGTTCGATGGCGTGGCGGCGATCGGGCTCGACGCGGACCTTGCCCGGGCGGCGGAAGCCGGCCAGGAGGTCGTCGAGGATCTGGTTGGGGTCTTCAGTGCGGGGGTTGCTGACGGTGAGGATGATGCGATCGGCGCCGGCCTCGGCGACCTCCGCCAGCCGTCGCCGCTCGAGCCGGTCGCCACACCCCTCGGCGCTGACGAGGCAATGGACCTGCCCGGCCGCGACGGCCCGCACGGCCGCCAGGGCCTCCTCCAGGGCGGTGGGGGTGGCCGCCGCGTCGATTCGCACCTCGAAGTCCTGGCCTGCAACCACGGCCTCGAGATGCCCGGCGACCGATTGGACCGACTCCAGCCCGGCGATCACCGCAGCGCGGTCGATCTCCAAGGCCCAGGCCACCGTCGCCGCGGCCAGTGCGCAGGCCGCCGCCCTGGGTCCGACCAGGGGCAGGTGCACCGGCGCCTCGCGGTCGAACCCACGGAGGATCATCCGCGTGCCGGAGCCGTCGAGGCGCGCCAGGCGAGCCGAGACGTCCACCGCCAGGCTCGGCCGGCGCGCCGGCTCCATCGCGAAGGCGATCCGGCGCGCATCGAGATTGACCGCCCCCAAGATCTCGGCGTTGGGATCGTCGGCGTTGACGATCGTCACTCCCCCCGGCAGCACCTGGCGGAACAGCCGGGACAGGGCTCGACGCTGCTGGACCACCACCTCCGCAGGGAACCCAGACGGTGCTCCGACATCGGTCACGACCGCCGCGTGGAACACGACGCCCTCGAAGCGACGCTGCTCCATCGCCTCGCTCGAGACTTCCAGGATGCCCGCCTGGCCGCCGTCCTCGACCAACTCGGCCATCAGGGCCGCCAGGCAGGCCGGACCGGGCGCGAAGGCCCCAGGACCCCGTCCGGCCGCGATTCCTGTCCAACGACCGGCCGCGATTCCGGACTGCCATCCCTCGCTGAAGCCGGCTCCCAGCGCACGGGCTTTGGTGCCGTGGAAGAAGCCCAGGGCGCCGATGAGACCGGTCCGCCGGCCGGCCGCCTCGAGGATCGAACGGACCATCAGGGCCGTAACGGTCTTGCCGAAACTGCCGGTGACGCCCAGGGTCAGGAGTTGCTGGGACGGGTCACCGGCCAGGGCCTGGCAGATCCGGGCGTGCGCCGCCATGGCGTCCGGGACGATGACCTGGAGCCGGCCGGCCTCGGGGCAAGGCTGCTCCACCACCACGCCCGCCGCGCCCCGGTCCAGGGCCGCGCGCACGAAGGCGTGTCCATCGTAGCCCGGCCGTGCTCCCCGGACCGCCACGAAGACCTGGCCGGGATCCAGCCGGCGATGATCGTCGGTGCAGCCGGAGACCTCCCAGTCGGCGCAGCCGACGAACTGGGCCTCCGGGAGCAGCCGGCGCAGGCTCACCGAAGGAATCCCCCGCTGGGCCAGACGGTCCACGAACCAGCGCGCCATCGGCTTGCGCCTCCTTGCTTCGTTCAGCAGTGGACAATGGTCAATGGACAGTGGTCAGTGTTTCCACGGGACGGACCGGGCGGCGCCGTCCTTCCTCCCTGCACTGACTGACCATCGACCAACGCCTGAAACGCGATCCCTCGCGCTGGATGCCTCGCCAGAGGGAGTGGCATTGTTGGCCAAAGCCCGGAAAAAGGCAATGCCATTCAGCAGTGGTCCGTGGTCCGTGGGTCCACAGGACCGACCGGGCCGGCCAGAGCCGTCGTCCGGGAAGAGACGATCGGGCGGGGCCGTCCGTCTGCCCTGTATCGACTGACCACGGACCCCTGACTCCTGACCACTGGCCCCTGTTCCAAGCGGAGCATGGCTCCCAGGCCGAAGACCAGGAGCACGGCCGGGACGAACAGGTTGCCGCAGGCCTGCGCCGCCTGCGGCATGGGGATGGCCAGGGCGGGAATCAGCAACACGGCGGCGATCCAGACGACCTTGACGGCTCGCCACCGCGCCGGGGGATCGCCCGGCTCATTCAACAGCCGGTGCAGAGCCAGCGTCGTCGGATACAACAACCAGACGTACGCGTAATTGAACGACAAGGGAGAAAAGATCAGGGTGAGCAAGGTCACCAGCGCGAACTCCAGGGCGTCGGTCGCACCGGTCCGATCCTGCCGTGGCGGCATCACGGCGGCGACGAACAGGCACAAGCCCATCATGGCGGCCAAGGTAATCGCGGTCACGGTCGGGAAATCCAGGTTGAGGAAGTTCACCTTCCAGGCGGCGCGCAGCGCCGGTTCGGCCCCCTTGAGGTCCTCGTCCCAGCGACGCCACGACTCGGCAGCCCTCGGGCCATCTGCGGTGCTGCCGGAAGCCGCGCTGGGGCCGGCCCCGAGACCGGCGCCGATCCCCACGGCGGTGTCGGCCTGTTGAGGTGCGTCGGCTGTCCGGTGGTGGGGCTTCAAGAACGAGAGGAGATCGGTCGCCGGATCCAGCGCCGGCCCCCTCTGAGCCCGCAGGCCGCCCGGTCCGGCCTTGGCCCGCCGCGCCAGGACGGCCTCGCCGTCGGCCGGCACGTCGCGGAGCAGACGATGGGCGACCGCCATGATCGACTGGTTCTTGTAGCTGTACGATCGGAGCGGACGCTGGGCGATCCCGTGCGTGTTGTAGGTCAAGAGCATTCCTTGCGTCCAGACCATGAGGTCGTCGACCGCCTGGGCGGGGCTCCGGAAGGCCAGGGGAGCGATCAGCAGCCAGGCGGCCAGCACGGCCACGGTCGCCACCGTGGCGCGCCACATCCGGCGGTACACCAAATATCCCAGGATCAGGATCGGGAACGCCTTGATCGCCGCCGCCGTGGCCACCAGCGCGCCGGCCGCGACGCCCCGGCCCAGCCGGAGGCAGACGAATGCCCCCAGCACCATCGCCAGCAGCATCAGGTTGGGCTGGCCCAGCAAGTAAATGTTGTACACCAGCACGATGACCGACAGCGACGGCACGATGACGATCAGGGGGTGCCGCCGCTGGCCCGGCCGTACGGCCAGCCAGACCGAGAGCAGGATGCTGACCACCCACGACACCGAGTTGACCACCAACAGCGCGACCAGGGTCCCAGTTGGGCCCAGCAGGCTCAGAAACCCGAGCATCGCCCCCGCGGAGGGAGGATACATGAACGGGAAGAGCCGGCCGGTCTCGGGACGGGGGTAGATATCCAATCCCCCGCGAACCGCCAGGCCAACCTGGTACCACAACCCGTAGTCCTTGGTCGACAACCCCAGGAGCAGGTTGGCGATCGGGAACGCCGAGAACACCAGCATGATCCCGACCAGGACCACCCACCAACCGCGCTCGAGTCGAGCCCATCGGCTCCGGATCTCGACCGGGCGTGGTCGCTGTTCCGTTTCGCGCATCGAGGCCTCCCGCACGACCGGCGACGTGCACCGTCTGCCCTGAGAACTTGCAAGCGGCGCGAATCCTAATCGACATCGATGCTTCCGAGAATGGCAAAGCGCGGGGGATCGGCCCCGCGCCCCGCGATGACCGAGCCCGAGTTTACCACGTTGATTTCGACAAAAAACCAATTGCTGCTCAATCGCCGTGCTCTCCGAGTCTGTACCGTAAGCCCCGGAGGGGGGCGATCGGCCGTCGCCAGGGGCGTCAGCCCCCTGGATCTCGGGACCAGGACCCCTCGTCCCCAAATCCCTCTGATCCGCCGCCGCAACCGCGGGCTTTGCCTGCGGTTGCGGCGGATGTCCCACAGGAAGGGGTGGGTGGGGTGGCTGGGCGAAGAGATCGCGCCGGCCGGGATCCGCGCAGCCGATGGTGCGGTCCTCGGCACGAACACCATCGTCATGCCTCCGTCCACGACGTGAGGGATCCACGGCGGCGGGTTTCCCGCGCGCGGTTCGTTGGATCCTGGGTGCAGGGAGTCTTCCATCGACTATAATCGGGCGATGGTGGGTCACCTTTCGGAGGGATCTCCGGTTCCGAGGATGGGATCGCTCGCCCGGATGGGCCGGGCCGATCGACGCCGAGGGATCATCGGGAGTCCGCACCCATGGCCGCCCATGCCGACCGCGAACTGCTCTTTGGCCTCGTTGCCCTCCAGAACGGCCTGGTCAACCCGGGCCAGCTCGTCGCCGCGTTCCAGGCCTGGACGCTGGACAAGGCCCGCACGCTGGCCGATCACCTGGTCGGTCGCGGCGACCTCGACGACGACCAGCGTGGCGTCGTGGAGACCCTGGTCGCTCTCCACCTGAAGAAGCACGGCAGTCCCGAAGCGAGCCTGGCCGCGATCCCCGCCGGGCACTCCACCCGGGCGAGCCTCGCCGGCATCGGTGATCCCCAGCTCGACGCCACCCTGGTTCATGTCCCGTCTGATTCGACCGCCTTCGATGACGGCAGTGACGGCACCGCCGGTTATACCGTCGGCACGGCCACCAGCCAGGGACAGCGATTCCGCATCCTGCGGCCGCACGCCCGGGGCGGCCTGGGTGCGATCTTCGTGGCGCTGGACACTGAGCTGCACCGCGAGGTGGCCCTCAAGCAGATCCTCGACCGCCACGCCGACGACCCGATCAGCCGCCAGCGGTTCCTGCTGGAGGCGGAGGTGACCGGCGGGCTGGAGCACCCGGGGATCGTCCCGGTCTACGGGCTGGGGACCTACGGCGACGGCCGCCCCTACTACGCCATGCGGTTCATTCGGGGCGAGAGCCTCAAGGGAGCCATCGACCGCTTCCACGCCGACGAGGCCTTGAAGAACGATCCCGGCCGGCGATCGCTCGAGCAGCACAAGCTCTTGCGGCGGTTCCTGGACGTCTGCAACGCCCTCGACTATGCCCATGCGCGCGGCGTCCTGCACCGGGACATCAAGCCGGGCAACATCATCCTCGGCCAGCACGGCGAGACCCTGGTCGTCGATTGGGGATTGGCCAAGGCGACCGGCAAGGCCGATCCCGGCTCCAGCGAGCGGACGCTGATCCCCGCCTCGGCCAGCGGCTCGGCCGAGACGCTGCCCGGTTCGACCCTGGGGACACCGGCCTACATGAGCCCTGAGCAGGCCCGGGGCGACCTGGAAGCGATGGGACCTCGTTCGGACGTGTACAGTCTGGGGGCGACACTCCATGTCCTCCTGACCGGCCGGCTGCCGTTTGAAGGGGACGCGCGGGACGTGCTCTCTCGCGTGCAGCGCGGGGACTTCAGCCGGCCCCGGGCGATCGACCCGGCGATCGACCCAGCACTGGAGGCGGTCTGCCTCAAGGCGATGGCGCTGCGGCCCGAGGAACGCTATGGCTCGGCTCGGGCACTGGCCGAGGACATCGAGCGGTGGACGGCCGACGAGCCGGTGACCGCCTGGCACGAGCCGCTTCCCCGCCGGGCGCGGCGGTGGGGACGACGGAACCGGACGGCGGTGGCGGCGGCCCTGGTGGCGCTGGCAGCCGGGGTGATCGGGCTGGGGGCCGTCGCCGGCGTCCAGGCCCGGGCCAATGGCCAACTGCGGGACGCCCACGCGGCGACCAGCCGGGCTCTGGCCGAGACGAAGCAGGCGCAGGCCCAGACCCAGGCGGCGCTGGCGCAATCGGAGGAGTCGCGGAAGCAGGCCGAGGCGGTGAGCACCTTCCTGGTCGAAACCTTCCGCAGCCCGGATCCGGCCCAGGACGGCCGGCAGGTGAAAGTCGCCGAGATCCTGGACCGAGCCAGCAACCGGCTGGCCCACGAGTTCGCCGGTTCGCGGGCCACTCAGGGAGCACTCCTCCATGTCCTGGGACGGACCTATCACGGCCTCGGCCTGTTTGACAAGGCTGCGAGCCTGCATGCCAGGGCCCTCGCCGTGCGCGAGGCCGCTCTGGGGCACGACCATCCCGATACCCTGTCCAGCCGCGACAGCCTGGCCATCGCCTATCGGTCCGTCGGCAGGGCGTCCCAGGCAATCCCTTTGCACCAGAGCACACTCAAGCTTCGAGAGGCCAAACTCGGTTTCGACCACCCGGAAACCCTCGGCAACCGCAACAATCTGGCCAACGACTACTACTTTGCCGGCCGATATGCCGAGGCGATCGCGCTCCATGAGGCGACGCTCAAGCTCAGGGAAGCCAAGCTGGGCCCCGACCACCGGGACACGCTCGCCAGCCGCAATAACCTCGCTCTGGTCTACTACGACGCCGGCCGACTCCCCGAGGCGATCGCGCTGCACGAGGGGACGCTCAAGCTGATGGAGGCGAAGCTGGGCCCCGACCACCCCGGCACGCTCGCCTGCCGCAACAACCTGGCCCTGGCCTACTGGGCCGCCGGCCGCACGTCCGAGGCGATCCTGCTCCACGAGCAGACCCTCAAACGGAAAGAGGCCAAGCTGGGCCCCGACCACCCCGATACGCTCATCAGCCGCAACAACCTGGCCCTGGCCTACAAGGACGCCGGCCGAACGCAGCAGGCGCTGGCGCTGCACCAGCAGACGCTCCGGCTGCGCCAGGCCAAGCTGGGCCCCGACCACCCGGAGACGCTCTCCAGCAGCGGCAACCTGGCCGACGCCCTCGACGCCGCCGGGAGGACTTTCGAAGCCGTCGCGCTCCACGAAAGGACCCTGAGGCTCCGAGAAGCCAGGCTGGGCGCCGACCACCCCGACACGCTCGAGAGCCGCTGCAACCTGGCTGAATCGTACGTGCACGCCGGCCGGCTTCGGGAAGCGGTCGCGCTGCACGAGGCGACGCTCCGGTTGCGTGAGGCCAAGCTGGGCCCCGACCACTCGTCCACACTCCGGAGCCGAATCGGCCTGGCGGACGCCTTCGGCTTGCTCGGTCGGACTGCCGAGGCCGAAGACCTGCTCCGGGACGTCGTGGCCGGCCGCCGCAAGACCGCCAAGCCCGCCGACCCCTCTCTGGCCGACGATCTCACTCGGCTCGCGCGGCTCGTGTTGAGTCAGCAGCGGGGTTCGGAGGCTGAGCCGCTGCTGCGCGAAGCCCTGGCGATCCGCACGAAGGCGACCCCCGACAACTGGGTTCGGTTCGAGGCGATGAGCCTGCTGGGCGGTGCGCTGGCGGGCCAGGGCCGCTACGCCGAGGCCGAGCCGCTGGTCGTCGACGGCTTCGAAGGGATGACCGGCCGCGCGGGGCGGATCCCCGCGCCGGAGCGGTTCCGACTCCGCGAGGCGGCCGAGCGGGTGGTCCGCTTGTACGAGGGCTGGGGCCGGCCCGATCGGGCGGCCGACTGGAAGGTGAAGCTGGGGATGCCCGACCTGCCCGCCGATGTCTTCGCCGGGCCGTGAGCCGAGCCGGCCGGATGGCGATCGCCGCGGCCAGGCCTCGGCTTCCCGCCCCGGATCGCAGTCCGGTTGCCGGGGATCAAGGCGCGAACGGATTGCCGGGGAACTGGAGATCCCGCACGATGGCCTGGAGGGCGGGATCTCTCTGGAGGATCGCCAGCGCTGTCTCGCCGAGCGAGTGCCCCTTCTCGTCGCGAAGCTGGGTGAGCTGCTCGAGGAGCCACCCCAGATCGGCCCGGTCCAGGTCGCTGGTCGGCTCCCGAACGGGCCCCTTGCTGTGCGTGTAGGCCTTGTAGGCAGCCAGCAGCCGAGGCCGGGCCTCGGTGTACTTCTTCTGGGCGAGCAAGGAGACGCCGTACTCGAGCTCGCTCAAGGAGCGCATTTCCGGATTGGCACCGTTCTGGACGCAGGACGCCCACCAGGTGCGCAGGCAGGGTTCGGCCTTGGCATATTCGCCCTGGTTGAGCAAGAACATCCCGGCGGACTGGTTGGCCCCTGCGGCCGGGAGTCCATGGCGACCTGACCGGACGCGTTCGATCTCGGCGGCCTCGACCAGGACGCGACCGAGCTGGGCCAGGTCCCGCTTCTGAAGATACACCAGGGCCAGCCCCGCCAGAGCGGTTTCGGTCACTTCGTGATTGCGATCCAGCGCCGCGCGACCGCCCGCCAGGGCCTCGGACAGGAGGGGTTCGGCTTGATCCCACTGGCCCTGGTTGGCATGAAGGATCCCGAGTCGAACGATCGAGCGTAATGTGTCGGGATGTTGGCGGCCCACCAACTTGGTCTGGGACTCGATCACCTCGGTCAAGAGCCGCATGGCTTGCTTCGGGTTCTTGCCCGCATCCTGATACACGTTGGATAAGTTGTGTTTGGCTTCCAGGGTCAACGGATGCTCGCTGCCCAGAGTGTGCCGCGCTCGATGCAGGACGTCGACCAAGGTCTGCTCCGCCAGTCCCGGCTTGTTCTGCCCCAGGTAGACCAGTGCCAGGCCGATGGTGACCTCGAGCGTCTTGGGATCGTCCTCACCCCGCGCCTCGAGGTAGGCCGCGCGGGCCTGGACCAGGAGCCGTTCGGCGTCGGTGAATCTCGACTGCGTATAGTAAAGGCCAGCCACCGCAACCATCGCTTCGAGCAGCTCGGGGTGCTTGGGATCGCGCGCCGCGCGCAAGCCCTCCAGGGCTGCGACCAGGAGCGGTTCGGCCTCGGCGAGCTTGTCATCGGCCAGGTAGAGATTCCCCAGGGCCCGCATCGCCAGGAGGGTGCCGGGATCGTCCCGGCCCAGGACGCGGCGCCGCAAGTCCAGGGCCTGCTGGAGGTGGGGCAGGGCCTGCTTGTAGAGGCCGAGCTGGTGGTAGGTCTCGCCGAGTGTCTGGCGAATCGCGGCCTCGACCTGGGGCTGGCCGGCGAAGCGGTCGCCGATCTTGGCGGCCGCCCGGTCGAGGGCTGTCCGAACCTTCAAGTCGGGGTCGGGCTGGGTGAAGCGGGTCGCCTGGTTGGAGACGCTGGCCTGGGCCAGCAGGTCCTGCTGGAGGAACTGCTGGACCGCCTTGGAGATCGCCGCCTCGGCCTCGGCCCGGTCCCGCTCCTGGCGGGTCGCCGCCGCGGCCAGGGTGGCCGCGCGCTCGGCCCGCGTGGCCCGGAACGACTGCCAGAGACTGATCGAGGTCCCCAGGACCAGGAGCACCAGGGAGGCGGCCACCCAGGGATTGCGGCGGCACCATCGGGTGATCCGCTCGGGAAGCGAGGCCCGCCGCGCCAGGATCGGCCGGCCCTGGAGGAACCGGCGCAAGTCCTCGGCCAGGGCGCCGGCCCCGTCGTAACGGCGGGCCGGCTCGCGGGCGATCGCCGTCTGGATGATCGTCTCCAGGTCGCGGGGGACGCGGGGGGCGTGTGCCCGCAGCGGCGGCGGCTCCCCACCGCACACGCGATCGAGCAAGCGATAACGGTCCCACTCGTCATAGGCCGGCCGCAGCGCGGCCAGCTCGTACAAGGTCAGGCCCGCGCTGTAGACGTCCGACCGCGGATCGCACCGCCCCTGGAACCGTTCGGGGGCCATGTAGCGGATCGTCCCCACGAGCTCGCCGGTTTCGGTCAGGTCGTCGGCGCCCGGCGTCTTGGCCAGGCCGAAGTCCGTGATCCAGACGTTGCCGCTCCGATCCAGCAGCAGGTTCGACGGCTTGATGTCGCGGTGGAGGATCCCCTGGCGGTGGGCGTACTCCAACGCCTCGGCGACGAGCAGGCCGATCCGGGCCACGCTCTGCCAGTACGAACGGTGGAGTTCCCCCGACGCGGACAGCGCGGTCGAGCCGGGTAAGGCCAGCGACGAGGGGTCGGCCGGCAACATCGCGGTGGGCAGCTCGACCGGGGGGAAGACCATCGTCGGGCCGGCTTCCGGATCGGGCTGGGGCTGGGCCGGGTCTGCCGCGTCGCGGGCTGGCCCCGGTTGGCCGAACCGGCCGGTGACCAGCGAATCGGCCACCTCGGCCGGATCGGGGTCCGGGGAACGGGGCTGGTCGCGGGGCGGCGAACGTCGGGCCGTGATCGCCGGACCGAGCTCCGGTTGATGCCGGCGCCGCAGCTCATCGACGACGCGGTCCAGGCTCGAGCCCTCGATGTACTGCATGATGTAGTAGTGGTAACCGTCCTGGCTGCCGACACCGAAGACGGGCACAATGTTGGTGTGATGCAGCCGGGCGGCGGACCTGGCCTCACGCTCGAACCGATGGATCTGCCGGGGGTGGCCCAGCGCCTGGGGCGGCAGCACCTTGAGCGCGACGCGGCGGCTGAGCACCTCCTGCTCGGCCTCGTAGACGATCCCCATGCCGCCGCGGCCGATCTCGCGGAGGATCCGGAAGCCGGCGATCACCGGGGCCGAGCCGGACGCCGGGACGGACCGCTCATCTTTCCGGGTCTCGTCGTTCAGCAGGGCATACAGCCGTTTCCGCCGCTGGATCCGCCGGTGGAGGTCCTCGAGCCGCGCGGGGTCCGCGAGGGCTGGCCAGCCGGGCGGCGGCTCTTCACCCCGCCGGTAATGCTCGTCCCACTGAGCCAGCAGCTCCAGGAGGCCGTCGTCGGCGCCCTGATCCTCGGTCCGTGATGCGTCCGTGCCCGAGCCGGTTTCCCGGAGAGGCTGCTGGTCCTTCAGGTCCGGGTGGAGTTCGGTCTGCGCCACCGTCCGGTTCCAATCGGGGGCGGGGACAGCCTGCTCGAGCGTCTCGCCAGCCCAGCGCTCGAGGACCTGCTGGCAGGCGGCGCAGTGTTGCAGGTGAGCCTCGATGGTCGCGCGCTGCGATTCCTCCAACTGATCGTTGACCAGCCGCTCCAACTGCTCCGGGGTCGGGCAGGATGCCATGGTCAATTGGGGAAGGTCGCCCTGGTTCGCACTGCGTACGGCCTGTGGTGTACCGACAAGTGGCTCGACCTATAATCTTACGTTCCCGTGGCCGTCAGTGACATCCCCTCAGCCGCGAAGCCTCGTCGCGACGGTCTCACCGGCGAGCCAACCGGTGCTCCAGGCGGCCTGGAAATTGTAGCCGCCGATCAGGCCGTCGAGGTCCAGGACCTCGCCGGCGAAGTGCAGGCCGGGGACCCGCCGGCTCTCCAGGGTCTGGGGATCCACCTCATCGAGCGCGACGCCGCCGCTGGTGACCTCGGCCTTCTCAAAGCCGAGGGTCCCGCGGATGGGCAGCGACAGCCCTTTGAGCACCGCGACCAGGCGCTGCCGCTCGTCGCGGGCCAGGTCCGGTCCCATTCGATCCGGGGGGATCGCGGCCACCTCGGCCAGCCGCTCGGCCAGCCGGCGCGGGACCACCTCCGGCAGCAGCGCGTTCACAGGCCGGCGCCCCCGCCGGCAGGATGCCTGGAGCGTCCGGTCCAGTTGATCACGCGGGATCGCCGGGAGCAGGTCCAACCGCAGCACCAGCCGGTCGGTCTCGCCCGATCGAGCCGCAGCCCGGCTCACGTCCAGGATCGCGGGGCCGCTCAGCCCGAAATGAGTGAACAGGATCGCCTCGCGACGCTGCTGGAGCAGGGTGCCATCGGCGGAGTGGACCGCGGCGACGGCGTCGGGAAGGCTCACGCCCTTCAGGCCGGCAACCCAGCCGGCCGCCACCCGGAGCGGCACCAGGGCCGGCCTCGGCTCGACGATCGTATGACCCAATTCCCGCGCGATCGCATGGCCGTCGCCAGTGGTACCGCAGCCGGGATACGAACAACCGCCCACCGCGACAATCACGCGGCGCGCGGTGACCGTCGCATCCGGCAGCCGGACCGCGAATCCCGGCTGCCGACTGTCCGGGTCTTCGATCCGCTCGATCGCCAGGACGGGGCTCAGGCAGCGGAGGACGGCGCCGGAGTGTTCCAGCCGCGCCAGCAGTGCATCGAGCACGTCGACCGCGCGGTCGGAGACCGGGAAGACCTTGCCATTGCCCTCGATCTTGGTCGCAACGCCGGCTTCCTCGAAGAGCCGGATGGTCGCGTCGACATCCAGACGCCGCAGTGCCGGGCCCAGGAATACGCCGGCCGATCCGAAGGCTTGCTGGATGGCGCGGTGGCCGCGACTCTGGGCGGGATCATACGCCGGGTCGATCGGGCCGGTGACCACCTCGAGGCGGCGCAGACCGCGCGCGTTGGTGATATTGCACCGGGTGCCGCCGGACATCAGGATCTTCACCCCGGCCCGCCGGTTCTTCTCCAGCAAGAGCACCCGCGCACCGCAGTCGGCGGCCCGGGCCGCGGCGAGCAAACCCGCGGCACCCGCCCCCAGGACCACCACGTCATGATCGAAACCGCTTGGCTGAACCACGGCGGGATGTCCCAGACGCATCGACCACCGATTCCTCGGAGACCACGGATCAGAAAGCGCAAGAATTCCCGATTCTCCCAGTGGGCTGGCTCGGGGACCCGACGCGCCGCAGCTCAACCTCGCCCGAGTCCACAGGTCGGGGATCATGGGACCGTGCCGGCGGCTCCGTCACGGCTGGGGTTCGGCTCAGCGAGTCGCACGATCGCGGCCGACTCGCCTGGCAGGCCGAGGCGGCTGCCGGTCGGGCCGTCGCTCCAGCCGGCCGCGCCATGGAGGCGCTCGGCCGCCCCGGAGAGCTCCGGCGGCAGCGTCACCTCGGCCGGGGTTTTCCCCAGGTTGAGGGCGATGACCATGCGCTCGGCCCCGTATTGCCGGAGGTAGGCATAGACCGTCTCGTTGACAGTCAGGTTGGTCAGCACCCCCCGGCGCAGGGCCGGAGAGGATTTCCGAAGCCGCAAGAGATCCCGATACGTGGCGAAGATCGATTGCTCCGTGGGGGTCCGTCCCGCGGCGGTGAAGGCATTGCGGGCGTCGCCCGGAAAGCCGCCGGGGAAGTCGCGGCGGTCATCCATGTGGCCCGGCAGGCCGATCTCGTCCCCCCAGGTGATCTGGGGGATGCCGCGAGTCGTCAACAGGAAGACGATCGCCAGCCGAAGCCGCGCTGGGGTGACACCCTCCACGGCGGCGAGCCGTGGCGTGTCGTGGTTGTCCAGGAACGTCACCAGCAGGTCGGGCCGCGGGTAGAGCCCGTCGCGGCGCAGGACCTGGGCCAGCGCGCTGGCCGGCGCCCGGCCCGAGAAGACCGCCGTCGCCGCCTGGTACATCGGGAAATCGAAGACGGCGTCGACGCCCGGGTTGATCCCGTCCCAGCCGGCGCGACCTCCCTGGAAGACGCTCAGGTCGGCCGCGTCGGTGACCCACGCCTCACCCACGGCCCGGATCCCGGGGTGGGTCGCCTTGAGCCGTCGGCTCCAGTCCCGCCAGAAGGCACGGTCGGTCATCGGATACGTGTCCAGCCGGACCCCGTCGGCCTCGAAGAGCGTGATCCACCAGAGCGACTGCTGGATGGCGTAGCGGGCCACCCGAGGATCCCGCATGTTGAGGTCGGGCAGGATGCCCGCGAACCAGCCGTCGGTCACTCCCCGGCGGTCGGCCTCGCGGGCGTGGGGGTTGGTCAGCGCCTCGAACCGGAAGGTGCACAGCGGCGGGCGGTCCAGCGGCCCGTGGAACCAGTCGGCACTCGGCGGATGGACCACCCAGCGGTGCTGGGGTCCGGTGTGGCCGAGGACGTGGTCCTGAATCACCTTCAGGCCCAGGCGATGGGCTTCGTCCACCAGCGCGCGGTACTCGGACAGCGACCCGAAGCGCGGATTGGTCTGGTAGACGTCGACCGGGCTGTAGCCGTGGAAGTCGGCCATCTTCCGCGGCGCGCCCGCGAGGTTTGCCGCGAACCAGGTGGTTGCCTGACGATAGACCGGCGTGAGCCAGACCGCCGTGACGCCGAGGTCGGCCAGGTTGGGGAGGCGGCGGCGGATCCCGGCGAAGTCGCCGCCGTGGTAGGCGTGGGTGTCGTGGCGGTCGAGCATCCGGTCGCCCCCCGGCGGTTCGTCGTTGGCCGGGTCGCCGTTGGCGAAGCGGTCGGGCATCACCAGGTAGAGGACATCATCGGGCCCGAACGGCTCGGGGTGGCGTGCCGGCCTGGGGACCAGCTCCCAGCGGCGCCGCAGGATCTTCCCTCCCGCGGCGATCTCGAACTCGCAGGGGCTCGCCTGGGCATCACCGGGGACCGTTACGTGGACGAACAGGGTACGTCCCTGGCGCCCGGGCTCGATCCGCGCCAGCCGGATCGGCCCGCGCGCGACGCGGACCTCGGCCCCCTCCAGACCGGACCCTTCGATCAACAGCAGCAGCTCCTGCTCGTCGCGCTCCACCCACCAGGACGGCGGTTCGATCGTTTCGACCACCTGAGCCGCGGTGGTCCAGGTTTGTGCGAGCACGCCGAGGAGGAGCACGGCCTGGCGCGCGGAGTGTCTTCGTCTCATGGGTGCCGAATCCCCAAGGATCTGCTTCCCGCGGGATGCCGCGGCCGCGGCCAGAACACGCGGGCCGATCCGGGTCTCATCATACCGCGAATGACGACACGAGACCTATCGACGACTCCGGTCCCCGCGAGGAGTGTTCTGACGTAACTCGTTGAGAGGCCGGAGTTTGGAGACATGAAGCCAATTTGATCGGTTGAATGAGTTTGTTGCCACAATTCTTTTTCTGGTCAAGGTTTGCGTCGATGGACCCGAAGATTTCACGGAGTCGTGCCACCGATTCGCAACAGAAGGGACTTCTAGCCCCTTGACACGGGCGTGGGGTCAATGTAGGTTGCCGGGTGCAGTTCTTCTTTCGCTCATAATTCGACAAGTGAATGAATTTGGGGACTGGTTGTGCTGTGCTGTGGTGCGCGCTCATCGGTGCGCTGGATCAACACCACCTGCCTCTCGGTCCGAAGCAAACCACCACCGCCAGGGAGACTTCCCGATGGCAGCCCACGATTTCCGGTGTCGCATGGGGGCGCCGCTTATCCTCCTGCTCGCACTGGGCATCCCCAGCTTGGTGGTCGGGTGTGGGGGTCAAGACACTTCCAAGCCGGCCCCTGTCGACACGGCGACGGCCAAGAAGGCTCAACAGTACATGGCCAATTATCGCGAGCAGATGATTGAGGCGAACAAGGCCAAAGCCAAAGCGAAGGCCTCCGGGAAGACGTCGCCCTGAGCGACCGCCGGACCGCGATGCCCTCGCGGGTCTGGTTGACATCCATCGGGATCGTGTCACTTCCGCGTCACTCTTCTTGGAGTTGTCAATTCAATCATGCGTTCCCTTACTCGAGGAGGCTTCTCGTGGATTCCGCATTCCGTCGCGGCTTCACCCTGATCGAATTGCTGGTGGTGATCGCCATCATTGCCGTGCTCATTGCGCTCTTGCTTCCGGCGGTGCAGTCGGCCCGCGAGGCGGCCCGGCGCAGCCAGTGTACCAACAATCTCAAGCAGATCGGGATCGCTCTGCACAACTACCACACCGCCCAGGATGTGTTCCCCCTGGGGACCTCGTTCAATCCGGTCGACACGGCCAACGATCCCGGGGTCTGGGCGTCCTGGAGCGCTCAGGCCCTCATGCTCGGGTATCTGGAACAGACGGTGTTGTACAACGCGATCAATTTCAACTGGGGCCCGCTGGCAACCGGTACGACGACGAGTGACGGGACGGGGGGCATCAACACGACGGCCACACACACCCTGATCAATTCCTTCGTGTGCCCTTCCGATCCCTACTGCGGTGGTGGCCAGCAGGACATCAACGACTATGCTTCCTGCTTCGGCACGACCGGCCTGCCGCTGTACAATTGGAACGCGAACGTCCCCGGGCCGCCCTTATACTATCAGCAACCTTCCGGCTCGACCGGGATGTTCACGTTCGCGCTTGCCTACGGCGTCAGGAACTGTACCGACGGCACCTCGAACACCGTGGCCTACGCCGAGTGGCTGGTCGGCGACGGTCGGGGTCTTCAACTGGGCGGTGCGAATCCGGGGAGCAAATACCGGGGTAACATGGCAACCGGTGTGTCGTACGGGGGCACCGACCCCGGCGGGATCTACGACGCGTTCTCCAATCCGCCGGCTTTCCTCAACGCGCTCCAGGCCTGCACCGTCGCGTTTCAGACCCAGGGCAACGTCCAGAACGACATGAAAGGCTGGCGGTGGGGTCTCGGCGCCAGCGGTTACTCGATGTTCAACTGCATCCAGACGCCGAACGATCACCAGTACCCGATCGGCGGTTGTCGGACGAATTTCCAGGTCGGGGGAGCACCCTGGCCGGACGCCAGCTTCTCGATTGGCGCCGCCAGCAACCACCCCGGCGGATGCAACGTCCTGTTCGCCGACGGCAGCGTCCGCTTCGTCAAGGACAGCATCAACCGGATGACCTGGTGGAGCCTCGGGACCAAGGCCAATGGCGAGGTCATCAGCTCCGATGCCTACTGAAAGCGAGTCAGCAGTCGGCAGTAAGGACCGAGACCGGTTCGGCCTCGTTTTCTGCTTCTCTACACTGCCGACTGCCGACTGCTGAGCACAGCAACCCCGGCTGCAGCGGGGACGACCGCCAGGAGCTGGGCGAGCAAGCGGATGCCCCAGGTCGCGGCGATGGGATCTACGGTCTTGGTGGCTGGCAAGATTAGCGCGCCGATGATCTCGTACAGGAACGCCCCGGCGACGGCACCCAGCAGCCCTCCCAGCAGGCCACGACCGGCCCTTGCGCGACCGCCCAGTCCCATCCCGAACGCCAGCCCGCCCACGCCGCCGGCAGCCGCCCAGGGCAGGCCATGCACCAGCAGGGACGAAGCCATCTCGGCGGACAGGTTCCCCGGGTCGTGCTCCCGGACTCCGGCGGCCAGCGGGACCGCGGCGAGAGACGCGCCGGCTCCCGCGGCGGCACCCAGCACCAGGCCCAGGAACGCGGCCACGGCGCCGGCTCGCGGGGACGAACGCGCCAGACCACCCGCCAAGCCGAACGCAAGCCCCACGGTGGCGCCTGTCAGCCCCAGGGCCAATCCCGCGTTCCGGGTAACGGCGCTGGCCCGGTCTTGCCACCCAGGGACCAGGAACGTCATCGCACCGAACCGCGCCGTTCTGAGCCCTGGTTTGAAGCTGTCCCGTGTGGCCTCGATCAGCAGCCAGGAGACCAGGGCCGCTCCAGCCCCGGCTCCCAGAGCCCAGAGACGGACCGCCGGCGATCGGCCCCTGCCGGGGCTGGCTCTGGCACTGGCGGCGCCGGCTGAGCCGCTCGGCTGGGCGTCGGCAACCCCTGAGGACGGAATCGGGTTCGAGTCGTGTGTTTCCATCGGATCAACTCACTCGCGTTCGCGGAGTCAGACGGAGGTGATCAGGGGAGTCGAGGACGGCGCAGGGCCGGGGGTGGACATTGCGATCTGCCCCTCACCGGAGACGGCCGGAACCCACCGGCGCCGCGGCCCATGACCCCCGCGGAAGACCGACGTGTCACAGCGATCAACATCGGCATGGATCCTGTCGATGAGCAGGCTTGAAGCTTAAGGCGGGCCGGAAGGGACGTCAACCGAGCACCGGTCCCCGGCGGCCGATCGTGAGGTGTGGCGGGACCGCCGGCACGCGTTGCTCACGTGCCGCGGCGACGCTTGCCGGCCCGATCCCATCCATGCTTCGTTCCTCACCGCGAGACAGGCCGCTGGCACCTCGGTCCAGGCCTGTTCGGAGTCCATCGGGAGGGGTGAATGCGCCGGCGCGGATTGGTCGTGATCCTGGGCGTCGCCTCGGTCCTTGCCACCTGGGGGACGGTGCGCGCCGTCGACTCCTGGCGCTATCGGGCGAGCCTGGAGCAGGCCAAGGCCCGGATCGCCTCCGGCTCGGTCGCCGCGGCCCGGCGGGTGCTCGCGGCAGCGGCGGCGCGGTGGCCCGGCGACGGGGAAGTGACGTTCCTGCTGGGGGCCTGCGAGCAAGCCCTCGGTCGCCCCGACGCCGCCGAGGCGACCTGGTCGCGCGTGCCGGCCGATTCGCCCTTCGCCGGGCACGCGGCCATGCTCCGCGTCCGGCTCTTGATGAAGCGCGACCGGTTCGCCGCGGCCGAGGAGTTGCTCCCCGTCGCCCTTCGGGCCTCCGGCCAGCACGCCATCGAAGCCCGCGAGACGCTGGTGCACCTGCTGAAGCTCGAGGGGCGTTTCGAGGAGCTGCGGACCGTCGTGCAAGACGGCTGGGAGAGCTACCCCGACCGGTTCGGTTTGCTCCGGGAACTGGCAACCCTCGACTCGATCGTCCCCGTACCCATCGAGACGATCTGGCCCGCCCTGGAGAAAGCGGCCCAGAACGCTCCGGACGACGACCGGGTCTGGCTGGGCCGAGCGAACCTCGCCATCCGGACCGGCGAGTTCGCCAAGGCCCAGCGCTGGCTCGACGACTGCCGGCGGCGACGCCCGCGCGACGCCCCGGTCTGGAAGAGCCGGCTGAACCTGGCCCGTGCGACGGGCGACATGGCCGGCGCGCGGGAAGCGCTCGGACATCTCCTGCCCGAGGGCGTCCCGCCTGAGGATGTCCTCGCCGTCCGCGCCTGGTTCGCCGCGCGATCCGGCGACCCGGAGCGGGAGCGGCAGGCGCTGGAGGCACTGCTGGAGCGCGCGCCCGGCCAGGTCGAGGCGGTGGAACGGCTGGCCGAGCTCGAGCTGCGAGCCGGGCGGCCCGAGAGCGCGACCCGGCTGCGCGCGCGGAAGGTCGAGCTGGATCGAGCCAAGATCCATTACGAGATGCTGGTGACCCAACCGAGTGCGGAGGCAGTTGGTCATTGCGTCGAAATGGCGCGTCTGGCGGAGGTGCTGGGCCGATCATTCGAGGCCCGTTCCCTCTGGTCCGTGGCGCTGGAGCGCTCCCCCGGCAATCGGGAGGCCCGCGCGGCTCTGAAGCGACTGGAACGAGCCCGACCGGCCCGCACCGGCCTGACGGTCGCCGGTCTGCTCGCCGAGCTCGGCCCGACTCCAGCCCAGGGCAGCCGATCGCTCGGGCGGCTCTCGGCCCCACCGGTCTTCACGGACGACGCCGAGGCTTCCGGACTGTGTTTCCGCTTCGACAACGGCGCGACGCCCGCTCGGCAGATCCCGGAGACCATGAGCGGGGGCGTCGGGCTGCTCGACTATGATGGCGATGGCTGGTTGGACGTCTATCTCGTCCAGGGCGGGCCCTTCCCGCCCCCTGGCGCCCACTGGCAGCCGGGGGCGGCTGCCCCACGGGTCCCACCGGCCCGACCCACTTCGGGCGACCGACTGTTCCACAACCGGGGGGACGGCACGTTCGAGGATGCCACCGCCGCCGCCGGCATCGCCAGGTTCGCGCAGGGCTATGGCCACGGAGTGGCCGTCGGGGATTATGACAACGATGGTCATCCCGACCTCTTCCTCACGCGATGGCGCGGCTACGCCCTTTATCGCAACCAGGGTGACGGGACGTTCCGGGATGTGACCGAGGCGGTGGGCCTGGGAGGAGACCGCGACTGGCCGACCTCGGCCGCCTTCGCCGACCTGGACAATGACGGCGACCTGGATCTCTACGTCTGCCATTACTTGAAGTGGGATGCCGAGCACCCGAAGATCTGCTTCGACGAGGAGAAGAAGCGGACCAGCTACTGTGCGCCCCAGCGGTTCCGGCACTTGCCGGATCACCTGTTCCGCAACGATCGCGGCCGCTTTGTGGACGTGACCCAGCAGGCCGGGATCCACGACTGGCACGGTCAGGGCTTGGGGGTGGTCGCCACCGATCTCGACGGCGACGGGTGGGTCGACCTTTTCGTGGCCAACGACCAGTCGCTCAATTACTTCTTCCGCAACCGGGGTGGCCTGAAATTCGAAGAAGTGGCCGAGATTTCCGGCCTCGCCACCAATGCCCACGGCGGCACTCAGGCGGGCATGGGCGTGGCCTGCGGCGATCTCGACGGCGACGGTCGACCCGACCTCGGGGTCACCAACTTTTACAACGAGTCGATGACCTTCTACCACAACCTGGGGGGCGGTGTCTTCACCGACCATACCGGGGAGATCGGGTTGGCGGTCCCGACGCGCTATCAACTCGGCTTCGGCACCGCATTCCTCGACGTCGACAACGACGGGCACCTCGACGTCGCCATCACCAATGGTCACGTGGACGACTTCCGGCCCGAGATTCCCTACGCCATGCCCGCCCAGCTCCTGGTCGGCGGCGCGGGGGGGCAATTGACCGACGTGAGCGACCGCGCGGGGCCGCCCTGGCAGGTCCCGCGGGTCGGTCGGGGCCTGGCCGCGGGTGACCTGGACAACGACGGTCGCATCGACCTGGTCCTGGTGGCTCAGGACGGGCCCCTGGCCTACTTCCACAACCGGAGCGCCGCGGGCCACGCCCTGACCCTCCGCCTGGAGGGGACGGCCTCCAATCGCGAGGCGGTCGGCGCGCGGGTGATCGTCGTCGCGGGCGGCCGGCGCCAGGTCGCCTGGCGGTTCGGCGGTGGGAGCTACCAGTCGGCGAGCGACCCGCGGCTCCACTTCGGCCTCGGAGATGCCGACCGGGTCGAGGCGATCGAGGTGGCCTGGCCCTCCGGGCGCGTGGATCGATTGGGCCCCGTGGCGGCCGATGCCGGCTACCTGGTGCGCGAGGGACGCGCCGAGCCGAGTCCTCTGGCCGGCTTCCCACGACGTTCCGGCAGCCGCTGAGATCCACCAAGACCAATCGGCTTTGCGGATTGACCCCCGTTCTTCCGGTTCGCCAAGCCGTATCCATATCCCATTCTCAAAAAAATCCAAAAACCGAAAAGATTCTCCTTGCTTTCGGCTTCGCCTTATGCTAGATCCGAATGCAATCGACCGTTCCCGTGTGCTCCCATCAGTGTGGCCTGGTGCGACGATGCCGCCTTGCCAGCAGCGTTGACCCATCACACCGTTCCTGGGAACTCGACAAATCCGGCAGCTTGCTGTCAATTTCGCCTTTCGGGTCTCGTTCGACGCGGTGGAATCGCGCCAGGGAGTGCCGCCAGGCCCAGCCCAGGAGTGGCTGGTCTTGAAGCGCCCGGTGAGACCATGTTCGCAACAATCCTGCATAGACCGGCCTTGGCGATCGTGATCTCGGTGATCATCGTGTTCCTGGGGGTGCTGGGGATCAAGAACCTTCCGATCGCCCAGTTCCCCGACATCGCGCCGCCGACCGTTATCGTTTCCATTTCGTATCCCGGCGCCAGCGCCAATGTCCTGGTCGAATCGGTTCTGATCCCGTTGGAGCAATCCATCAACGGCGTCCAGAACATGCGCTTCATTACCTCCTCCGCGACCAGTGCCGGCGAGGCGGCGATCATCATCTACTTCGAGCCGGGCACGGACCCGAACATCAATGTCGTGAACGTGCAAAACCGGGTCAACATCGTGCTGTTCCAGCTCCCGCCCCTGGTGGTGCGCGAGGGGATCCTCGTCAGCCAGGTCGTGCCCAGCATGCTGATGTACGTGAATATCTACAGCACGGATCCCAACGCCGA